>NZ_JADKSB010000014.1:0-92892 GCF_015350935.1 Curtobacterium sp. VKM Ac-2887 | reverse complement strand
GGCCCGGTGCCAGCTGGCACCGGGCCTCCCGTCCGTTCAGTGGTCGCGCTACGGGCGCAGGAGCACCTTGCCGACGCGGCCGGCGGTGTCCGAGGCGCGGACGGCGTCGCGGACGTCCTCGAAGGCGAAGGTCTCGGCGACGGGGAGCGTCAGCGAGCCGTCGAGCACGCGGGTGATGAGCTCGCCGAAGAGCTGGCCCTTCGTCTCGGCCGGCATCGTCTTGCTGACGACGCTGCCCCAGAAGCCCTTCACGGTGAGCTGGCCGAAGATGACCTTGCCGGACGGGATCTCGAGCGTGGGCGAGGCCATCGCGCCGAAGACGACGAGGGTCGCGTTCTCGCCGAGCACGCTGGCGATGTCGCCGGCGGCCTTGCCACCGACGGACTCGACACCGGCGACGATCGGGGCGCCTCCGGTGATCGTGGCGACCTGGTCCTTCCAGTCGTCCGCGTCGGTGGCGACGATGCGCTCGATGCCCTGCTCGCGCATCTCCTCGACACCGGCGGCGCGACGCACCAGGCCGATGACGTTGATGCCGCGGGCCGCGCCGAGCTGGGCGACCATGCGCCCGACGGCACCGTTCGCGGCGTTCTGGATGAGCCAGTCGCCCTCGTGCAGGTCGAGTGAGTGCAGCAGGCTGATGGCGCTGAACGGCATCGAGACGAGCTGTGCTGCGGCCTCGTCGGTCATGGCGTCCGGCACCGGGACGAGCCCGGCGGCGTTCGCGGTGTAGTACTCGGCCCAGACGCCGAAGGCACCGCCGGCGACGCGCTGGCCGACCGTCAGGTTCGTGACGCCCTCGCCCAGGGCCTCGACGACGCCGAGCGCCTCGGTGCCCGAGGCTGCGGGCAGCTCGGGCTTGAAGCCGTAGGTGCCGCGGACGGTCCACAGGTCGTGGTTGTGGATGGGGGAGAGGACCGTGCGGACGAGGACCTCGCCGGCGCCGGGCGTGGGGACGGGGCGCTCCTGCACCTCGAGGACGTCGGCGGGCTCGGCGAACGTCTCGTGGACGACGGCGCGCATGGTGGTGGGGGTGGTGGTGCTCATGGGTCAGTCCTCCGAGACGACGATGGTGACGTCGATGTTGCCGCGGGTCGCGTTCGAGTACGGGCAGACCTGGTGGGCTGCGTCGGCGAGTGCCTGGGCCTGGTCGTGCTCCAGGCCGGGGATGACGACCTCGAGCATGACGGCGAGCTGGTAGCCGCCGTTGCCGTTCGGGCCGATCTGGACGCGGCCGCCGACGGACGAGTCGGTGATCTTCACCTTCTGGCTGCGGGCGACGCCCTGCAGCGCGGAGTGGAAGCAGGCGGCGTACCCGGCGGCGAAGAGCTGCTCGGGGTTGGCGCCGTTGCCGGAGCCACCCATCTCCTTCGGGATGGCGAGGTCGAACTCGACCGTGCCGTCGCTCGTGGCGACGTGGCCGTTGCGGCCTTCGCCGGTGGCCAGGGCCTCGGCGGTGTAGAGGGCTTCCATGGTGTTCCTTCCTTCGTGGGGTCAGTGGCGGCCTGGCCCGAGACTCGGGCTGGCCGACAGATCTCGGGCGCTGCGCGGCGAGAAGTGTCGCTCAGGTCGAGTCTCGAGCCGGTGTGTTCGTGGCCGCGGCGTGCATCGTCTCGGTCAGCCGGTGCAGGGTCGCGATGAGCTCCGTGGCGGCCTGCTCGTCGGGGAGCCCCATGCCGGCGGCGATCGTCGCCGGGATGTGCGCGAGGTCGGCACGGATGGTGCGGCCGCGGTCGCCGAGCGTGATCGTCACGACGCGCTCGTCGGTGCTGCGGCGTTCGCGGCGGACGAGCTCGGACTGCTCCATGCGGCGGAGCAGGGGCGACAGGGTGCCGGAGTCGAGCTGCAGGTGGTCACCGAGGCTCGAGACGGTCTGATCGCCCTCGATCCACAGGGTCACGAGCACCAGGTACTGCGGGTAGGTCAGTCCCCAGGGTTCGAGCAGCGAGCGGTACGCCTGCGTGGTCGCGCGGCTCGCTGCGTAGAGGGAGAAGCACACCATCTCGTCGGTCACGGGCATGCCACCAGGATCGCACGCAACTCGGTTGTGCACAACCCAACACGTGCTCCGGCCCGGACGGTTAGGCTGACGTGACCCACGATGACCAGCAGCGACCTCGACTCCACCACGACCCCCGGCTCCGGGACCGCGTCGTCCCACGGCAAGACGATCCTGATCGGTGAGCACGCCGTGGTCTACGGCGCACCCGCACTCGTCCTGCCGGTGCTCGACGCCCGGGTCGTCGCGACCGTGAGCCCCGTCACCGCCGGCGTCGACGAGGCCACCGGCACCGTCGTCGGGCACACCCTCGAGTCCACGGTGCACACCGGCCCGCTCGACCTCGCACCCGCTGCCGTGATGCCGACCGTCACCGCCGTCACCGCGACCCTGCGGCACTTCGGCGTGACCGACCGGCACTTCCACGTCCGGGTCGACAGCGAGGTCCCGACCGCCCGGGGCATGGGGTCCAGCGCAGCGGTCGCGGCCGCCGTGACGGCAGCCGTCGCGGACGCCCTCGGCGAGACCCTCGACGCCGAGACCCACCACGACCTCATCCAGGAGTGCGAGCGGGTCGCTCACGGTCGCCCGTCAGGACTCGACGCCCGCGGTGTCGTCGCCGCGGTGCCGGTCTGGTTCGAGGGCGGCCGCATCGAGCCCGTCGCCCTCGGGGCCCGCTTCACCTTCGTCGTCGCCGACACCGGTGTCTCCGGCCACACCCGGCAGGCGGTCGCGGCCGTGCGGGAACGGCACGACCAGGACCCGGTCGCCGTCGACGCGGTCATCGACCGGATCGGCGCGCTCGCACGGCAGGCACGGGGGACACTCGAGGCTGGCGACGCACAGGGGCTCGGTGCCACGATGGACGCCGCGCACGACCTGCTCAGCGCACTCGACGTGTCGAGTGCCGACCTGGACCGGCTCGTCGACGCCGCACGAGCTGCGGACGCCCTCGGCGCGAAGCTGACCGGCGGCGGGCGGGGCGGGTGCGTGCTCGCACTCGCCGCGGACGACGACCACGCGGACCGCATCGCGGCCGCACTCCGCGGCGCAGGGGCCGCAGCCACCTGGACCACCACGATCGGAGCCCGCGCTTGATGACCGCCACCGCCGTCGCGCACCCCAACATCGCCCTCGTCAAGTACTGGGGCAAGGCGGACGCGCAGCTCGCGCTGCCCGCCACGGGCAGCGTCTCCATGGGCCTCGACGTGTTCCCCACGACGACCACCGTCACGGTGGACGGCGGCTCCGGTGACGGCCAGGAGGCGCGTGACCGGTTCACGCTGAACGGTCACGTCGTCGACGACGGCGCCCTGGTGCGCGTGCAGCAGTTCCTCGACCTGGTGCGGGAGCTCGCCGGCAGCGACGCCCGCGCGTCCGTCGTGTCCGAGAACACCGTCCCGACCGGTGCCGGACTGGCCTCGAGCGCCTCGGGGTTCGCGGCGCTCGCCACCGCGGCCTCGGCGGCGTACGGCCTCGACCTGTCCCCGCGCGACCTGTCCCGCCTGGCCCGACGCGGCTCGGGGTCGGCCACGCGGTCGATCCCCGGCGGCGTCGCCGTGTGGCACGCCGGCGACGACCAGGGGTCCTTCGCCGAGCCGATCCCGGCACCGCCGATGGCCATGGTGGTCGTGACGATCGACGCCGGACCGAAGCCCATCGGTTCGCGCGAGGCGATGCGCCGCACCATCGCCACGTCGCCGTTCTACCCGGCGTGGGTCACGTCGACCACCGAGACCGTCGGCGACATGCTCGGCGCCTGCGCAGCCGGCGACTTCACGCGCATCGGCGAGATCACCGAGAGCAACGCGCTGCGCATGCACGCCACCATCGAGGGCGCCTTCCCGCCCATCCGCTACCTCAACGCGCGCAGCGTCGCCGTGTTCGACGCCGTGGGCGAACTCCGCGCCGCCGGGCTCGAGGCCTACGCCACCGCCGACGCCGGCCCGAACGTGGTCGTGCTCTGCCGGCCCGAGGACCGCTCCGCCGTGGCCACCGCGCTGGCGTCCTTCGGCGACGTCATCGAGTCCGGCACCGGACCTGCCGCTCGGGTGCTCCGCTCCGAAGAGATCGGGGTCGCCGCAGCGAGCGACAGCCCCGACCAGAAGGAGTCCGTGCAGTGATCGAGTTCCGCGCCCACGGCAAGCTGTTCGTCGCCGGCGAGTACGCCGTCGTCGAGCCCGGCCAGCCGTCCGTCCTCATCGCCCTCGACCGCGCCATCACGGCACGCGTGTCCGAGGCACACGGTGCGGGCAGCGTGCACTCGGAGGAGTACGGCCACCTGCCACTGACGTGGACGCGCGACGAGGACGGTCTCGCCCTGGACCGCGAGCACCACCCCTACGACTACGTGATGGCGACGATCGACCTCGTCGAGAAGCTCCGCGCCGAGCGGGGGATCGCCCCGCGCTTCCACGACCTGCGGATCGAGAGCCAGCTCGACGACGCCAGCGGCCGGAAGTTCGGGCTCGGGTCCTCGGCGGCGGTGACCGTCGCGACCGTCGGTGCCCTCGACCGTTTCTACGGCATCGGCCTGACGCAGCGGCAGCGCTTCCAGGTCGCCCTGCTCGCCACCATCCGGGTGAACCCGCGGGCCTCCGGCGGGGACCTCGCCGCGAGCACCTTCGGTGGATGGCTGCGCTACAGCGCCCCGGACCGCGACCACCTCGCGTCGTTCGTCGACGAGCGCCGCGTGTCCGACATCCTCACCGACGCCGCCGCGTGGGCGGGCTTCGACGTCCAGCGGCTGCCGGCCCCCGAGAACCTGCAGCTCCTGGTCGGCTGGACCGGCTCGCCGGCCTCGACCACGAAGCTCGTCGGTGTGGTGCGTCGGCACCGCAACGGCGGGTACCAGGCGTTCCTCGACGAGAGCCGCAGCTGTGTCGACGACCTGACCACGGGCCTCCAGACCGGCGACGCGGAGCAGACGCTCGACGCGCTCCGACGTGCCCGGGTGCTGATGCAGCGCCTCGGCGACTCGGTCGGGTCGAAGATCGAGACCGAACGCCTCGCGACCCTGTGCGACGTCGTCGAGGCGGCCGGCGGAGCGGCGAAGCCGTCCGGCGCCGGCGGCGGCGACTGCGGCATCGCACTCGTCCCCGCGGACATCGACCCCGCCGGCATCCACCGCGCCTGGGAGGCGCACGACATCAGACACCTCAGCGTCGCGGTGCGAGCACCAGAAGGAGCCCTCGATGAGTGACCTGCTCACGCCGATCCCGACCAAGTGGGTCGGACCGATCCGCATCAGCGGCAACGCGGTCCAGGGCGAGCACGAGGTCCCGCTCGCCACGTACGAGTCGCCGCTCTGGCCGTCCGTCGGCCGCGGCGCCCGCATCTCGCGCATGGTCGACGACGGCATCGTCGCGACCGTCGTCGACGAGCGGATGACCCGCTCGGTCGTCGTCCGAGCAGCCAGTGCCGCTGCGGCGCACGTCGCTGCGGGGCAGATCCTCGCGCGACAGGACGAGCTCGAGGCGCTGGTCGCCGGGCAGAGCCGGTTCGCGAAGCTCATCGAGGTGCACCCCGAGATCGTCGGTGACCTGCTGTTCCTGCGGTTCGCGTTCACGACCGGTGACGCCTCCGGCCACAACATGGTCACGCAGGCGGCGGACAAGCTCCTGCCCACGATCCTGGCGTGGCAGCCGGGCCTGCGCTACGTGTCCGTGTCGGGCAACTTCTGCACCGACAAGAAGGCCAGCGCGGTGAACGGCATCCGTGGTCGTGGCCGCAACACCATCGCCGAGATCGTGATCCCCGGCGAGATCGTCGAGAAGCGCCTGCGGTCGAGCACCGAGCGCATCGTCGAACTGAACATCGCGAAGAACCTCATCGGCTCGACCATCGCCGGGGCGCTCCGCTCCGCGAACGCCCACTACGCGAACATGCTGCTCGGCTTCTACCTGGCCACCGGGCAGGACGCCGCGAACATCGTCGAGGGCTCGCAGGGCATCACGAGTGCCGAGAACCGCGACGGCGACCTGTACTTCGCCACGTCGCTGCCGCACCTGATCGTCGGCACGGTCGGCAACGGCAAGGGCGGGGACCTGCCCGTCGTCGAGGACGCCCTGGTGCGCCTCGGCTGCCGCGAGGACCGCGAGCCCGGTGCGAACGCCCGTCGGCTCGCCGCCCTGTGTGCCGCCACGGTGCTGTGCGGGGAACTCTCGCTCCTCGCCGCCCAGACGAACCCGGGTGAGCTGATGGCCGCCCACGTCGCCATGGAGCGACGGGGCACGAAGCCGGCCGGAGGCGCAGCATGACGCGCATCGGCATCCACGACATCGCCATCGCGACCGGGCACCACGTGCTCGAGCTCGACGACCTGGCCGAGCGCCTCGGCGTCGACCCGGCGAAGTACCACGTCGGCATCGGCCAGGACGCCTTCAGCGTGCCCGCCCCGGACGAGGACATCGTCACGATGGGGGCCGCCGCGGCCAAGGAGGTCATCGGCCGCCACGGTGTCGAGGGCATCCGCACCGTGCTGTTCGCCACCGAGTCCGGCGTCGACCAGTCCAAGGCCGCCGGCGTCTTCGTGCACGGGCTGCTCGGCCTGCCGAAGAACGTCCGCGTCGTCGAGCTGAAGCAGGCCTGCTACGGCGGGATGGCCGCCGTGCAGCTCGCCCTCGGCATCATCGCCAGGGCACCGCACGAGCGCGTGCTCGTCATCGCCGCCGACGTCGCCCGCTACGACGTCGACACCGCCGCCGAGCCCACCCAGGGCGCCGGTGCGGCCGCGATCCTGGTGTCCGCCGACCCCGACCTCATCGAGATCGAGCCGGCCGCCGGCGTCTTCACCGCGGACGTCGACGACTTCTGGCGTCCGAACGACCGCTCCACCGCGCTGGTCGACGGCCGCCTGTCCGTCAGCGCCTACGTCGACGCCTTCGTGGGCGCGTGGGACGACCTCGCCGAGCAAGGCGGACCGGCGTACGAGGACATCGTGCGCTTCGTCCACCACCAGCCGTTCACGAAGATGGCGCTCAAGGCCCACCGGAAGCTGACGCAGCACGTGGGCGTGCCGTTCGACGAGTCGGAGCTGTTCGTCGGCTTCACGTACAACAAGCAGACCGGCAACACGTACACGGCGTCGCTCTGGATCGGGCTCGCCGCGCTCCTCGACCTCGACGAGGACCTGGCGGGTGAGCGCATCGCCCTGTTCAGCTACGGCTCGGGCAGCGTCGGCGAGCTCCTCACCGGCATCGTGCAGCCGTCCTACCGTGAGCACCGTCGCGTCGGCCGGGTCCGGCAGCTGCTCTCGGCCCGCGTTCCGCTGACCGTGGACGCGTACCGCGAGCTGCACGCGACCGGCGCCGCGACGAGCGACGACGTCGAGCGTCCGCGCGTCACGGCAGGGCCGTACCGCTTCGCCGGAGTGCGCGGCGGCGCGCGCCACTACGAGGCGTCCTGAGACGCACCGCGTGACGGACGGGAGGCCCGTGGCGGGTCCGCCACGGGCCTCCCGTCCGTTCGCTGGTCACGTGGCGGACAGGACCTCGCGTTCCAGACGCTGGTAGCTGGTCTCCATGCCGTCGGTCATGCCGGTGGCCAGGATCATGTCGCGCTGCGTCTGGTCGGGGTAGGTGATGCGCAGCGTCAGCAGGGTGACGCCGTCGGCCTCGTCGAACTGCAGGTCGTTCGTGTTCGGCGGGAACGGCGCACCGGTCATCCTCTCGGTGGACACCATCCGCCGCTCCGGTTCCACGACGAGGTTCTCGCCCTCGAAGCCGAACGGCTCGCCCTCGGTGTCACCCGTCGGCGCCCACGCCTGCCGGAACGTGCCACCCGGCGTCAGGTCGTTCTCGTACACCGTCATCTCCCACCCGTCCGGTCCGAGCAACCACTGCCGGACGAGCTCGGGCTCGGTGTGCGCCCGCCACAGCAGGTGGCGTGGTGCTGCGAAGGCCCGCGTGATGCGGACGTGGGTGTCGTCGACGAGCTCGGTGACGGTGCCGTTGCCCAGGGCGTCCTCGCGCAGGTCGGCGAGGACGGCGTCGAGCTGTCCGAAGGCCTGCTCGTAGCCCTCGACCATGCCCATGTCCACCATGGTCTCGAGGTCGGCGGTGGACCCGAACGACGACCGGACGGTCACACGCGACCCGGTTCCGACGGTCTCGAACGACAAGACGGTCTCGCTGGTCGGCAACCCGTCGTCGACCTCGCCGTCGGCGTCGGTGAAGAGGTCGCGGAACACGATGCGGTGTGGCTCGTCGACCGCGGTGACCTGCCAGACCGCGTGGAACCGCTCGCCCTGTGGTGACGTCATCCGGTAGTCGGCGCGGCCGCCGGGCCGCAGGTCGAACGAGGTGAAGGTGGCGGGGAAGCCGGGTGGGCCCCAGAAGCGTTCGAGCTGACGGGGATCGGCGAAGGCGCCCCAGAGGCGCTCGACCGGGACGGGGAACTCGGCGACGAGCGTCAGCGCGAGGGCCTCGGGATCGGTGTGGACGGACGTGGTGGGCATCATTGCTCCTTGTCGGTGTCGAGCAGGGTGTCGAGGCGGTCGAGCCGGCCCCGCCAGAGGTCGCCGTAGGCGTCGAGCAGGTCGCGCACCCGGGCGAGCTGCCCCGGTTCGGCGCGCACGATGCGGGTGCGGCCGCGTGCTTCCTTGCTCACGAGTCCGGCTCCTTCGAGGACGGCGACGTGCTTCTGGACGGCGGCGAACGACATCGAGTACGCGTCCGCGAGGTCACTGACGGACGAGGACCCGACGAGCGTGCGTCGGACGATGTCACGACGGGTCGCGTCAGCGAGTGCGTGGAACACCCGGTCGACCTCGGCGTCGGACAGTGCAATTCGTACAACCATTTGGTTGTACGTTACGACTGTCCACCCTCGTGCGCAAGGGGGACGTGCAGGTAGTCTGTCCGCGGAGATCGAAAGGGGCGATGCCAGTGGGCTCGAGCGCGTCGGACACCGTCAGTGCCCTCGTCGCGACCCTTCCTCCGTCGCCGAGGCTCCCCGACGTGGTCGCCGGGGTTGGGCGGTTCGTCGGCAAGCCGACCCGCGTGGTCGACGTCGACGGTCCGAGCTGGGGGCCGCTCACCGCGCTGGTGTCGCAGTTCGAGCACGAGAACCTCGTCCTGGTGCCGGCCGGCGCCCCCAAGCTGTACCGGATGCACTGCGTCCTGCACGAGCTCGGACACCTCGTGCACGGCGACGCCGGAGCCCCGACCACCACCTCGATCGCCGAGTTCGCCTCGGGTGGGCACGTGTGCCGCCGCGCCCTCGACGGCGACACCGGACTGGTGAGCATCTCGGACGACGACGAGCACTTCGCCGAGCGGTTCGCGTACGAGCTGGCGACCGTGCTGCTCGCCGGCAGCGCGAGCGCGGACGAGCGGGCCTACGGCTGATGGCCGTCCTGCACGCCGCCGCCTTCTGGTGCGCGGCGCTGATCTTCCTCGCCCGCACGCCCTACGTGCTGCGGAACCCGCGTGGCCGCGCCGCCTGGGGTGCGACCGGCGTCGGTGCGCTCGGGCTGCTGACCCTCGGCAGCGTCGTGCCGCAGACCGTGCTCGACGGCGCCCTCGGGGGCACGAACCTCATCAACCTGGTGCAGAACGTGTGCGCCACGGCGGCCTTCTGGCTGATGCTCCGGGCGAGCACGTCCGACCTGCCGAAGCGGCCGGGGCTGGCGAGCCCGCTCGCGCTCCTCGTGGTGGTGGTGGCCTTCGCCGTCCCGTTCTTCGCCGTGCGCGACCGGGGCGGCACCGACTTCCACTTCATCGTGCGGGAGATCCACCAGCCGGCGATGTGGCTCTACGGGTCGGTCTACATGGTCGGTGTCGGCGTGATCGCCGCCGCGACGCTCCGGTACGGCGTGCTGCAGAACCCGGTCGCGCTCGTGGTCTTCCGGGTGGGCCTGTCGCTCGTGGTCATCGCGAGTATCGACGAGCTCCTCTCCCTCACCGCCGACCACTTCGGGTGGTTCCCCGCTCCGCTGCGCGACGGACTCCGTCTGGGCTTCGACCCGCCGTTCTACCTGGGCATCGTCCTCATCGTCGTCGCGATGGCGTCCCTGACGTTCCGCCGGTGGTGGCGGGACGTGACGTGTCGTCGGCACCACCGACGGCTCCGTCGCATCGCGCGGCGCCACGAACTGCGCGCCGTCGAACGGGACGGCGACGTGCAGGCACGGACCTACGACCTCGTCATCGCGATCCGCGACGCCGAGGTGCAGGGCCGCACCCTCGACGACGCCGAACTCGCCCAGGTGCGCTCGGCGGAACTGACCTTGACCCGCAGTCTCGGAGGCTGATGCGATGACGATCGTCTGGTGGGTGCTCGGCGTGCTCGTCGTGCTGGCGGCGGCGTTCCTGCTCGTGGTGCGGAAGGTCGTCGGCAAGATCGTGCTGCCCGGCGGCGACCGCTGGACCCCGGTGCTCGAGACGACCGACGACTCGATCCGGCTCCCGATCACCGACGACACCGTGCGCCCGGGGGAGTACGGCCTGTGGCACGACGGCACCGGGCACACCACGGTCGGACCGGTGCTCGACGTCGACGAGGCCGCCGGCACCGTGCGGCGTGCGGTGGTCCGGACGACGGGTGACGTGTCGACACGGGTGCGGTGGAGCGGGCACGTGCACCCGGACCCCGCCGCGATGGACGTCGACTGGGCGGAGGTCGACCTGGCGACGCCCGTGGGACCCGCGCCGGCCTGGGTCATCCGGCCCGGCGGCCCCGAGGCCGAGCTCGCGCAGGCCAACGCAGACGCGCCTGGCGCCGACGCGCCCGCCACCGACGCGCCCGCCGCGACCTGGGCCGTCCACGTGCACGGCATCCGCACCACCCGCGTGACGGCGCTCCGGACCGTGCCGGCGGCACTCGAGGCCGGCTGGACCTCGATCGTCCCGTCGTTCCGCGGCGACGGCGAAGCGCCCTGGCAGGGCCGTGCCTCGCACCTCGGCGCCCGCGAGTGGCCCGACGTCGAGGCCGCACTCGACCACGCCGTCGCGAACGGGGCCGAACGGCTCGTCATCGTGGGGTGGTCGATGGGCGCGACGATCACCCACGAACTGCTCGCCCGGTCGGCGCACCGCGACCGGTTCGTCGGACTGGTCCTCGTGTCACCGGCGCTCGACTGGGCGACCACGGTGCGCTCCCAGGCCGGTCGTGCCGGGCTCCCCGGGTTCGTCGTCGGTGCCGCGCTCCGGGCGATGGCACTGCCGCTCGTGTGCCGACTCGTCGGTCTCCGTTCACCCGTGGACGTCCGCGCGCTCTCCTGGTTGCACGCGCCGCGGAGCCTGCCGCCGACCCTGCTCATCCACTCGTCGGGGGACACCACCGTGCCCTTCGCCGTCAGTCGGGAGTTCGCCGACGCGCACCCCGACACCGTGACGTTGGCGGTGAGTGAGCCCGCCGAGCACGCCTGGGAGCGGAACGTCGACGCCGTCTGGTTCGACACCACCATCACGAACTGGGCGAGATCGCTCGACCACACCGGAACCATGGAGTAGAAGGGGCCATGGGTCAGCTCATCTACGACGGCCAGCCGCTCGACCTCCGCATCGACGACCGTGCCATGACACACCTGCAGATCGTGATCGTGAACATGCTCCGGCGTGATCACCGGTTCGCGTTCTCGTGGAAGGACGACGTCGTCCACGGCAACGGCCGCAGCACGATCTGGCTGAACCCGAACGTCGGCCTGCACTTCAAGTTCTCCGGCAGCCGGGTGCCGTCGATCAACCGCAGTTGGCTCGAGGACCTCTACGCCTCAGCCACGTCCGGGTCGGGGCTCGTCCTGACGCCGGAACCGCCGGACACGAGCACGGCGGCCGACTCGGCGTGGTCGCGAGCGGTCGCACCGGGGGACGCCGACGACGCTTCGGGGACACCGAGCGGTAGCACGGCTGAGTGATTCCCGTCAACGGGTTCCGAAGATCCGCCGATCGTCGTAGCGTTTCTGTACCGCGGATCAGAGTCGTCCCTTCGGGCCGGCATCCAGGGAGCCGGTGACGGCAACGAACCGCGGCAGGAGGGGGACCCGAATGACCGTGACGCAGTGCGCGCCCGGCGCCGACCAACCATCGGCGATCGAGTGGCGAGCACGACGGGAGTCCCGGATCAGGAGACTCGTCGTCCAGGAAGCCGGGTCATCGCACCCGGGTCCTTGCGTCACGCCACTGGGCTCGTCGGTCAGGCCTCACTGACCGGCACCCTTCCACAGGACGCCCCGGCAGTCGGATTCGGGTTCCGCTACCGGGGCGTTCTGCTGCCCGGGCGTTCTGCTGCCCGGATCGGGCGGGGGCTGCTGGCTCAGTAGACGTCGCGGACGTACCGCTTCGTGCGGCGCAGGTCGGCCAGGTACGACAGCGCGTCGTCCTCGTCGCGGCCGCGGCCGGTGCGGATGACGTCGAGCAGCGCGGCCTCGACGTCCTTCGCCATGCGCGAGGCGTCGCCGCACACGTACACGTGGCCGCCGTCCTCGAGCCAGGCGAACAGCTCGGCGGACTGCTCGCGCATCCGGGTCTGCACGTAGACCTTCTCGGCCTGGTCGCGTGAGAACGCCAGGTCGAGGCGGTTCAGCACGCCCTGCTCCTGCAGCTCGGTGAGCTCGTCCTGGTAGACGAAGTCGGTGTCGCGGTGCTGGTCGCCGAAGAACAGCCAGTTGCGCCCCGTCGCACCCGCCGCGGCCCGCTCGTGCAGGAACCCGCGGAACGGGGCGATGCCGGTGCCCGGACCGATCATGATCATCGGTGCGGACGCGTCGGCCGGCACGCCGAACGACGCGTTCGGCTGCAGGTAGACGTCGACCGTACCGTCGGGGTCGACCCGGTCCGCCAGGAACGTCGACGCGACGCCGGCGTACATCCGGTGCGGGTCGCCGTACCGGACGGACGCGATGGTCAGGTGGATGCGGTCCGGGTGCGCCAGCGGGCTCGACGAGATCGAGTACTGGCGTGCCTGCAGCGGGCGCAGGTTCGGCAGCAGCTCGTCGAGTCCGGGAGCGGCCGGCCCGGCGTCACGCAGCAGGTCGAGGACGTCACGGCCCCACAGCCAGCGGTCCAGCTCGTGCTTGTCGCCGTGCGAGACGACCGCGGCGAGTTCGCTCGCCGGGGCACGCTGCACGAGGTCCGCGATGAGGTCCTTCGACGGCGTCCGGACCTCGCGGTCGCTCCGCAGGACCTCGGTGATCGGTCGGCCGTCGAACGACTCGCCGCCGTTCGCGCCGACCTGCTCGAGCAGCTCCGCGACGAAGACCTCGTCGTTGACCGGCACGACCGCCAGGGCGTCGCCGGCGGCGTACTCGATGCCGGAGTCGCCGAGGTCGAACTCGTAGTGCCGGATCTCCTTTGCGCTGCGCGGCGAGGAGAGCAGCCGGTTCTCGGCCAGCCGCGACGGGTAGGGGTTGCGCTTGTTCCACTGCGACCCCGGCCGGGAGGCACGACCCGCGCCCGCCCCGCCGGTCGCGGTGGCACCGCCGTCGGCACCACTGCCCGTGGTCGCGCCGGGTGCGCCCGTCGCGCCGGCCTCGGCAGCGAGCCGGTCGAGCACGGCGGCGCTCCAGAGTGCGGCGGCGTCCTCGAAGTCGACGTCGCAGTCCACGCGGTCGTGCACCCGGGTCGCGCCGAGCTGCTCGAAGCGGGTGTCGAGGAGCTTGCCGGCCTGGCAGAACTCGTCGTAGCTGGTGTCCCCGAGGCCGAGGACGGCGTACTGCAGCCCCTCGAGCCGCGGCACGGTGGACGCCTGGACCGCGTCCCAGAACAGGCCGGCGTTGTCGGGCATCTCGCCCTCGCCGTACGTCGAGGTGACGACGAGCACGTGGGTCATCTCGGCGAGCTGCTCCGGGGTGACGGCGTCGAGTGCAGCGGCACGGCCACCGAGCCCGCGGGCCTTCGCCCCGGCGACGAGCTCGTCGGCCAGGAACTCCGCGTTGCCGGTCTGCGTGCCGAACAGCACGTCGATCGTCGTCGTGGGGGCGGCGCCGGACGCCTTCTTGCCGGCGGCGGCGATGCCCGCGATGAACCCGGCCAGCCAGGACTCCTGGGCAGCCGAGAACGGTGCGTCGACGGGGATCAGCGATCCGGTCGGGGGGAGCAGGCTCACGCGGACACCGCCTCGGTCGGCGCCTGGGGTGCACGGCGGGCGATGTCCTCGAGCGCCGCGGTGGCGAGCAGCTCGTCGAAGCGGGCCTCGCGGACGCGGCCGTCGTTCTTGGCGTTCTGGTGCATGATCCACCCCGTGGTGCCCGGTGCGTCCATGCTGCGGTTGTTCCGCTGCGTGAGCGCACGCTTGTAGTCGTCGAGCCGCTTGATCGCGATGAGCGTCGCGAGCTGGTCGTCCGCGAACCGGTCGAGCGTGCCGCGCAGGTACTTCACGACGCGCTGCTTCACCGAGAAGTCCTCGGTCAGGACGAGGTTCTTCACCGCTTCGGTGACGCGGGGGTCGTTGGGACCCGCACCGGGGACGCGCTCGAGGGCGACGTCCTGGGCGACACCGAGCACCGTGTACGACGACAGCAGCGAGAACATGTCGTCGCCCTGGTCGCCGAGGGCCGGGGCACGGCCGTCGAGGACGGTGCGCTGGTCGCGGTAGTCGACCTTGAACGCACGGAGCTTGTCCGTGGCGATCGAGGACGCGAGCTCGTCGAGCAGCTCGGGGCGGGTGGCCGCCGCGAGGATCTCGCCGGCGTCCTGCGAGAGCAGGAGCGCGCGCGGCATGCCGACGAAGACGTGCTGCTGGGTGGTCTCCCAGTCGGCGAGCAGCCGCTCGGCCAGCGCCGACCCGGTCGCCTCGAGGTGCCACTCGAGCAGCAGTCGCGCGCCGGCCTCGTGGAACGCCCCGCGCTCGGTGTCGGTGACCGGGAACACGAGGAGCGAGTCGGTGCTGGCCCGCTGGGCGACCTGACCGGACGGGTCGTACTGGTACAGGAACCCGCCGGACATGCCGTTGCCGAGCCCCTTGCCGAACGCGCCGAGGTTGAACACGGCACCGCCCGTCATGTACTCGCACCCGAAGTCGCCGACGCCCTCGACCACGGCCGTGGCGCCGGAGTTGCGCACGGCGAAGCGGTCTCCGGCCTCGCCCTCGACGAACGTGCGGCCGCCGGTGGCCCCGAAGAGCGCGAAGTTGCCGATCAGCACGTTCCCGCCCTGGTCGGCACTGCCGCCGCCGGGAGCGCGGACGATGATCCGACCGCCGCTCTGGCTCTTGCCGACGCCGTCGTTCGCGGTGCCGGTGTGCTCGAGCACGATGCCGTCGTTGTTGAACACGCCGTACGACTGCCCGGCCGAGCCCTGGGTGCGGATCGTGACCGCACCGTCGACCAGCCGGCGGCGCCCGCGGTCGTCGGTCGCCACGGCGGGCAGCCCCTGGACGTCCTCGGCGCGGAGCTCGTGGTTGAGCAGGCGCTCGACGTCGATGCCGAGCTGACCGCCGACGGACTTGTCGCTGTTGCCGAGCAGGACGCCGTGCACGAGCACGTGCTCCTGGGCGTGGTCGACCAGCGCCGTGCGGATGCGCTCGAGCAGCGCGTCGTCGGTGTGGAAGTCCTTCTCCAGGTACTCCGGGTCCGTCACGACCTTCTCCGGCACCTGCGCGAGCAGGGCGCGGGCGTCCAGACGCCCGACGCTCGCCGGGTGGTCGAGGAGCTGCAGCAGGTCGGTGCGACCCCGTGCCTCGCGCAGCGAGCGCAGACCGAGGCGGGCGAGGATCTGCCGCACGTCGTGGGCGATGTTGAGCAGGTACTGCGCGAGTGCACGCGGGTCGCCCTCGAACGCCTCGGCGTTCGTGGTGAGGCCGGCCGGGCACTTCACGTTGCAGTTCTTCGCCATGACGCAGCCGAGCATCATGAGCGCGGTCGTGCCGAACTCGAAGCTGTCGCCGCCGAGCAGGGCGCTCGTCACGACGTCGGACCCGGTCTGGTGCGCACCCGAGCACCGGAGCGTGACCTTGGAGCGCAGGCCGTTCGCGACGAGGGCCTGGTGGACCTCGGCGACGCCGATCTCCGCCGAACGTCCCGCGTACTTCAGGCTCGTGACGGCCGCGGCGCCGGTGCCACCGGTGTTGCCCGCGACGTTGATGACGTCCGCGCCGGCCTTGGCGACGCCGACCGCGATGGTGCCGATGCCCTCGGAGGACACGAGCTTCACGATCACCCGGACACGGGCGGCCTTGCAGTCGTGGATGAGCTGCGCCAGGTCCTCGATCGAGTACGTGTCGTGGTGCGGCGGCGGCGAGATGAGCTCGACGCCGGGGGTGCCACCACGGGCCGCGGCGATGTCCACCGTGACCTTCGGCGCGGGCAGCTGACCGCCCTCGCCGGGCTTCGCGCCCTGACCGATCTTGATCTCGAGTTCCTCGAGCATGGGGTCGGCGAGGTAGCCCGCCCAGATGCCGAAGCGACCCGAGGCGAACTGCTTGATCCGCGAGCCGCGGATGGTGCCGTAGCGGGAGTGGTGCTCGCCGCCCTCACCGCTGTTCGACATGCCGCCGACCATGTTCGTGCCGTGCGCCACCGCTTCGTGCGCGGTGGCGACGAGGGCGCCGTGGCTCATCGCGCCGGACGCCAGGGTCCGGGTGATCTCGTGCGCCGGCTGGACCTCGTCGAGCTCGACGCTGTCGGGCGCGCTCTCGAGCAGGGCGAGCAGCCCGACGGCCGCGCCGGTGGCGCGGAGCGTCACCTGGGTGGCGTCGACGGCGTCGACGTCGACCTGGCCCGGGTAGAGCAGCGCGAGGCCGTCTGCCAGGGCCTGGTGGCGCAGTGCACCCGTGGTCCCCGTGGACGCGAGGGCGAGGCGGAACCGCTCCGTGCCTCCCGGCAGGTCCTGGTCGTCCGTCGGACGCGAGCCGGACAGCCCGCGCACGGTGACGCTGGCGTTGCCGGTCGTCGAGAACCGGCCCAGCTCGCGGGCGAAGTCCTCGGCCGTGTCGATGCCGGTGACGTCCGCGGGCAGCGCGAGCACGTCGCGGAGCGCAGCGGGACGGCGCGACCGCTCGTCGTGCGTGGTCTGCAGGAACGTGACGTAGCCCGGCGTGATCCGGTGCTGGTCGATCTCGGTGTCACTGAGGCGGTCGTAGCCGGTGTTGCGGTACGCGGCGTCGGTGATGCCGAAGGAGTCGTCGAGCTGGCCGAGCGTCAGCAGGCGCAGGGCGTCCGAGTCGCCGGAGCGCTCGAAGGACGGACGCTCCTCGGTCATGCCGCCGAACCCGCGGACGCTCGCGACGCCGAACGAGTGGCCGGCACCGTCCGAGCGCTCCTTGAACAGGCCGAGCAGGGGGACCTGGCCCTCGGCCGCGACCGAGCGGGCACGCTCGTGCCAGTCGGTTGCCGCCTGGGCGATGCGGGCGAAGCCGACGCCGCCCACGGGGGCCTGCATGTGCGGGAACACCCGCGCCAGGACGTCGTCGCCGGTGTCCAGGTAGTTCGGCTCGAAGAACGCGCCACCGATGTAGCTCTCGGCGGTGCACAGGCCGACGCGACCCATGGTCTTCGCCAGCGCCTTCTCGGCGGCCTTGCGGAACTGCTTCAGCGCGAGGTCCGTCGCGGTGAGCTCACCGGCGGGGGCCGGCGCGGCGGGGTACTTCTCCTCGGCACGCAGGCGCGCGCTCAAGCTGTACACAGCCGAGGCGCCGAAGCCCAGCGCCGTCGCCACGTGGTGTGACGATGGCAGCTGACCGCTCTCGGCGACGACGGACACCCGCAGGCGCAGCCCGGTCTCGATGAGCCGCTGGTTCACGGCGGCCACGGCCAGGATCACGGGCAGGGGCGCACGGGTCGACGAGACCTCGCGGTCGGTCAGCACGGCGATGCCGCCGGACGTCCCCGCGAACTGCTCCACGGCGTCGCACAGGGCGTCCACGGCGTCGCGCACGGCGTCGGCGTTCGCCTGCTCGTCGCCGAGCACCGGCACGTAGAGCATGTCGAAGCGCTCGAGCGGCACGATGTCCTGGTCGCGCAGGCGCACCATGTCCAGGTGGCCGAGGATCGGCGACTGCACGACGAGCTGTCGGCTCGTCGAACCCGTGCCGTCCGGCTTCGCGCCGAGCGCCACGCGCATGCTCATGCCGTCGGCTTCACGGATCGAGTCGAGCGGCGGGTTGGTCACCTGGGCGAAGCGCTGCGAGAAGTACTTCGCCATGCCGCCCTCGGTGTCGCTCAGGGCGTTGATGGCGTTGCCGTAGCCCATCGCCGAGATCCGCTCCGAGCCGTTCTGCAGCATCGGGTCGAGCATGAACCGGAAGCTCTCCTGGTTCAGCGAGTACGCCACGTACCGGCCGGCGAGCGACAGGTCGCCCTCGTAGCCCAGGGTGGTCGTCGTGCGCTCGTAGTCCGGAGCGGGCAGGTCGTCGAGGTCCACACGGGCAGCGTCGAGCAGCGTGCCGTAGTCGCGGCGGGCCGCGAGCATGCGCAGCACCTCGTCCGTGCGCATCCGGGTGCCGGTGCGGTGGTCGACGACGAGCATGCCGCCGGCCTCGATGCGACCGCGGTGCACGACCTCGTCGGCGTCGAACGTGACCTGACCGGCCTCGGACGACACCATCAGGTACTCGGTGGTCTCGACGGTGCGCAGCGGACGCAGCCCCAGGCGGTCCAGGCGCGCGCCGACCACGTCGCCGTCGCTGAAGATCACGGCGGCCGGACCGTCGTTCTTCTCCTCGTACAGCGAGAAGTACTCGAGCATGTCCCGCACGTCGGCGGTCAGCGTGCGGTCGTTCTCCCACGCCGGCGGCATGAGCGAGACCACGGCCTCGACGATCTCGAGCCCGTCGTCGAACACGCGGCTCTGCAGCGTCTGGTCGAGGCGGCTCGAGTCCGACTGCCCGGGCGGGCGCACGATGCTGCGGGTGCGGGCACGCGCCAGAGCCTCGTCCGACAGCCGGTTCTTCCGGTCGGTGTTCAGCTCGCCGTTGTGCGCCATCAGCCGGAACGGCTGCGCCATCGTCGGGTGCGGCTCGGTGTTCGTCGAGAACCGGGTGTGGAAGTACAGCGTCCGCACCGAGTGACGCGGGTCACGCAGGTCCGTGAAGTACCCGATGACCTCACCCGAGTTCAGGCGGCCCTTCAGGATCTGGGTCCGGGCGCTGAGCGACAGCGGGTACAGGGCCGCGTGCTCGGCGCGCTGCTCGGCGGCCTCGCCGTAGGACACCGACTCGATCGCGAGCAGGGCACGGTTCGCCGCCGCGTCGACCTCGGTGCGGTCCCACTGCTCGGGCGCGCGGAAGACCCACTGCACGATCGGCAGCTGGTACTGCTCGGCCTCGGGCCGGGCGACGGAGTGGTCCACCGGGACGTCGCGGACGACGAGCAGCTCGAAGCCCTGCTGCTCGATGGCGTCCGTGACGGTCTGCCGCGCACGGGCGCGCTCGGCGTCCGCCGCCGCACCTGCGCCGCTCGGCACGAAGCAGTTCGCGACACCGAAGTGACCGGCACGGAGCTCCTGGCCGGTGATGGCGCTGAAGAACTCCACCGACAGGTCGATGCTCACACCGGCGCCGTCACCGACACCCTCGGCGGACTTGCCGCCGCGGTGGGGGATGGCGCAGAGCGCTTCGTCACCCTTGCGGATGACGTCGTGGTGGGGCGTGCCGTCGAGTCGGGTGATGAAACCGACGCCGCAGTCGCTCGATTCGCGGGCAGGGTCGTAGAGACCGAAAGATGTGGGGTTCACGTGTGCGGGTCCAGTGGGGCGTTGCCGGCAGCGGACGGCCAGGCTGCATCGATGGAGCGCTCGCCGCGGGCAGACCGGTGTTGGCAGTCGGGCCCTGTGGGGTTGTGGTGCGGTACGGCGATGCTACGGCGCGGTATACCGCCCACGCAACACCGCGCGTCCGGGCGTGTGATGGTGTCGCACCGTGCGCGCCTGTCCGGCTGGTGCGAGGTTGCCCGCTCGGTGCGCTGTTGTTGCGCTGCACGGAGCGTGCAACCTCGCACGGGATGGGCCACACCGCACGGTGCGACGGGCCGCGCGGGCCGAACGACCCCGCACCGAGTGGCCAGCCTCGCACGGTGTCAGGCCGCGCGCTCGCCGGTCCGTTCGTCGACGGTGATCGGCTCCGTCACCGCCGTGCTGGCGTCGGCGGCGGGGGTCGTGCCGGGGCGGATGAGCTCCGGGCGACGGCGGCCGCTGCGGAACACCCACGCCTTGAACAGCACGAACCGAACGCAGGTCGCGACCAGGTTGGCGGCCGTCAGCACCAGGATCTCGGCACCGTGCGATGCTCCCGGCACGCTGCTGTGGAGCACGACCAGCGACCCCGAGGTGATCGCCCACGCGATGCCGAACACCACCAGTCCCTGCACGTGATGTCGCCCGGCTCCGGCACGCCCCCGCACACCGAACGTGAACCGCCGGTTGAGCGCGGTGTTGCCGATCGCCGTCAGCAGCAGGGCCAGGAAGTCCGCGGTCTGCGCCCCGATCGCCGGACGGAACAGCGCGTACAGCACCGCGAACGCGACGGTCGACAGCACCCCGATGGCGCCGAAGCGCAGCACCTGCCCGAGGAACCCGACGTGCGGTGGCGTGAACGGACGGCGGCCGATGGTCTCGTACACAGCACCCACCGGTACCCGCCCGCTGGCGATGCCCCGCGAGACGCGCCACATGCCCTTGAGGTCCTCGGTGGCCGTCGAGGCGATCTGCACGGACGAGTTCACGTCGTCGACCCAGTCCACCGGGACCTCGTGGATGCGCAGTCCCGCGTGCTCGGCGAGGACGAGCATCTCGGTGTCGAAGAACCACGCGTCGTCCTCGCACAGCGGCAGCAGCTGGTCGGCCGCTCGTTTCGTGACCGCCTTGAACCCGCACTGCGCGTCCGAGAACGACACCCCCATCGTCGTGCGGAGCAGCAGGTTGTACGAGCGGGAGATGAACTCGCGCTTGCTGCCCCGAACCACCCGCGACGAGTCCGCCAACCGCGTGCCGATCGCCAGGTCGGAGTGCCCGGAGAGCAGCGGCGCCACGAGCGGCTCGAGTGCCGCGAGATCCGTCGACAGGTCCTCGTCGACGTACACGAGCACCGTCGCCGGAGATGCACCCCACACGGCCTTGAGCGCCCGTCCACGACCCTTCTCGGGCAGGTGGACCGCGTGCACGCCGGGCAGCATGGCGGCCAGGTCGTCGGCAATCCGCGCGGTGTCGTCGGTCGAGGCGTTGTCCGCGATCGTGATCCGCCAAGAGTGGTGCAACGACGTCCGGCAGAACGTGTGCAGGCGTCGCACGTGGGCCGCGAGCGTGTCCTGCTCGTTGTAGCAGGGGACGACGATGTCGATGTCGAGGGTCTGGTTCGTCTCCGTCATGCCGCTCATGCTCGGCAGCGGGCACATGCGGACCGAGGCAGTGCGCTGTGCTCCCGGTAAGAACGGCGTTCGGCGACCGTTCACGTCACGGCCGAACACGACAGGTGTCGCGCGGATACGGTCGACGGACGATGACGACCGAGCGCGACGACGCACACCGATCGGCGGTGCTGCTCCCGGGGGAGCGGCTCGGCCTGGCGCTCGACGAGCGGTGTCCGGAGTTCGAGGAGCTCCTGCTCACGCCTCCGCTGCACGGCATCCGACCGGACGGCCACGACTGGCTGCGACGCCGGTACGCCGAGATCGTCCCGCTCGTGCTCCCCGCCGCGCTGCGTGCCGTCGAGCGCGGTGAACCCGTCGACCGCGAGTGCCTCGACCAGCTGCGCGCGGTGGCGGCCGCGAGCGCGGAGGACCCCCGCGTCGACGTGTCGGTCGTGCTCCGCGGGGCCCTGCCGGCGATCCGGGTCTTCGCCCTCGTCATGCACACGGCCACCCGCGACCACGCCGTCACGCTCGACCACGCCGGCCGGACGATGCTCGCGATGAGCCGCGCCTCGCTCGTCGCCCATGAACTCGGCTCGTGCTGGGCCGAGGCCTGGGCCGAGCAGCGACGGCGATCGGCGGGCGAGTCCGCGGCGGCGGTCACCACCGGGGAGATCGACCTCGTCGCCCGTGCGCCCGGCCTCGACGAGACCGAGGAGCAGATGCTCGCGCTCGCCGCGCAGGGGCTCTCCAACGACGAGATCGCGAAGGAGACGGCCTACAGCCGCCAGGCCGTCGCGTGGCACCTCGGACGGCTGATGAAGTCGTGGAAGGCGCCGAACCGGACGGCGCTGGTGTCGGTCGCCTTCGTGAAGGGGTGGATCCGTGCACGGCGCGAGGTCCGCGGTGCAGCACGGACCTGGCCCCCGGCGATCGAGCCCGCCGCCGAGCGTCCCGCCACACACGACGACGCCCCCTGAGACCGTGGTCCCCGGGGGCGTCGGTGCGGCGCCGACGGATCGGTGCCGGCGGATCAGCCGCCGTTCACGTGGATGACGTTGTCGATGCGTTCGATGTTGCCGAACGCACCCCAGTTCAGCCAGCCGCCGTCACCGTTGTTCGTGATCGAGCCGGGGCCCTTGAACCAGTAGATGACGTAGTTGCCGCCCTTGATGTCGATCGACTGCGCGTCCGCGACGTCGCCGGACACCGTGATGTCCTGGTTCTTGTTGACCACCGCGACGGTGAGGCGGTCGGGGTTGCCCGCGTTCCAGTAGCCGACGTCGAGCGCGGCCTGCACGGCGCCGCCGCGGTCGCTCTGGTCGTTCACGGCGTCCTTGATCGCGTTGACGATCGCGACCGGGTCGAGGTTCACGTTGACGTTGCCGCCGACGGAGGCCGAGGTGCTCGGTGCGGGCTCGGCGGCCTGTGCCGGTGCCGCGACGAACGCCCCGGCGATGACGGCGCCACCGAGTGCGGTGCCGGCGAGGAGCTTGACGGACTTGCGCTTGAACGAGTTCATGATCGTGTTCCCATCTCTGCGGTGGTGACCCGTGTGGGTCGTCCAGCTCGGACAGGACCCAGCCTGCGTCGCCGGGTGCCGGGTTGCACGCGTTCGGCCCGGACGTTGGACGATCGTCTGACGATCCGTCCAGCGCCGCGAAGGTGTGCCACCCTCCGGGGCCCGGCCCGCCGGTGGCGTGCTTCGAGAAGTGGACCCGAGACCCATTCGGACGGTTGGGCGCTCGGGTCTTGCGCTTTCCCGGCGAGTTCTGCGGATCAGACGTCGACGTCCGTGACGACTGACCCGCAACGAGCACGCGGGTACCGTCAGGGTTGCAGCAGGATCTGCAGGATCTGCACGATCGCGATGACCGCGAGGACCGCGATCGGCACGCCCGCGATCCACATCCCTGCACGGACCTGGGTCCGGCGGATCGTCGGCGGCGCGTGGGAACTCCGGGCGAACTCGGTCGCTGCGACGAGCTCCGGTGCCGCCGCCGGCGGTGCAGGTTCGGGCTGCGGACAGTCGTCTTCGAACGCGGGCACTTCGACCACGAGTTCCGACGGGTCCGGGCGACCCGGCAGCTCGCCGTACTCCTTCGTCATGCGACCAGTATGCGTCGCCGTCGGGGCCGGCGTCCTTCGTGAGCAGGAATGGTCGAGTCGCGCCAGAGGACTCGACCTTTTCTGCTCACGAAGCGGGCGAGGCGGACGTCACGAAGCGGGCACAGGCACCACGTCCGGCAGGTCCACCGTGAACGCCGTCCGACCGGGGCCGGAGGCCACCCGCACGCTCCCGCCGTGCGCCGACACCACGGCCTGCACGATCGCCAGCCCGAGGCCGCTCGTCCCCTGTCCCTGCGCACGGGTCCGCGAGGCCTCACCCCGGGTGAACCGGTCGAACAGGGTCGGCAGTGCGTCCGCCGGGATCGGCGGCCCGTCGTTGGCCACGACGAGGCGAGCGGCCGCACCAGCACCGGACGGCCCCATCCGCTGCAACGACACCACCACCGCGGTCCCGGTCGGGGTGTGCGTCCGGGCGTTCGCGAGCAGGTTCGTCACGACGCGGCGCAGCTGCTCCGCGTCGCCCGTCACGGTCAGCGGGTGGTCGTCGACGATCTGCAGGGTCCACCGGTGCCCGGGCGCGGTGGCCCGGGCGTCCATCGTCGCCTCGACCACGATCGAGGTCAGGTCGACGGGTTCGCGCACGATCGGGGACACCGGAGCCCCGGACGCCAGGGCCGTCGCGTCGAGCCGTGCGAGCAGCAGGAGTTCCTCGACGAGGTCGCCCATCCGCACGGCCTCCCGGCCGATCCGGTCGACGTTCCGGTGGATCGCGTCGAGGTCCGACGAGCGCGCGGTCAGCTCGGCGTAGGCCCGGACGGTCGCGATCGGCGTCCGCAGCTCGTGCGAGGCGTCGGCGACGAAGGTCCGCATGCCGGCCTCGGCGTCGCGGCGCACCGTCAGGGCTCGGGCGACGTGCCCGAGCAGCCGGTTCAGTGCGGTACCGACCTGCCCGACCTCGCGGTTCGCGGTGAGGTCGGCGTCGGCGACCCGCACCGGGATGTCGGTGTCGCCGCGTTCGAGGTCGAGGTCGGTCACCCCGGAGGCGACCGCGGCGACGCGTTCGAGCGGTCGGAGGGACCGCCGCACGAGCAGTGCGAGGGCCCATGCGGCGACGACGAGGCCCAGAACCGTGACGATCCCGATGACGAGCAACAGGCGGGCGATGGCGGCGTTCAGATCGCCGAGGGGGAGTGCGGTGACGAACACGTCGCCGTCGTCCCCGACCGCCTGCACCCGGTAGGTGCCGAGCGAGCCGAGGTCGATCGTCGCCGGGTCGGCGCCGCTGTCGACCGCGGTGAGCGTCCGCCGTTGCGCCGACGACAGCCCGTGCTGGTCGCCGTCGCTGTCGGTGTACCCGCCGAGCACCACGGTGCCGTCGCGGACGATCGCGACGACGGTGCCGGCGGACTGCCCCGGCGCCCCGATGAAGGCGTTGTCCGGATCCGGACGGTCCGACGACGATCCCGACGACGACCCGGGCGGCGGGCCGGTGGGTGCGTCCGCGCCGTTCCGGCCGCCGACGGTCCGGTTCGCCGCCGTCGACAGCTCCGCGTCGAGGCGCTCGACCAGGTACCCCCGGAACGCGACGACGGTCACCGCTCCGACGACGACGTTCGTCGCGACGAGCAGGAGCGCGACGGCAGCCACGACCCGCCACCGCAACGACGGCACCCGTCCGGCGCGGGTCGGACGGGCCCGGATCGCTTTCGTCGATCGGCTCACGTCGTCGGCCGGAGGACGTACCCTGCCCCGCGCACGGTCTGCAGCATCGGCTCGCGTCCGGCGTCGAGCTTCTTCCGCAGGTACGACACGTACATGTCGACCAGGTTCGACGACGACCCGAAGTCCATGCCCCAGACGCCCGCGAGCAGCTGTTCCCGCGAGAGCACCCGGTTGGCGTTCCGCGCCAGGTGCCGCAGCAGCTCGTACTCGGTCGGTGTGAGCTCGATCGGTTCGCCGGCACGGCTGACGGCGCGGGCGTCCTCGTCGAGGCGGAGGTCACCGACCACCACCTCGGCGCTCCCGCCCACCGCTGCGACCCGAGCGGAGGTCCGTGCGAGGATCCGCGCCCGGACGAGCAGCTCGTCGATGCCGAAGGGCTTCGTCAGGTAGTCGTCCCCGCCGCCGGTGAGTCCGGCGAGCCGGTCCTCGGGGGCGTCGCGCGCGGTGAGGAAGAGCACACGGACGGCGTCGCGGGAGTCGCGGAGCCGCTCGAGCACCTCGAACCCGTCGATGTCCGGCAGCATCACGTCGAGGACGATGACGTCGGGTTGGAACTCCCGCGCGGCGAACAGGACGTCGCGTCCTCGGTGCACCGCCCGCACGGCCCAGCCGTCCCCCTCGAACGCGAGGGCGACGGCGTCGGCCAGGGCGTGCTCGTCGTCGACGACGAGGGCGCGGACGGGGGTGCCGTCGGTGCGCTGCAGCGGTTGGCCGGTCACGTCCGCGAGCCTATCCACCGCGCCCTCGTCGTCGATCACTTGGCGGTGCTCAGGTCGTAGACGGTCTGCCCACCGACCGTGGTCGACTCGTAGTTCGCCGCGACCCACTCCTGGATCGCCGAGGCGGTGGACGACCCGCCGCCCATCCCGCCGCCACCGGAGCCGGAGGAGACGTAGTACCCGATGTCCCCGTCGGCGACGTACGCCTTGAACTGGGCGAGCGTGGGTGCCGGGTCGCTCGACCAGCCACCGATCGCCATGACGGCGGTGTCGGTGTCGAGTTCGAGCTGCGCGGCCGACTGCGATCCGTTGACGGCGGCCGCCCACTTCGCGTCGGACGCCTCGAGCAGCTTCTGCAGTGCCGACGAGGTCGACGCACCTTCGCCACCGCCCCCGGTCTGGAGGCCCGTCCCCGACCCACCCTCGGAGGTCGCGTCGTCCGTGCCGTCCTGGCCACTGCCCGGTGCCGTGCCGGACGTGCCGTCCGGCATCTCCGGCGCCTCGCCGGACGCGCCCTCCGGCGGGGTCCCGCCGGGACCCTGCTGGGAGTCGGACGTGCTGTCGGAGCCGCCGTCGTCGGAGCCGGAGGTCGACCCACCCGGTCCGCCCGTGCCTCCCGGCATGCCACCCGTGCCGCCGCCGCCCATCCCACCGGAGCTGCTGCCCGCCGGACCGACGCTCGGGATCGAACCGGAGTGCGCGACGGTCGTCGTGGCGAGGGCGTAGGCGGTGGTGCCGGTGAGCCCGAACAGGGTGCCCGCGAGGACGCCGACCGTGACCAGCTTGCGGAGCGACGGGACACTGCCGATCACCACGAGCGCTGTGGACAGCAGCCCGCCGGCCAGCATCACCCAGCGGAGCCAGGGCAGCCACGTCGGGTTCTCGTTGAGGAGGCACCAGCCCCAGAAGGCGGTGATGCCGATCATCGCGGCCAGGCCGAGCCGGCCGACGAACCGCGCTCGTGCGTGCCAGAGCAGTGCGCCACCGGTGCCGACGAGCCCGGCGATCGCCGGTGCCAACGCGACCGTGTAGTACGGGTGGATCGTGCCGGACATGTACGAGAACACCAGGCCGGTGACCAGGAGCCAGCCGCCCCACAGGACGAGTCCGGCGCGGGCCGGGTCGGCCAGGTGACGGCGTCCGACGACGACCAGACCGACCACCAGTGCGATGAGCGCTGCGGGCAGGAGCCACGAGATCTCGAGCCCCATCTCGGACGAGAACAGCCGGTTCAGGCCCGTCGAGCCACCGAAGGAGCCACCCGCGGTGCCGCCGGTCATGCCGCCGCCTCCGCCGCCGTTGCCCGATCCGCCGAAGATCCGACCGAGGCCGTTGTAGCCGAACACCAGGTCGAGGACGGTGTTGTTCGTCGAACCGCCGATGTACGGGCGGGATTCGGCCGGCCACAGCCACACGGCGACGACCCACCAGCCGGCCGACACCACGAGGGACCCCGCGGCGATGAGCAGCCCGATGACGCGCTTGCCCCAGGTGGTGCGGGCGGCGAACAGGTAGACGAGGCCGAAGGCCGGCAGGACGAGCAGCCCCTGCAGCATCTTCGTCAGGAACGCGAAGCCGAGGGCGACCCCGGCCAGTGCGATCCACTTCCAGCTGCCTCGCGGCAGCGCCCGCACGGTGCAGTACACGCCGGCGGTCATCAGGAACACGAGCATCGCGTCCGGGTTGTCGAAGCGGAACATCAGGGCCGCCGCCGGCGTGGCCGCGACGACGAAGCCGGCGAGCAGCGCGCCCACGTTCGCGGTGGTGGTGCCGACGCGGGCGAGGGTGCGGCGAACCGTGCCCCACACCAGTGCGACCGAGCCCACGGCCATGAGCGCCTGCGGGAGCAGCAGGCTGAAGCTCGAGAAGCCGAACAGCCGCGCGGACAACACCATCACCCAGAGCGACGCCGGGGGTTTGTCGACCGTGATGAAGTTCGACGAGTCGAGGGAGCCGAAGAAGAACGCCTCCCACGACTTCGTGCCGGCCTGCACGGCGGCGGCGTAGAAGCTGTTGGCGTACCCCGAGACGCTCAGGTCCCAGAGGTACACCACGGCGGTCACGGCGAGGAGCGCCCAGAACGCCGGCCGGAGCCAGCGGGCGTCCTCGCGCTCGCCGAGGAACAGGCGGGCGAGCGGCTTGCGACGCCGATCCTGCGCGTCGGTCAGCGCGGGGCCCCTTCGATCGGTCACGGGTATCGGGTACGTGGTCATGTCGATGAGCATCGGGGGCGTTCCCCGAGCGCGGCACTGCGCCGGCTGTGCGCGGCCTAAGGATGCACGGTGCGAGGTTGGCTGACTCGGCGCCGGCCGGGCTGGCGGGGCTGGGGCGGCGCACGGTGCGCTGTCGTCCGGCCCGTGCGGGGTTGCCTGCTCGGTGCGCGGTTGTAGCGCTGCACGGAGCGGGCAATCTCGCACGGAGTGAGCGAGCCCGCACGGTGCGGCGCCGGTCCCCGGTCGGGCAACCTCGCACGGGCCGAGCGAGCCCGCGCCGTGCGCGGGTCAGGCGTACCGCTGCGCCGCGTGCAGCGCCGCCCCCGTGTACGACCCACCGAACAGGAACACGTGCAGCAGCAGCGGCGCGAGCTGGTGGAGCTCGACGCGCTCCTGCCAGCCGTCGGCGAGCCGCGACTCCCGGCCGTAGGCGGCGAGCACCGTCTCCAACCGAGGCAGCCCGAACAGTCCGAGCAGCGCCAGGTCGGTCTCGGCGTGCCCGCCGTGCGCGATCGGGTCGATGAGCACCGCGCCGGTCGGTTCGGACGCGTCCGTCGGCCAGAGCACGTTGCCGGCCCACAGGTCGCCGTGCAGCCGCGCGGGCCGGTCCCCGACGAGTGCGGGCTGCGGCGACCCGAGCGTGCCGTCCTGCACCCGGTCGGCGACCCGCTCGAACACGGCCGCCTGGGCGTGGTCGAACCCGCCGGCGTCGACGATTCGGCGGACGAAGTCGCGGATCCGGTACTCGGCGAAGAACGCGCCCCAGGTACTCGGTGCATGCGCAGCGTCGACGAACGGGGTGCGGGAGCGTCCCATCCGGAGCGCGGAACCCGTCGTCCAGCCGGCGGGCGGTGCGCCCCAGTGGTCGGCGCCGGCGGCGTGGGTGTGCGCGAGGGAGCGTCCGAAGCGCTCGGCCTGTGCGGCGGTGGGGGAGCCGTCAGTGATCAGCTCGAGGTCGAGCACGGTCGTGGCCGGCCGGTCCAGCACCCGCGCGATCCTGGTGCCGCCAGCGTCTTCGGCCTCGGCGAGCCAGCCGAGGCCGGCGGCTTCGGCTGCCGCTTCGTCCGGGGTGGTGAAGGTCTTCACGTGCGTCTCGGCCATCGGTCCATCCTGCCGAGGGGTCCCCGTCGTCCGTTCAGCGCACGGTCATCCGGCGAGGAACCGCAGATGTCGTTCCACCCGCCCGGCGAACGTCGGACAATCGGCGTCACGGAGCGCCCCGGGCAGGCTCTTCCGTGCGCCGCGGGGACGGCTGGACCAGTACCGCGCCTGCTCGCGCACGACGTCGCGCACGATCCACGGCGCCGAGTCGTCGACCAGGCTGAAGAACTCGTCACAGCGGTACACCTCGTACATCGCTGCATCCGTCGCGCGGAGGCCACGGTCCTGCGTGAGGAGGACGTGCGCCCCGCAGGCGATCGCGGCGGCGTGCACGTGCCGGTCGTCGGGATCGGTTCCGTGGTACTCGACCGTGGCGTCGAAGTCGTCGACGAGCTCGTCGATCGAGTCGAGGATCGCTGCTCGCAGCCGGGAGACGGCCGACCCGGGCCTGTCGGGGTGCAGTCGGCGGAGGGTGTGCGTGGTCTCGGCCAGTACGTCCTCGGTCGTGTGGAGCTGGAACATGCCGTCCGTGTGCAGTCGGAGCAGGCACGTCCAGTCTCGCAACGTCCGGCTGCAGAAGACGTTCGCATCGACGAAGACCCGCTGAAGCATCACATATCAAGCCTAGTGCGACCGGGTGTCAGTCGAAGGCCTCACCGGACTCGAGCAGTTCGCGAGCTGCCGCTGCGCGGGCGACCCGTCGTGCGTCTCGGGCTGCGAGGACGTCCGCGCGCCGGAGCCGGTGGTGGGTCCCGACGGTGTGTGCAGCGATCTCACCTCGGCCGATGGCCTTCATCAAGGTGGGCCGGGAGATCCCGATGACGTCGGCGGCGACGGTCGTCGTCATCTCGTCGGGGAGGATGCTCGTCGAGATGCCAGCCCCGTCGGCCATGCTGCGGACGAGGTTCGCGACGAAGCCTCCGAGTCGCTCCGGGAGCACGAGTTCCGTGCCGTCGTCGAGGTGGAGCTCGACGGTCGCGACCTGTCGATCGCCAGCGCGCTCGACGAGGTCGACGGCCTCGGCGCGAGCGACCTCGTCGACGCGGAGGGGCCGTGGCGTCGTGGTCTGGCGCATCGGGTCTCCGTCTCGCGTCCGTTGGTGGGCAACTGGCTCAACGGTACCGGGGTTGCACTTGCAAGTGCAACCCGTCAGACCGCGTCGACCAGCGCCCTCGCCAGCGGGTGCCACTCGCGCGACGACGGGCCGCTCAGCACCAGGGTCCGCTCGAGTCGCCGGGCCATCGGCAGCATCACGAGGTTCGGCGGCAGCATCACCCGGCCGAGCGTCGGCACGATCGAGACGCCCTCGCCCCGTTCGATCATCCCGAACATGGTGCTCATCTCCCGCACGCGGTGGGCGTACCGGAAGGGGCGTCCGTCGAGCTCGTGCAGCTTCTGGATCTGGTACTCGCACCCGCCGCCGCCCGCGACCAGCCCGTCCTCGTGCAGGTCGTCGAGCGTGAGCGCGGGCAGTTCGGCGAGCGGGTGGTCGCGCCGGACGACGGCGGCCATCTCGTCCCGGGCGACGACGACGCCCCCGGCCGGCACCGGCGAGGGGTCGACGAGCACGGCTGCGTCCACGGTGCCGCTCTCGAGCCAATCGGGCATCTCGTCGTCGTCGCCCTCGTAGACCTGCACGTCGACGTCGGGCAACGTCACCGCCCACAGCTCGCGGAGCCGCGGTAGCAGGCCCTGGCAGACGGTGGGGACGGCCGCGAGTCGCACGGTGCCGCGCGCTGTGGCGGGCCGGACCACTGCCTCCAGGGCGTCGACCGAGGCGAGCACGCTGCGGGCGTGGGCGAGCAGGCGGTCGCCCAGGGGTGTCGGGACGGCGACCGCACCGCGCCGGACGACCGGCCCGCCGACCTCGCGCTCGAGCCCGGCGACGGCGTGCGAGACGGCCGACTGGCCGACGCCGAGCACGGAGGCCGCGGACGTGAACGACCCGGCGTCGAGCGTGGCGACGAACGCACGGAGCTGGGGGACCGAGACGGTCATGCGTGCTCCTCATGTCGGCATGAACCCCATGCGTTTGCCGCATGGGCGTTGGTGGTTCGACACTAGGCCACATGAACGCCCTCCTCTACGGTCTCGTCGCCCTCACCTGGGGCTCGAGCTTCCTCTTCGCGAAGATCGGCCTCGACGGACTCGCACCGCAGCAGGTCGCCACCGTGCGGACCGTCCTGGGCGGCGTGACGCTCGTCGTGCTGTTGCTCGCGACCCGTCGGCGCTGGCCGCGGGAGCCCCGCGTGTGGGCGCACCTGGCGGTCGTCGCGTTCTTCCTGAACGCCCTGCCGTCGTCGCTGATGGCGTGGGCCGAGCAGACCGTGCCGTCCGGGCTCGCGAGCATCTACAACGCGACGACCCCGATCATGACGCTGGCGGCGCTCGCGGTGCTCGTGCCCTCCGAACGGCTGCGGGGCCGGCAGGTGGCCGGGATCGTGGTCGGCATCGTCGGGGTGCTGGTGCTCGTCGGTCCCTGGGACCTGCTCGGCGACCCGGCCGTCCTGGCGAGCGTCCCGGGACAGGTCGCGTTGCTCGGCATGACCGCCTCCTACGGCATCGGCCTTGCCTACCTGCGGCGCGTGGCGGTGGGCAGCGCGTACGACCCGGTCACGATCGCGACGGTGCAGCTCACGCTGGCGTCCGGCATGCTCCTGCTGGTCGCGCCCGCCATCGCCACCGGCCCGGTACAGCTGGACGGGAGGATCGCGGCCGCGATGGTCGCGCTCGGTTGCGTCGGCACCGGGCTGGCCTACGCGTGGAACACGCGCCTGGTGCAGGCGTGGGGCGCCGGTCGGGCGTCGACGGTCACCTACCTGACGCCGGTGGTCGGCGTGGCGCTCGGCGTGCTCGTGCTCGGTGAGCGCGTGCGGTGGAACGAACCGGTCGGTGGACTGGTCGTGCTGCTCGGCATCGCGCTGGCCTCGGGGGTGCTCGGCCGCCGGAGTCTGCGTCGTCCGGCACGCCCCGCCCGTACGCTGGCCGGGTGACCTCCGGCCAGGACCCCCACGTGGTGCGACTGCTGTTCGCGTCGTCCCACCCCGGCCCGACGGTCACGGTCACGGTGCTCTCCGCCGTCATCGCCGCGGCCGTCGGACACCCGGTGTGGCTCGTGGTCCTGGTCGCGCTGACGGTGGTCGCCGGACAGCTGTCGATCGGCCTGGCGAACGACTGGATCGACGCCGACCGCGACCGTGCCGTCGGCCGGAGCGACAAACCCGTCGCCCGCGGACTCATCGCGGTGGAGACGGTCCGCACGGCGGCGTTCGTGACGGCCGGTGCCGCTGTGGTCCTCTCGCTGTTCCTCGGGCCCGTCGCCGCTGTCGCGCACCTGGTGCTCGTCGCCGCGGGGTGGGCCTACGATGCCGGGCTCAAGCGCACCGTGTGGTCGGTCGTGCCGTTCGTCGTCGCGTTCGGGCTGCTGCCCGTGGTCGCGGTGTCCGCCGGTCCCGAGCAGCTGTGGCCGGCGTGGTGGGCGATCGCCACCGGCGCGGTGTTCGGCGTCGCGATCCACTGCACGAACGTCCTGCCCGACCTGGTCGACGACGCCGCCACCGGGGTCCGCGGGTTCCCGCACCGCCTCGGGCTCCGGGGAGCCGGGATCGTCGCGTTCGGGTCGCTCGTCGTCGCGGCCGGCCTGGTGCTCGGCGGACAGGTGCTCGGTGACGACCCGGTCCGCGGCATCGGGGTCGTGCTCGCCGTGGTCGGGGCGGTCGTCGTGCTGGTGCTCGCCGTGGTGGGGGTCCGGCTGGTGCTGGCGGGACGGGCATCGCGGACCCTGTTCCGGCTCGTCATCGCGTCGTCCCTGGTGCTCGTCGTCGAGCTCGGGTTCGCCGGGGCGCGGCTCGTCGCCTGACGCGAGCCGGCCGCGCGCCGACGCGAGCCGTCAGGCCCAGCGCATGGCGTAGAGCCGAGCCAGGCCGTGCGCGGTCGGCAGCGACAGGACGGTCCGGAGCAGCGCCTCCCGTCCGATGGTGGAGACGGCACCGAGCGGACGACCGAGCCCCATGTTCGCCTCGGCCTGCCGGGCCGCACGGCGGGCGGCTGCCTGGCGGCGGGCGGCGTAGCCGGGCCACGGTCCGGCCACGCCGGTCCGGACCGCACCGGCGAGCAACGGCGCGAGCTCGGCCGCGTCGAGCCAGCCGAGGTTCATGCCCTGCCCGCCGATCGGGCTGATCTCGTGGGCGGCATCGCCGACGAGCACGACCCGGCCGACCCCGACGCGGTCGGCGACGCGGCGCCGCACCCGGAAGCCGCTGAGCATCGTGCAGGAGGACGGATCCGGGACGACGCCGGTGCGTGCGGCGACGATCGCGGCCAGTCGTGCCGCCGTCTCCGGGTCGGGGGTCGCGCCGCTCGGGGCGAACGCCAGCGAGTCCGGCACCAGGGCGACGTACCGGCGCCGACCGTGCGGCAGGGGGAAGGACTCGACGACGCCTCCGGGGCCGACGTCCACCAGGGCCGCGGTCCGGGCGTCGGCGCCTTCGGGGTCGGCGAAGTCGCCCATCACGTAGCGGTCGGGGTAGTCGCGTCCGGTGGTGCCGATGCCGAGCAGGTCACGGACGACGCTCCGTGCGCCGTCGGCCCCGACGACGAACGCCGCCCGGACGGTGACCCGTGCGCCGTCCGGGCCGGTGCCGACCGCGTCGACGTGGTCACGGTGCCGGGACAGGGTGGTCACCGTCGTGCCGGTGCGCAGCGCGGCTCCGTCGGCAGCGGCCAGCCGGTCCCGCAGCAGGGACTCGGTGCGGTGCTGGTCGAGCGTCGCGACGTACGGGTGGGTGTCCGAGGCACGGTCGAAGGTCAGCGTGCCGAGCGTCCGCCCGCGGCTCCGCGCGACGCCGGTGCGCACGACGGTGGCCTCGGCGAGCACCGGGACGTCGAGCCCGATCGCGGCGAAAGCGTCGAGGGACGGCGGGTGGATGCCGATGGCGCGCGACCCCTCGGGTGGACCGGGGCGACGCTCCCACACCTGCACGGCGATGCCCCGCGCAGCCAGCAGCGCGGCGAGGAAGAGGCCGACGGGACCACCGCCGACGACGAGGACGTCGGTGCGCTCCGTGGTCACGGGCCGAGCCTACGGTCGGGCGGTCGAGCCGCGCACAGCTGCACTGCTCGTGCGCAGCCGGCGACGGAGCCGCTCCACGGGGACCTCGACCGCGTAGGCGGCACCGATCGACACGAGCAGCACGATGCCGACCAGCCCGACCGTGCCCCACGCGCCGATCGCGAACGTGCCGAGCAGCGCGATGACGAGCGGGTGCCACAGGTAGGCCGAGTACGACACCCGTCGTCCGAACCACGCCACCGGGGTCCAGCTGAGCGCCGTGGCGACGGGCGAGCGCACCGACACCAGGCCACCGATGAGCACCGCCGAGATCACCCCGGTGACCGGCAGGACGACACCGAAGGTCCAGGCGTGCTGCGTCCAGTCGTCGTCGATCCAGAGCAGCACACCCACCAGGAGACCGAGGCCGGTCCAGGTCGCGACGTGTCCGGCGACCCCGGCTGCCCGGACGCGCACCCGTTCGTCGTCGAGCAGCAGCGCGAGCGCGCACCCGAGCGCGAGCGGTACGACGCCGAGCACCGGCGAGAAGTACACGTCGGGGGTGGCGCCGCCGCTCGGGGACCGGTAGCTCGCCCACGACGCCGCAGACGCCCCGACCACCAGGACGCCGAGGCCCGTCAGCAGCCAGCGCCGTCGGGCCCGCAGTGTCGCGAGCAGGACGAGCACGGGTGGCCAGACCAGGTAGAACTGCTCCTCCATCGACAGGCTCCACGTGTGCGCGAACACACCCTGCGTGGTGTCCCAGAACGCGCGGAAGAGGTTGCCGGTGTAGGTCAGGGCGATGACCCCGGCCTCGCCCGCCGAGAACGACGCGCCCTTGTAGTCACCAACCCAGTTCCACAGCAGCAGACCCACCGCGACGAACACGAGCAGCGCGGGGTAGAGGCGGAGCAGGCGCTTGAGCCAGAACGAACCCAGCCGGACACGACCGGTGCGTCGGCGTTCACCGAGCAGCAGCGTGGTGATCAGGAAGCCGGACAGCACGAAGAACACCGTCACGCCGATGAAGCCGCCCTCGAACTGCGGGACGTGCAGGTGGTACAGGACGACGGCGAGGATCGCGATGGTCCGGAGTCCGTCGAGGGCGGGTGCGCGATGGGTGAGCGGGGGCGGTGGCGTCCGGCCCGTCGGGTCGCGGTCGGTCCGGCCCCGCGCGGTCGTCGCGTGGCCGGGCGCGGTCGTCGCGCGGCCAGGTGCCGTCGTCGCGCGGACCCGCTCGGGCGAGAGCACGTCGGTCGTCACGGGCACCTCCTGCGCGATCGGGCGGCCACGACAGCGGGACGCGTCGTGACCGGATCGTCACATGATGCGCGCGGCAGGTAAGAGCCGACTCAACGCCCGGGGTGCACCAGGGTCGCCAGGGCGTCGAGCCGTTCGTGCACGATCGCTGCGAAGGGACGGTCCTCGCCGGGGGTGATCCACTGTGCGAAGGACAGGTGGAACACCGTCACGGCGGTCTCGGCGGCCATCGTCGCCGCCGGTTCGGGGACGCCGCGCTCGCGCATGACCTCGCCCAGGCGTGCCTTCAGGGTGGCGAGCTTGCCGAGCTCCCGTTCGCCGAGCGCTGCGTTCGCGTCGATGATCGTCTGCCGGGCCCGCGACCACGACCGGCGGTCCTCGGGGAAGAACCCGGCGGCGGCGTCGAGGGCGCGTCCGACCAGGTCGAAGGGCGCCGCGTCGGCCGGGGCGGCCGTGATCGGGTCGACGAACATCGCGAGGAAGTCGTCCTGGCCGGCGAACAGGACCTCGCGCTTGTCGGCGAAGTGCCGGAAGAAGGTGCGCTCGGTGACCTGGGCCTCGGCGGCGATCCGCGCGACCGTGGTGCCGTCGTAGCCCTCGGACGCGAAGAGCTGCAGCGCGACCGCCTGCAGTCGTTCACGCGTTCCGGGTTGCCATCGAGCCATGCACAGAGTCTACTGAACAGGACACCTTGATGACAGCGGCTGACATCGAGTGCTACGGTGATGTCAGTTCATGACATCACCGCCGTGGACACCTGCGAAAGGACCACTCATGCACGTGTTCGTCACCGGGGCCTCCGGCTGGATCGGCTCCCACACCGTCGACGACCTGCTCGCCGCCGGACACACCGTCACCGGGCTCGCGCGTTCCGACGCGTCGGCCACCGCGCTCGAGGCGAAGGGCGTCGCCGTCCTTCGCGGTGACCTCGACGACCTCGACGTCATCCGCCGGGGCGCTTCCGAGGCCGAGGGCGTGCTGCACCTCGCCAACAAGCACGACTGGGCGAACGCCGCCGCCACCAATGCCAGCGAGCGGGCCGCCGTCGAGACCATCGGTGCAGCGCTCGTCGGCACCGACCGCCCGTTCGTCCTCGCATCGGGCGTCGCCGGGCTCGCCCAGGGCCGCCCCTCGACCGAAGCGGACGCCAACCCGTTCGTCGGCCCGGACAGCATGCGCGGCGGCAGCGAGAACCGCGGCTTCGACTTCGTCGGCCAGGGGGTACGCACGATCGCTGCCCGGTTCGCGCCCACCACGCACGGCACCGGTGACCACGGCTTCATCGCCGCGATCGTCGGCGCCGCCCGGCAGCGCGGCGTCTCCGGCTACGTCGGCGACGGCACGAACAGCTGGTCCGCCGTGCACGTCACCGACGCCGCCCGGCTCGTCCGCCTCGGTCTGGAGCAGGCGCCGGCCGGCACTCGGATGCACGCCGTCGCCGAGACCGCGATCCCGACCCGGGCGATCGCCGAGGCCATCGGCGAGGTCCTCGGGCTGCCGGTGACCTCGATCGACCCGGCGGACGCGGACGCGCACTTCGGGTTCATCGGCCGGTTCTTCGGCATGGAGATGTCCGCCACGTCCGACGCCACCCGCGAGCTCCTCGGGTGGGAGCCGACCGGCCCCGGCCTGCTCGAGGACATCGCCGCCGGCGCCTACTCCGGCGTGCGGGTCGCGTAGGCGGCGCGGAGCACCCGCGCATGGTGAGCAGAAATGGTCGGGTTCAGTCACCGGACCCGACCATTTCTACTCACGAAGCGAACCGCGAAGCGACGCGCGACGCGCGAGCGCGTCGGCGCCGACTACTCGGACTTCTGCATCTGCCACGGCTCCGGCTCGCGGTCGCCGTTCGGGCGCACGGGCCGGACGTCGCCGACGATCGGGATCGCGCGCTTCCGCATGAACCACAGGTAGCGGACGAAGAAGTGCGACAGTGTCGACAGCCGGTTGCCGTTGCCGAGCAGCGACGCGATGTGCACCGCCACCCACGCCAGCCACGCGACGGGCCCGACGAGCGTGATGCCACCCCGCAGCTGCGCGACCGCGGCGTTCGTGCCGATGGTCGCCATCGTGCCCTTGTCGAAGTACTTGAAGTGCTCGGTGGCCTTGCCCTCGAGTAGGCGCTTGATCTGCTTCGCGACGTGCCGTCCACCCTGCAGCGCCGGCTGGGCCAGCTGCGCGAGGGCCTCGGACTGCGCCGCGATGTCGCCGGCCGAGAAGATCCGCTCGGCGCCGTTGACGCGCAGGTCGTCGCCGACCTGGATGCGTCCGCCGCTGGTCTGCGGCAGGCCCCAGCCCGAGACCTCCTTGTGGGCGGCGACGCCGGTGGCCCAGATGACCTGCGAGGCGGGGATGAACTCGCCGTCGGCCGTCATCACGCCGTCGGTCTTGACCTCGGAGACGCCGGTGTTCAGCCGGAGGACGACGCCGCGCTTCCGCAGGACCTTGGCCGCGTACCGGCGCAGGCGCGGAGCGAACGGCTTGAGCAGTTCGCCACTGCGGTGCACGAGGGTGATCGTGATGGCACCCTTGTCCAGCTCGGGGTACGCCCCCTCGAGTGCCTGGTCGCGGAGCTCCGCGAGTGCGCCGGCCATCTCGACGCCGGTCGCGCCGCCGCCCACGATGACGATCTTGATCTCGTCGGGGCCCTGGTTCGCGGCAGCCTCTTCCAACCGGGTGAACAGCTCGTCGCGGATCCGCAGGGCCTGCGAGCGGGAGTACATCGAGTACGCGTACTCGTAGGCGCCCGGGGTGCCGAAGTAGCTCGTGTTCACGCCGTTCGCCAGCACGAGGTAGTCGTAGTGCAGGTGCTCGCCGTCGGACATCTCGGCGATGCGTTCGTCGGTCCGGATGCCGGTGAGCAAGCCGTGCCGGAACTCGGCGTTGTCCTGCTTGGCGCGCAGGCTGCGCAGGAAGTACGTCACGTCGCCGGCGTTCAGCCCGCCCGTCGCCACCTGGTACATGAGGGGCTGGAACATGTTGTAGACGTGCCGGTCGACGAGCGTCACCCGGACGGGAGCGTCCGCCAGCTCGCGCATGGCAGCGACACCGGCGAATCCACCGCCGACGATGACGACGTGCGGGCGGGTGTCCTGGGGCATGCTGATCCGGCTTTCTTCGGTTCGTGAGGTGGTCACCCACGAGGGTACGCGCGCTGTGGACCGCTCCCGTCCACTGCCGACCGGGAGGCCCGGGTCGGCTCCGTCAGGCGTCGAGCCGTGCGTAGGTGCTCACGACGTTCCCCTTGCTCGTCACGGTGCTGTCGACCAGCCGCAGGCGCGTGGCCGGGTCGGTCGGCTCGAAGAGCTTCCGGCCGGCGCCGGCGATCGCCGGGTGCACCATCAGCTGGAGCTCGTCCAGGAGCCCAGCGAACAGCAGGTGCCGGACGACGCTCACGCTGCCGCACACCGCGATGTCGGCGCCGTCGCGTTCCTTGAGCTCGCGGACGAAGGTGTCGAGGTCGCCCGCGATCCTGGTGGTGTTCTGCCACGTCAGGTCGTCGTCGAGCGTCGTGGAGGCCACGTACTTCTCGATCGGGTTGATCCACTGCCCGAAGCCATCGTCGGGGTGTGCCGGCCACCACTCGGACCACTCGAGGTAACTGTTCCTGCCGAGCAGGACGGTGTCGGTGCGGGCCATGAACGCGCCCATCCCGGCCCCGAGCTCGTCGTCGAAGCTGTCGTACTGGAATTCGTACGGGTCCTGCACGACGCCGTCGACCGACGTGAACAGCCCTGCGGTGACCTTGCGCATGGCCGGAGCGTACTGCGGATCAGCTGCCGGTGCCGCTGTCGCTGCTGCTGCCGTCGGTGCCGCTGCCGGATCCGTACCCGGGGAGCTGCCCGGTGCCGTTGCCCGGGAACTGGTTCGTGCCGCCGTTCGTGCCGGGCACCTGCGTCGTCGACTGGGACTGGTCTCCACCGATCGCATGCCCGATGGCGAAGCCGATGCCCCCGCCGACGAGCAGCGCCGCCAGCCCGACGATCGCAGCCAGGACGGGCCAGAACCACGGCGGCTTCGGTGCGCTCTTCCGGCTCGTCGGGGCCGAGGCGCCGTACCACGGGGTGGCGCCGTTCGGGTCGCCGGCGTTCCAGGATCCGGCGTCGGAGCGGTAGGGCTGCTGGGCGTACTGGTTCGGTGCGGGTGCGTCGAGGGTCGCCGTGGAGGTCGGCGTGGGTGCCGAACCCCAGCCGGCCGGTGCCGCTGCCGAGGGAGTGCGGGCGGCGTTGCCCGGCTCGTGGCCGTTCGTGGGAGTGGTGTCGCTCATGGAAGGCAGTGCACACCGCGCCCCTATGTGCAGCCGATGACGAGCCTGACGCAGTGCTGCGAACCGCCGCGTACCCTCGGGGCGTGCGCGATGAGCTGGAGACGGACCCGACCACGTTCCGCACGGAGCCGACGCGCACGGGTCGACCCGTGCCTCCCGGCATCCCGCTGGTGCGACGCGCGAGGTGGGCCGCACTCGACTGGTGGTACGCGATCTCGTGGCAGGTGCGGAGCCTCGGGCCCACCACCGCTGACGACTACCGGACCGGCGACGGCCAGCCCGTCGTGGTGATCCCCGGCGTCTACGAGACCTGGCACTTCATGCGGCCGCTCATGGACGCCCTGCACGACCGCGGGCACCCGGTGCACGTGCTGCCGGTGCTGCGGCACAACCTGCGGCCGGTGCCGGACTCGGCGCGCGACGTGTTCGCGTACCTCGAGGAGCACGACCTGCGGAACGTGCTCGTGCTCGCGCACAGCAAGGGCGGGCTCATCGGGAAGTACGCGATGACCCAGCTCGACGACCACGGCCGCATCGACCGCATGGTCGCCGTGTCGACGCCGTTCGCCGGGTCGGGCTACGCGCGACTGGCTCCGGTGCGGCACCTGCGGGTGTTCCGGGCGGCCGATCCCGTGCTGGCCGGACTGGCGCGGGAGCTCGACGCGAACGCCCGCATCACCTCGGTCTACGGGGTGTTCGACACGCTCATCCCCGAGGGCAGTGAACTGTCCGGGGCGACGAACGTGCGGCTGCCGGTGGGCGGGCACTTCCGGATCCTCGGTGACGTCCGCACGCGCGCCGCGGTGCTGGCGGCCGCCGACCCGGCCTGAGGCGCGCCCGTCTCGTCCAGTCCCGTCTCGTCCCCGCGCCCGTCCCGTCCCCGAGGTTCCGAAATCTCGGCATGTCGGCGCTCGGATCGCCGCAGTTCGGAACCTCGGCGGAGATCATCCGGCATGTTGTGGAACCTCGGGGCGCGGCCAGCCTGCCTCAGGCCCCGGGCAGGAACAGGCAGAACGGGTGCCCGTCGGGGTCGAGCAGCACCCGGACGTCGTCCTGCGGTTGGAACGCGGCCTCTGTGGCACCGAGCTCCTCGGCGCGGGCGACGGCTGCCGGCAGGTCCTCCACCTGGAAGTCGAGGTGCAGCTGCATGCCGGGGGCATCGGCGGTGCCGGGCCAGGTCGGCGCGACGTACTCGGGCTCGTACTGCACGGACAGACCCGGGCCCTCGGCGGGGCGGATGCGGGCCCAGGTCGGGTCGTCCTCGTACACGGTCCACCCGGTCAGGGCGTCGTAGAACCGGGCGAGGGCGATCGGCTCCGGGGACTGCAGGACGGTCGCGGCGAGCGTCGGCATCGAGGCGTCTTCGCTGGTCATGCCGCGGAGCGTACGCCGATCAGCGACCACCGATCAGCGGTCAGCGGTCAGCGGTCAGCGGTCAGCGGTCAGCGGTCAGCGATCAGCGGTCAGCGGTCGGCGACGCTCGCGCGCTCGACGATGCGGTGCGGCACCACCACGGTCTCGGGCGGCAGGCTCCGGTCCTCGATCCGTCGGGTCAGCAGGTCGAGTGCTGCCGTCGCGAACGCCCGCCGGTCGAACGACACCGTGCTGAGTGCGGGGATCGCGTACGCCGCACCGTCGATGTCGTCGAACCCGATGACGCTGACGTCCTCGGGGACGCGGACACCTCGGGCGGCCAGGACGTGCAGCACGCCGAAGGCGATCGAGTCGGTGAACGCGAAAACGGCGTCGGGCAGGGGGTGCTCGTCGAGCCAGGCTGCGAACGCCGTCGCTGCCGAACTCGTCGTCCAGGACGGCAGCGGCACCCGCAGTGCGGGGTCCGGTTCGATCCCGGCGGTGGCGAGTGCGGCGAGGTACCCACGTTCCCGCAGCTCACTGGTGGCGGTGGGCTCGGACGCCCGGGCGGCACCGGCGACCGCGATCCGGCGGTGGCCCCGGGACACCAGGTAGGCGGTGACCTGCTCGGCGGCGGCCCGGCTGTCGACGTGCACCTGGTCGACGTGCTCGGGTTCGACCTCACCGATCACGACGGTCGGTGGGAGCCCCTCGGTCGAGGCAAGGACGCTCGCGCTGAGCGACACCGGGTTGAGCACGAGGCCGTCGACGAGGTGGGCGCGGGCTCGTGAGACGAGGTCGCGCTCGCGGGCCGGGTCGTTGCCGGTCTGGTCGAGCTGGACGACCCATCCGCGCTCGCGGGCGAGTTCGACGAACCACTGCGCGAGTTCGGCGGAGTAGGCGCTGGCCATCTCGGGAAGGGTCAGGGCGATCGCACCGGAGCGGCCGTTCCGCAGCCCGCGGGCGGACAGGTTCGGCACGTAGTCGAGTTCGGCGACGGCCCGTTCGACGCGCTCGCGGGTCTCCGGGCGCACCACCACGCCGCCGTTGATGACGTTGGAGACGGTCTTCGGCGACACCCCGGCGAGGGTGGCCACGTCCCGCACGGTTGCGCGCATCGGGACGAGCGTAGCGCGGCCGGTCTCCGGTGGAGTCGTCGTGCGGGGCTGCGGGTGTGCGCTCACTGGAGCGTTACAACGATGGAAACGTTTGGCAACGGATTGCCACGTTGTAACTCCGCACGCCAGGGTCGCTGCAGGAATCCAACGGAGGAGGCCACCGAGTGACGAAGCTCGACGTCCGCGCGACGACCACCGCGCACACCGCACCACCACCCGACCCCGGGCTCCGCCGACGGAGCACGTGGCAGCGGATCCGCCGCGACCGGGTGCTGCTGCTGATGGGCCTGCCGGGAGTCGCCCTGCTGCTCGGGTTCCACTACCTGCCGCTGCTCGGCAACCTCATCGCATTCCAGGAGTACCTGCCGTTCGTCCCGCTCGGCCGCAGCCCCTGGGTCGGGTTCGAGAACTTCTCGGTGGTGTTCGACGGCAACGGCGAGTTCCTCGGCGCGCTCCGGAACACCCTCGTGATCACCCTCGTGCAGGTCGTGTTCGTGTTCCCCGCACCGATCATCCTGGCGCTCATGCTCAACTCGCTGCTGTCCGAGCGGATCAAGGGCGTCGTGCAGTCGATCCTGTACCTGCCGCACTTCCTGTCGTGGGTGATCGTCGTCGCGGTGTTCCAGCAGATCCTCGGCGGCTCCGGGCTCGTGAACAACGCGATCCGTGCCGCCGGCGGTGACGCGATCGACTTCCTCGGCAACCCCGACGGGTTCATCGCCCTGCTCACCAGCCAGGTGATCTGGAAGGACACCGGCTGGGCGACGATCCTGTTCCTCGCCGTCCTCAGCTCGATCGACGCCAGCCTGTACGAGGCGGCGAAGATGGACGGCGCCTCGCGCTGGCGCCAGCTGTGGCACGTCACCCTGCCCGGCATGCGCGGCATCATCATCCTGCTGCTCATCCTGCGGCTCGGCGACTCGCTCACCGTCGGCTTCGAGCAGATCATCCTGCAGCAGCAGGCCGTCGGTCGTGCCGCCAGCGAGGTCCTCGACACCTACGTCTACAACAACGGCGTGCTCGGTGGGCAGTGGGGTGTCGCCGCGGCCGTCGGACTCGTCAAGGGCGTCGTGGGCGTGCTGCTCGTGCTCGGCGCCAACAAGCTCGCGCACGTCTTCGGTGAAGCGGGCGTCTACCAGAAGGAGTCGCGATGACCGCCACGCACACCGTGACCGTCCCACGGGCGAAGAAGCGCAAGCGCGGTGGCCCGGACGCGGCTCCGCTGCCCGGACGGCTGCTCACCGGAGCGGTCCTGCTCGTGATCTGCCTCGTGGTGATCCTGCCGTTCGTCGGCATCGTGTCGACGAGCCTCGCACCCACCAGCCAGGTGAACGACGCCGGCGGGTTCGTGATGTGGCCGAAGGGCTTCGACCTCAGCGCCTACGAGAGCATCTTCGCCGGCGGTGTCGTCACCCGGGCCCTGGTCGTGAGCATCGGCATCACCACCGTCGGCACGCTCATCAGCCTGTTCGTGAGCGCGATGCTCGCCTACGCCCTCAGCCGTCCGGGCTCCTACGGGTCGGGTGCCGTGCTCGGCCTCGTGCTCGTCAGCCTGCTGTTCGCGCCCGGCCTCATCCCGAACTACCTCGTCGTCAAGCAGTTCGGGCTGCTCGACTCGTACTGGGCGCTCATCCTGCCCACCGCCCTGAGCGCCTTCAACGTCATCGTGATGCGGTCGTTCTTCATGGCGATCCCGCAGGAGCTCCTCGAATCGGCACGCATCGACGGCGCCGGTGACTTCGCGGTGTTCTGGCGGATCGTGCTGCCGCTGTCGAAGGCCGTCCTCGCCGTCATCGGCCTGTTCTACGCCGTCGGCTACTGGAACGCGTTCTTCAACGCGCTGCTCTACATCAACGACACCGCGAAGTGGCCCCTGCAGCTGGTGCTCCGCACCTACGTGATCAACAACGCGCAGCTCGGCGGCGCCGACCTCGGGGCATCCGCCGATGCCCTCCCACCCCAGGCCTCGATCCAGATGGCGATCCTCGTCGTCTCGATCGTGCCGATCCTCATCGTCTACCCGTTCCTGCAGCGGCACTTCGCCAAGGGTGTCCTGACCGGTGCGGTGAAGGGCTGACCAGCGTGACGAACAACGGAATCACCCGCCGCGCGCTCATCGCGGGTGGTCTCGGGGTCGCAGCCACGGGCCTCCTGGCCAGCTGCTCCACCGTGACCCGCTCGACCGACGTCAAGGCGATCAACCAGGCGGTCACGCTGCCGGACTACGTGCCGTGGGCCGGCGGGCCGGAGCCGGCGTTCCCGAAGACGAGCGCCCTCATGCCGAGCGCCTTCCGGAAGATCCCGGCGACGCTCGTGCCCACCGACGGCAAGCCCGGCGACGGCTCGACCGTGCACGGCAGCGTCCCGACGAACTCGCCCGTGCCGCCCTCGAAGGGCAGCAACCCGTACTGGCAGGGGCTCGACCAGCGGATGGGGATCGACCTCGACCTCACCATCACGCCGAACGCCGACTTCGGCAACAAGTTCGCCACGCAGGTCGCGGGCGACACCCTCGGCGACGTGTTCACGGTGTTCGGGTCGTTCCCCTACCTGCCGCAGTTCCTCGAAGCGAAGGCCGCAGACCTCAGTCCGCACCTGTCCGGCAGCGGCGTCCGCGACTACCCCTACCTCGCCAACCTGCCGACTGCGTCGTGGCGCGGCACCGTCTTCTCCGGCGGCATCTACGGCGTCCCCGTCCCGCGCGGACCGTTGACGTCGCAGGCCCTGTACCGCCGGCAGGACCGGTTCGAAGCCCTCGGCGTCGACCCCGCGTTCTCGAGCGTCGACGAGTTCGTGCAGGTCTGCCGCGACGTCTCGGACCCGCACAGCAACCGCTGGGCGCTCGCCTCGGTACCGACGAACATCCTCGGACCGATGCTCGGACTGCCGAACCAGTGGCAGGTCGAGGGTGGCCGGTTCACCCACATGTACGAGCTGGACGAGTACCAGGACCTGCTCGAGGTGTCGCGGAAGCTCATCGCCGAGGACCTCGTCCACCCGGACAGCATCACCGCCTACAACGGCAAGGTCTGGTTCGTGCAGGGCTCCGCCCTCATGCTCTCCGACACGTACAGCGCCATCCCCGGACTGCTGCAGCAGGCCACCCCGGGCAGCGGTTTCGAGCTGACCATCGCCCCCTTCGTCGGACCGTCCGGAGCGGAGCCGAAGCCGTGGCTCGGCGACCCGAACAACGCGATCGCGGCCGTCGCCGCCGGCGGTGAGGAGCGCGTGAAGATGCTCCTCGAGGTCCTGAACTGGTGCGCGTCGCCCTTCGGTACCGAGGCCTGGATGTACCGCAAGTTCGGCATCGAGGGCCGCGACTTCGAGTACCGCGACGGATCCCCGGTCCTCACGAAGACGGGCAACAGCGAGACCGCGCTCGGCGAGTTCCCGTTGCAGTACTTCACCGAGTGCCCGCTGCCGCTGTACTACTCGGGCAACCCGACGATGACGGACACCGTCTACGAGTCGCTGTCGTCGTGGGTCGACCGCGGGCTGCCGAACCCCGCCTACGGCCTGTACTCGCCGACGAACTCGACGACCGGGCCGGCCCTCGGCACCTTCGCGACGAACGCCATCAACGACGTGCTGCTCGGGCGGGCGAAGGTGTCGTCGTGGAAGGGGACCGTGCGGGAGTGGCGTCGCCGGGGCGGCGACGCGATCCGCCGCGAGAACCAGCAGGCGTTGGCAGCGCGGTCGTCCTGACGCGCTCGTCGTCGCGTGGTGTGGCGCCCAGACGCCGCGCCGTTTCTCGGCGTCTCGCGCACACGACGGCGTCCTGCGCGGCCCTGGACTCAGGGCGAGCGGACGGGAGGCCCGTGCCGGGGTCCGCCACGGGCCTCCCGTCCGTCAGCGTGGCCCGGCCACCCCGACCAGGTTGCCCGCAGGATCGCGGAAGTGCGCGACGGTGACCCCGCCGCCCTCGTTCCGGGTCGGTGGCAGTGCCGCCGACCCGCCCAGGCGCTCCGCGTCCTGCAGCGCGGCGGCGACGTCGTCGACGCCGACGTAGAAGACTGCGTGGGCGGCGAAGCCCGGACCGCCGCCGATGCCGCCCGCGACCGGACCCGCGCCGTCGACGGGGTCGAGGAACGAGTACGACGTCTGATCGGAGACGGCCGCAGCGACCGGCGCTCCGGGTGGCGCATCCCAACCGAACAGTGCGGCGTAGAAGGCGCGCAACCGATCCGGGTCGGGGCCGATGAGTTCGACGTGCACCACGGCGTTCGTCATGGGGCCGTTGTACTCCCGGCGCGGACCATGTGGACCTCGCGGACGCCGTCGTCGACCTGCGCGCTGCCGTCCGGCGCGAAGCCGTGCTTGCGGTAGAACGCCTGCGCACGCGGATTCGGGTCGGCAACCCACAGCGTGACCCGCTCGTCCGGGCCGACCACCGCGTCGAGGAGCCCGCTGCCGGCGCCGGATCCGTGGTGACCGTCGAGCAGGTAGAGGACGAAGAGGTGCACGTCTGCGGCACCCGCCCCGCCGGTCGCCGGACCCGCCATGGCGATGCCGACGACCGTTCCCTCGTGTTCGGCCACGGCGACCCGGTTCGCTGCGAACCGGGCGTCGGTGAGTGCCGCCGTCCAGAACGCTTCGCGACGGACGACGAAGGACGGGTCGTCGAGGACCTCGTCCCGCATCAGGCCGCGGTACGTCGTCCGCCACGATGCGACGTGGACGCGGGCCATCGCGGCCGCATCGGTCGGCAGCGCAGGTCGGACCGTCACGCCAGCCACGACGGGTCCGCGAACAGGTCCTCGAGCTCCTGGACCAACCGCGAGGTGTGGAAACCGTCGGCCGCCGCGTGGTTGATCTGCAGCGCCAGCGGCATCACCGTGCGGTCACCCTCCGTCCGGTACCTGCCGAGCGTGATGATCGGCAACAGGTGGTCGTACCCGTCGCGGACGTGCAGCGCGAACCCCGTGAACGACGTGCGGGGGAAGGTGGAGACGTCGAACACGTTCCGGGGCCTGTCCTCCTGCGGGAACATCCGGACGTCGTCCCGGTACCGATCCATCGTGTCGACCGCGACGGCGTGGAACCGGCCGGGGTCCTCGTCGTAGGGCACGACCAACGCCGAGAAGGTCTCCGTGTCCGGGTGGAACACCGTGAACATCGGGTGCACGACGTCCCAGACGCCGGGGGAGCCGTCGTCGAGCAGCTGCATCCGGAACTCGGGATGACGGTTGACCACGGTCGCGATCGCCCAGATCTGGGACGCGTAGGTCTTCGCCGCGCTCGTGCGGACCGCCGCGACGAAGGCCGTCACGTCGACGTCGACGGTCACCTCGTAGGAGCACTGCACACGCTGGCGGTAGTGCTCGAAGTGCTCGCGGCGGGGCCAGGTGGCCAGGTCGATCGGTCGGAGCTCCGTCATGGCACCAGTCTGGTCGCGAGTGCGGCGTCGAGTGCTGCCCGCTCGCCGTCGATCGTCAGCTCGACCTCGTCGAGCGCCCGTCGTTTCCACAGGAGGAGCAGTACGTCCTCCGCCCGACCGGTGACGATGACGGCGGCGTCGCCACCGTCCGTGCCGTCGAGCGAGGCCTCGCCGGGTGCGTCGGAGAACGCGAACGCGACGGTCCGCGCCAGCGCCGCGATGCGGCCGAGCCGCACCTGACGCGGGTACAGGTCACCGACGACCTCACGAACGCCGTCGGTCGCCAGCTCGACCGGGAGGCCCGGCTCGACTCCCAGCGCCCGCTGCGCGTCCCACAGGTGGATCGCGGTCTCGTGCGCCTGGCGACGTGCCCAGGTCGCGGCCGTGTCCGGCGGGTAGATCGCCGAGCACGGGGTGTCCGAGGAGCGTGCCCGGAGCGCCGCGACGAGTTCGCCGGCTCCCGTGCGGAAGCGGTCCGCGAGGTCGTCGTGCGCGAGCGGTGCGGGCTCCGAACCGGTCAGCTGCCCGAGCGCCCACCGGTGCACGTCGGTCAGATGGACACCGAGGTCCTCGACGGACCAACCAGGGCACGACGGCACCGGTGCCGCGCGGTCGCCGGACCGCAGGACGTCGTCGAACCGTTGCGCTGCTCCGGCGAGGGCGGTGAGGTGGGTGTCGTACGTCGACATGGAGCCAGCATGGTCACGAGGTGCTCCCTATGGTGGAGCCATGCCGACGCCCGATCGGGTTCAGTCGTTCGGGCGGATGAGGCAGAACGGGTGGCCCGCCGGGTCGAGGTAGACGCGGAACGTGTCCGTCGCCGATCCCGTGGCGGTCGCACCGATCGCCAGGACCGCGGCCTCGCCGTCGTCGAGGTCCTCGACCTTCACGTCGAGGTGGCTCTGCTGCGGGACGAGCTGGCCGGGCCACTCGGGTGCGCGGTAGTCCTCGACCTGCTGGAACGCCAGGAGCGGCCGCTGGTCGGTGAAGGGGAGCGCGACCTCCGCCCAGTCCTCGTCGAAGCCGACGATCTCGCCGCCGAGCAGCTCCGCGTAGAAGCGCGCCAGGCCGCGAGGGTCTGCGCAGTCCAGGACGACCATGTCGAGTGTGCCGATCATGGCCGTCACGGTAGACCGATCAGCGCGCCGCGGTCAGGGCCTTCGTGATCCGCTGCAACGACACCGTCTCGGCGGTGCCGAGTCCCTGCGCGAACAGGCTGAGGCGGAACTCCTCGAGCATCCACCTCGCGTGCACGAGCTCGGGGTGCGAACCGACTGCCGGAGGGAAAGCCCCGCCGGCGTCGACGTAGCGGTCGGTGGCGACGGTGACCTCGCGCATCCACGTGGCATCGCGCCCGGGGTTCTGCAGCAGCTTCTGCACGCGTGCCTCGATGCCCTGCAGGTAGACCCGGATGCGCCGGAGCCGGTCGGTCCCGGCGACGGAGACGAACCCCGGGGAGACGAGACGCTCCATCTGCTGGCGCATGTCCGTCAGCGCACCGAGCAGGGACATCGAGTTCGCCTGCTTGAGTGCTCGTTCGGCGGACCGTTGGGCGAGGAGCACGGCAGCGAGCTCGGACACGGCCGTGAACATCGTGTCGACGACCGTCGCCGACACCGCATCACGGACCGCTTCGAACGCGGCCTTCGTGAACACGAGCCCGTCCGGGTGAGCGCGACGGATCACCGCGTCGACGACGGCCGCGAGCACGTCGTCGAAGAGTGCGTTCGTGGAGGCGTACGGGCTCGCCGCGAGTGCGAGCTTCTCCTGCGCGGTCAGGTGCGACTGGATGTACGACACCGGCGACGGCACCGCGAGCATCACCAGGCGACGGACCCCGGCGGGCATGCGCACCTGCCGGTCGGACGGCGTCGCGAGCAACTGCACGCCGACGGTCGCCTTCGGACCGGAGCCCTCTTCCACCAGGGAAGGGTACGCGCGGATGACGCCACCGGCCTGCTTGGTGTCGAGGGTCTGCGGCAGGTCCTGGGCCGGCCAGGTCGTCAGGCCGGACTGCTCCACCCCGGCACCGCCACCAGCGGCGGCGACGCGAGCCGCGCCTCCTGGCTGTCCCGCAGCCCGCACCGTGGCGGAGGCGACGCTCTGCTGCGTGCGGTCCTTGAGCTTCGTCTGCAGGACCGACAGGTCCTTGCCGGCCTCGACCCGCCGACCACGTTCGTCGACGACCGCCCAGGTCGGCAGCAGGTGTGACGGCACGCGGGCCAGGTCGAAGTCGGACTCCGACACCGGCACGTAGGTCATGCGCTGGATCGCCTTGGCCAGGGTCGCGCGGAACGACTCGGTCGGCTCGGTCGGGGCGTCGTCCGGCAGTTCGGCGACGATCTTCTCGGCCCAGTCGGCGGCGGGTACGACGTTCTTGCGGATCTGCTTCGGCAGCGACTTGATGAGAGCGGTCACGAGCTCCTTGCGCAGGCCGCGGACCTGCCAGTCGAAGCCCTCTTCGCGCATGCGGGGGAGCAGCGCGAGCGGCACCTGCACGCTGACGCCGTCGTCCTGCGCGCCCGGCTCGAAGCGGTACTGGATCGCGAGTCGCTGGTCGCCGCTCCGCCACTGGGTCGGGTACTCGACGTCGTCCTCCGCCGCCTCGGCAGCGGATTCGTCCAGGAGGTCCGCCCGGCGCATCGTGAGCAGGTCCGGTTGGCCGCGGCGCGTCGTCCGCCACCACCCCTCGAAGTCACGGGTCGTCGCGATGTCGGCGGGGATGCGGGCGTCGTAGAACTCGTAGACGTTCTCGTCGTCGAGCAGGATGTCGCGCCGACGCGTGCGCTCCTCGAGCTGTTCGAGTTCCTTGCGGAGCTTCCGGTTGGCACGGTCGAACGCCTGCTGCGACTCCCACTCGCCCTCGACCAGGGCGTGGCGGATGAAGAGCTCGCGCGAGTGCTCCGGGTCGATCCGGGCGTACTGCACCCGGCGCCGCTGCACGATCGGGACGCCGAACAGGGTCACCCGCTCGTAGGCGACGACCGCGCCCTGCTTCTTCTCCCAGTGCGGTTCGCCGTACGTGCGCTTCAGCAGGTCACCGGCGAGGGGCTCGACCCACGCGGGGTCGATCCGGCCGACGGTCCGTGCGAACAGCCGACTGGTCTCGACGAGTTCGGCCGCCATCACCGCATCGGGCTGCTTCTTCGCGAGCACACTGCCCGGGAACACCACGAACCGGGTGTTCCGGGAGCCGAGGTAGTCGCGCTTCTCGCGGTCGCGCAGCCCGATCTGGCTGAGCAGACCGGCGAGCAGGGACCGGTGCACCGCGTCGCCGTCGTCGGAGCGGGACTGCCCGACCCGGACGTCGACCTGCTTCGCGGCGCGGGAGAGCTGGCGGTAGAGGTCCTGCCACTCGCGGATGCGCAGGTAGTTGAGGAACTCGGCCTTGCAGAGCCGGCGGAACGCGCTCGACGACAGCTCGTCCTGCTTGTCCTCGATGTAGTTCCACAGCGCGAGCAGGGTGAGGAAGTCGCTCGTCGGGTCGGCGAAGCGGGCGTGCATCTGGTCGGCGTGGGCGCGCTTCTCGAGCGGGCGTTCGCGGGGGTCCTGGATGCTCAGGGCGCTGACGACGGCGACGACCTCGCGACCGACGCCCTGCCGCCCGGCTTCGAGCACCATCCGGCCGAGCCGCGGGTCGATCGGCAGCCGGGTGAGCTGTCGTCCGGACTTGGTGATCCGGCCGTCCTTGTCGACGGCGCGGAGTTCGCGCAGCAGGTCGAGGCCGTCCTTCACCCCACGGGAGTCCGGCGGCTGCAGGAACGGGAACGACTCGATGTCACCGAACCCGAGCGAGATCATCTGCAGGATCACCGCGGCGAGGTTCGTCCGCAGGATCTCGGGGTCGGTGAACTCGTCGCGGCGCTCGAAGTCGTCTTCGGAGTAGAGCCGGATCGCGATGCCGGCACTCGTGCGGCCCGCTCGACCCGAACGCTGGTTCGCGCTGGCCTGCGAGATCGCCTCGATCGGCAGCCGCTGCACCTTGGCGCGCGGGGAGTACCGCGAGATGCGGGCGGTCCCGGTGTCGATGACGTACTTGATGCCGGGCACCGTCAACGAGGTCTCGGCGACGTTCGTGGCGAGCACCACGCGTCGGCGGATCCCCGGCGTGGTGCGTCGGTCGAACACGCGGTGCTGGTCAGCGGCGGAGAGCCGGCCGTACAGGGGCAGGACCTCGGTGCCCTGGTAGCGCTTGCCCTCGATCGCGTCCTGCGCGTCGCGGATCTCGTTCTCGCCGGACAGGAACACGAGCACGTCGCCGGGTTCTTCGCGCGCGAGTTCGTCGAGTGCGTCGGTGATCCCCTGCAGGGTGTCGCGGTCGTCGGCGCCGTTCGCCCCGCCGCGGTCGGCCGTGCGCGAGTCGGTCTCGTCGTCCTCGTCGGTGTCGTCGGCGTCCTCGGACACGAGCGGGCGGTACCGGATCTCGACGGGGTAGGTCCGCCCGGAGACCTCGATGATCGGGGCGTCGCCGAAGTGCTTCGAGAAGGACTCGGGGTCGATCGTCGCGCTCGTGATGATGAGCTTGAGGTCGGGTCGCCGGACCAGGAGCCGCTTGAGGTAGCCGAGCAGGAAGTCGATCGTGAGCGACCGCTCGTGCGCCTCGTCGATGATGATCGTGTCGTACCGCTTCAGGTCGCGGTCGAAGTGGATCTCGTTCAGCAGGATGCCGTCGGTCATCAGCTTGATTCGGGTGTTCGACGACACCTTGTCGGTGAACCGGACCTGGTAGCCGACGAGGTCGCCGAGGTCGCTGCCGAGTTCTTCGGACACGCGCTCGGCGATGGTGCGAGCGGCGATCCGACGGGGCTGGGTGTGTCCGATGTGCTCACGCCCCAGCTCGAGGCAGATCTTCGGCAGCTGGGTGGTCTTGCCCGAGCCGGTGGCCCCCGCGACGATGACGACCTGGTTGTCCCGGATGGCAGCCGCGATGTCGTCCCGCCGCTGCGAGACCGGCAGTTCGGGCGGGTACGTGATGACTGGCGGCGTGGGAGACATGAGCATTCCAGGATACCGTCACGCTGCCGGTGCTGCGAGCCCGGCGGCCAGGTCTCCTGCGGACCGAGCGGGCAGGGCGCACACGCGGTCGTGGCAGACGTACGCAGCCGGGTCGAGTGCGTCCCGTGCCTCGAACAGTTCGAACCCCGCAGTCGCCCACTCCGCAGCCTGCGTCGGGGTCACGCGAGCGATGACCGTGCCGGGTCGGCGCGCGGCGCGGACGGCATCGCGGAGTGGGTCGTGCGGGTCCGACGTCACGACCACGACCTCGCGCGAGGGCCGTTGCAGGCCGAGTGCGACACCGAGGGCGTCGGCGTGCCCGAGCGGTCGCTCGGTACCCGTCGTCGCGCGGTCGGCCACCAACCGCGCGGCCGCCGTCCGGTACGCGGAGTCGCCGGTCAACGCCGCGAGGCCGGCGGCCGCTGCGGCCAAGGCCACCGTGCCGGAGCGCATCGCGGTCTGCGGCTGTTCCCCGGTCGCCGTGCCCGCTCCGGCGAGCACGGCGTCGACGTCGAACCGGTTCGCCAGGCCGTCGTCGACCAGGGAACGAGCCGTCACGGCGTAGGTGATCTCGCCGGTCACCAGGGCGAGCTCGAGCAGACCCTCGGCCAGCAGCCCGACGTCCTCGATGGTCGCCGCTGCCGCCGACGGCCCGCGGGGTGTGCTCGAGCGGACCTCGACGTGCCCGTCACGCACGTGCGATCGCAACAGTGCATCGGCCGCAGACCGGGCGAGGCCGATCATCTCGGCGTCGTCGTGGCGGTCACCGGCGATCGCGAGCCCGCGGATCGCCAGGCCGTTCCACCCGGTCAGGACCTGGTCGTCGAGTGGTGGCGGCTCGAGGAGCGCGCGCTCCGACAGCGGCCGCCGGTACCACTCGCCCTCCACCCGCTGGCCGTCGATCGTGGACTCGCTGTCCTGCGCGGCGACGAACGCTCCGTCGTCCTGCCGCAGGGTGTCGCGCAGGAAGTCCGCGATGCCGCGCGCCTGTTCGGCGCCGGCGACCGCGAGGAGTCCGGCGTTGTCGTAGAGCATCCGCTCGTAGTGCGGCACGCTCCAGTCGCGCTTGGTGGCGTACCGGAAGACACCGCCGTCGGCATCGGTCAGCTCGGAGGCCCGGATCGCGTGGAGCGACCGGTCCAGCAGGCCGTCGGCCTCGGCGTCGCCGTCGCGCGCTGCGTCGGCGAGGAACTCCAGCAGCGGCGTGCTCGGGAACTTCGGAGCGCCACCGAAACCACCGTAGGTGGTGTCCTCTGCCTGCGACAGCTGACCGGTGACGGCCCGCATGCTGTCGGCGGACGGGAGGCCAGTGGCTGGTCCGCCAGCTGCCTCGCCGGCGCGGGCGGTCGCGTCCACCTCGGCCCCCTGCCGGATCGCCGTCGCGATGGCCGCGGCGTTCGCGTCGACCTCGTGCCGCCGCTCGGTCCACGCGTCGAGCACCGCCGCCAGGGTCTGCCGGAACGCGGGCACCTGACCGACGGGGGTCGGCGGGAAGTAGGTGCCGGCGAAGAACACGTGGCCCTCGGGCGTCAGGAACGTCGTCAGGGGCCACCCGAGCTGCTGCGTGAACGCGCTCGCGGCGGCCATCAGGCTGGCGTCGACGTCGGGACGTTCTTCGCGGTCGACCTTGACGGCGACGAAGTCCTGGCGGAGCAGCGAACCGATCTCCGGGTCGGCGAAGCTCTCACGCGCCATGACGTGGCACCAGTGGCACGTGGCGTAGCCGACCGACACCAGGACCGGGACGCCGCGCTCGCGTGCCTCGGCGAAGGCTTCGGGACCCCACTCGCGCCAGTCCACGGGGTTGTCGGCGTGCAGCCGGAGGTACGGGCTGACCGCGGTGCCGAGTCGGTTGTCGTTCATGGCTCCAGCGTGCCCCGTGGCGACTGAGCGGGCCAGCGACGGAAGCGATCTGTGGACGGATCGCGGAGTCCACAGGCCGCAGCGGGACGGTCAGCCGAGGAGCCACCCCGTCAGCGCGGCGAGACGCTGTGCGACCTGGGTGGGGGTGAGACCGTCCGTGTCCACCCGGGTGACCGTGTCCCCGGAAGCCGAGTCGAGCCTCCCGGCCGTCCGCGTGCTGTGCGCGAGCTGCGCCTGCGGGACCTCGCCACCTGCCCGTCGCGCGAGGCGCTCGGCGGTGGGACCGTCTGCCGCTCGCAGCAGGACCGTCGTGACCACGGGGTCGTCGCCCATGGCGGCCGCCAGACGCTCGTGTTCGAGCACGGAGACGGTGTTCGTGTAGACCAACCGATGGTGGCCGAGCTCGCGGTAGGACGTCCACAGGGTGGCGAGGTTCCGTTCCGCGAGCCGCGCCTCGGGGTGCTCGACGTGCGGTGCCGGGTGCGCCAGGTCGAGCAGGTCACCCTCGATCACCGCGTGGCGGACGTCCGCAGCGACGAGCAGGTCGTGCAGTGCCTCGGCAGCGGTGGACTTGCCGACACCGGACCGCCCGCCGATGAACAGGACCTCGGAGCGGGGCGTGCTCGGCGCCGTCACCCGAGGCCCAGCGACAGGAGCGCGAGGGCTGCGTCCTCGGGGTCGTAGTCGAACATGCGCTCCCAGAACGGGTCCTCGGCCCACGGCACGTCGCCGTCCGCCGGTGTGGACTGCGCGGTCTCCACCAACCAGTCGAGTTCGGGCAGGACCGCGGTCGCGAAGGTCGGCGGCTGCCACCCGAGCGCGCGCGCCGCCGTGGTGTCGAGGACGAACGGTGACGGCGACGACCACGGGGTCGTGCCGACGAAGGCAGGGGCGTCGGCGTCGAGCAGGACCTCGTCGAACCGGTGGTCGAGGTGCCCGGCGATGGTCCGCACGATCTCGAGCGCCGTCGGAGCGGTGTCGTCGGCGACGTTGAGGATGCGCCGGTCGGGAGCGTCCGCGACCAGTCGGACGAGCGAGCCGATGCCGCTCGCCGCCGTCGTGTGGTCCACACCGCGGCCGTGGTCCGCGAGCAGGATGCGTTCGCGGCCGTCGAGCACCCGGCGGACCACGAACCACTCGCGCGGTCGACCGATGCCGACGCCGTAGACCTTCGACGGGCGCAGCACCGTGACCGGGGCGCCGTGGTCGAGCAGCACCTGCTCGGACGCCACCTTCGCCGCGCCGTAGCCGTCACGGCTCGTCGGGTCGCCGTCGCCCGCGGTGACGGTCGGTTGGATCTCGGTGACCGCGGCGCCGAAGACCGGCTTGTCCGTCGAGTTCGCGTGCCGGCCCTGCTCGTCGACGTAGACCGCACGCGAGGAGACGAAGACGGCGGACCCGACGTCGTCGAGGAACGGCAGGAGTTGCGTCGCGTCGTCGCGGGTCAGCCCCACGGTGTCGACGAGCAGGTCCGCGCCGGGGCGGAGGAGGTCGCGCAGGGTGCTCGTGTCGCGGCGGTCACCCGCGGTGAAGGTCGCGCCGCGGGCGGTGAGGGATTCGGCTGCCGGGCCACCGCGGCGGGCCAGCACGTCGACCTGCCAGTCGTCGCCGCCCCGCCCGGAGACGTCGAGGAGCTCACGCGCGACGGCCGAACCGATCCCGCCGGTACCGCCGAGGATGACCGCGCGTCTGGAACTCATGCGCCAACGCTAGCCGGGACGCGCGCCGTCGTCAGGACGCCAGGGCCTCGGGCTCGTGCCGCCACCAGTCCAGCAGCGAGCCGTCGTACACGGTCACCTTGTCGTGGCCGAGCACGGTCAGCGCCAGCGCGTCGACGCACGCGGCGCTGCCGACCCCGCAGTACGTCACGATCTCGTCCTCGCCGACGACCGCGGCGAACGCCGCGGCGAGCTTCGGCCCGCGCAGGTACGCGTTGGTGTCCGGGTCGACCAGGGTGTCCACGGTGATCGGGGTGCTTCCCGGGATGATCGGCGGGTGGTCGTCGCCGAGGGCCGCTGCGGGCGCCGCGAACACCAGTGCCGCGGGCTCTTCACCCGTCACTGCTCGGCGGACACGGGCGTGGTCGGCCCAGAGCGGGCGTTCTTCACCGGCGAGGAATGCGCTGTCGTCATCGGGCGTCTTCGCCGGCGATGGTGCCTGGCGCAGGGCACCGACGCGGACCGGTCGGCCCTCGTCGCGCCACTTCGTGAACCCGCCGTCCAGGACCGCGACCGAGTCGAAGCCGAACGACCGGAAGATCCACCACAGCCGTGCCGACCACTCGCCGACGCTGTCGTCGTAGACCACGACCGTCGAGGTGTTCGTGACGCCGAGGTCGCCGGCAGCTGCCTCGAACCGCTCGGCACTCGGGCGGGTGAAGGGCACCTCGGCACCCGGCGTGGAGAACGCGTCGACGAGGTCGGCGAAACGGGCGCCGGGGACGTGTCCGCGCTGTTCGTAGGAGTCGACCGCGGAGTGCCACATCGTGTCGAGGCCGGTCCCCACCGTGTGCACGGAGGCGTCGAGGACGACGAGCTCGTCACCACCGAGGTGGTCGGCGAGCCACTGCGTCGACACGAGCGGCGAGGTCAGGACGGGGGCCATGCCGCACACGATAATGCGGACCTCTGACGGGCGACAGGGAAACCGACACACTGCGCAACCGGGGCGCGTGTGGTGGCTGGTGCGTGCGCATGTTCCGACGATCCACGAGTTGTTCGACCGGTGGTTCGTCGCAACATGCACACGCAATGACTGCGTGTGCATGTTCCGACGATCCACGCGTTGAACGACTCGTGGAACGTCGCAAAACCCGCGCGACCCGGCACACGCCCCGCACGCACCCGCCCCGCACCGCTCGCCACACACACACACGCACGAACGGCCCGCCCCGGCAGAACCAGGACGAGCCGTTCGGACGAGCTGACGCGTCAGTGTGCGGCGGCGGGGATGCTCCCGGTCGTCGTGGACGCGGCGTGTGCGAGTCGGTCGAGCCGCACCGACTGCCGGTTGATGAGCAGGCCGCCCGCGAGGGCGACGAGCACGAGCACACCGGCCGAGATGCCGAACGCCACGTGGTAGCCGTCGAGCGTGGCCTGCGCCTGCTGCAGCTTCGTGGGTGCCGCCGACAGCCCGGTCAGGCTGTTCTTCACGACGTCGGCGAAGATCGTCGACAGCAGCGCCGTGCCGATCGAGCCACCGATCTGCTGCATGGTGTTCACCGTCGCCGAGGCCACACCGGCGTCGGCTCGGGCCACCCCGGTGGTCGCGGTGTTCATCGCGGACGAGAAGATCGTGCCCATGCCGAGCCCGATGACGATCAGCGCCGGCAGGACGGTGCCCGCGTAGGAGCTGTCCAGGTCGGTGCGCAGCAGCAGGAGCAGGCCGATCGCGGCGACGAGGCCACCGGCGAAGATCAGGATCTTCGGGCCGATGCGCGGCAGCAGTCGCCCACCGATCTGCGTCGCCGAGATCATGATCGACAGCGGCATCGGCAGGAAGGCCAGACCGGTCTGCAGCGAGCTGAACCCGAGGGTCTGCTCGAGGTAGTAGGTCAGGAACAGGAAGATGCCGAACATGCCGATCGCCACCAGGCCGATCGCGATGAACGACCCACCGCGGTCACGGTCGAGCACGACCCGCAGCGGCAGCAGCGGGTGCGCCACACGGGTCTCGATGAACACGAACGCGGCGATCAGGACGACGCCACCGGCGAGCATCGCGATGGTGACGGGGGAGTCCCAGCCGTTGGTCTCGGCGTTCGAGAACCCGTAGACGACGCCGACCAGACCGGCGGTGATGGTGATGACGCCGGCGACGTCGATGCGCGGGCGATCGACCTTCGGCGGCTTCTCCATGAACACGAGCGCGCCGATCACGCCGAGCACGGCGAAGACGACGTTGACGTAGAGGCACCAGCGCCACGACGCGTACTCGGTGAGCACGCCGCCCAGGAGCAGGCCGATGGCCGCACCGGAACCGGCGATCGAGCCGAAGATGCCGAACGCACGACCGCGCTCCTTCGGGTCGCGGAACGTGGTGGTCAGCATGCCGAGCGCGGACGGTGCGAGCAGGGCGCCGAAGACACCCTGCAGGGCGCGGGCCGCGACGAGCAGGCCGAACGAGTCGGCGAGGCCGCCGAGCACGGACGCGACCGCGAAGCCGACCAGTCCGATGATGAACGTGTTCTTGCGGCCGAACAGGTCGCCGAGGCGCCCGCCGAGCAACAGGAGCGAGCCGAACGCCAGCGAGTACGCGGTGACGATCCACTGGCGTTGGTCGGTGCCGAACCCCAGGTCGGCCTGGGCCGAGGGGAGCGCGATGTTCACGATCGTGGCGTCGAGCACGACCATCAGCTGGGCGAGGGCGATGACCGCCAGGGCGATCCAGCGGTGGTTGCTCTTGGCGGGGGTGGTGCCAGAAGTCGTGGGTGCTGCCCCGGTGGGGGTCGGCACGGTGTGTTCTGCCGTCACGGCAGCCTCCTTCGAGAAGGTTGGAGGGGGAGCACGAAGCGCGCACCGTCGGGCGTTTCGAAGAGGGGAGGTGTCAAACGGATGCGCGGCATCCGTTTGTCGACAGTGTAGACCGAAACGGAAGGTCCGCATCCACTTATTCCCAGAAAGTTCAACTAGGTTCGGCATCGTGAGCACCACCGAGTCCGCGCCCGACCTCGAGCGCCCGCTGCGCGCCGATGCGGCACGCAACCGCGAGCTGATCCTGCAGACCGCTCGCAAGTGCTTCGCGGAGCGCGGGCTGTCGGTCACCCTGAACGACATCGCGCACGAAGCGGGGGTCGGTGTCGGCACCGTGTACCGACGTTTCGCCGACAAGGACTCCCTGATCGAGGCGCTGCTCGCCACCAAGTTCGAGGCGATGAACGACGCAGCAGCCCGCGCCGCCGACGTCGTCGACCCGCGCGAGGCCCTGCGGGTCTACCTGACCGGGGTGTTCGAGTTCCGCGCCCGCGACCGTGCGCTCGCCGACGCCATCGTGCGTGCGGGCAAGGCGCGTCCGTCGATCGTGCAGGAGCGTGACCGGTTGGAACGCCAGGTCTCCGCGATCATCGGGCGGGCCGAGACTGCCGGGGTGGTCCGCCCCGGCTTCGACTACCGCGACCTCCCGATGCTCACCGCCATGGTGGGTGCCGTCGCGGACGCCACCCGCGAGCACGACCCGAACGCCTGGCGCCGGTACGCCGAACTCCTCATCGAGGGCGTCCTGCCGCAGACCCGGACCGCGCCGAGCATGGTCGGCGACCCGCTCGACCGCGAGTCGATCGAGCGCGCGCTGCACGCGCAGTCCTGACGCGTCCCCGCGGACCGCGCGCGGCTCGGGTGCCAACCGACCCCGGACGGGAGGCCCGTGGCGGGCCCGACCCGTGCCTCCTGTCCGGCGGTCTGGTCGCGACCAGCGCGCCGGGCCGGTGGCGAACAGCGCGCCGGGCCGACACCCGACGCGCGCTACAGCCAGCTCGGCAGCCAGTAGTGCGACCGGATGAAGTCCCACGGCACCTGGATCGCGGTCCACATCGGGTACCAGTACGCCGACGCGAGCACCACCACGACCAGGTACACGCCGACCCACACGATCGCCCGGGTCCGTCGGGGCCGTGGATCGGTCCGTGACCCGAGCACCAACCCGATCGCCGCCGCCAGCGCCATCACCATGAAGGGCTCGAAGGCGATCGTGTAGAACTGGAAGACCGTCCGGTTGACGTACATCAGCCACGGCAGGTAGCCCGCGGCGACGCCGAGCAGGACGAAGCCGTACTGCCACTGTCGGCGCAGGATCCAGAGCACGAGCAGCGCCACGGTCGCGATGACCGCCGCGTACCAGATGAACGGGTTCGCGACGCCGGTGATCGCCTCGCCGCAGCGGCTCGCCGAGCAGCCGTCCTGGCCGGCATCGGTACCGACGTAGAACATCGACGTGGGCCGCTGCATCACGAGCCAGAGCAGCGGGTTCGCCTGGTACGAGTGCGGCGTGTGCAGCCCGATGTTGAAGTTGTAGATCTCCGACTGGTAGTGCCACCAGTTCTGCAGACTGTCCGGCACCCACCGGAGCAATCCGGTCCAGCGTTCGCCGCCGGAGGCCAGCCAGTTGCGGTCCCAGCCGTCCTTCGACACGAACCAGCCGGTCCACGACGCGACGTAGGTGACGGCGGCGATCGGCACGGTGAGCAGGAACGACACGGGGGCCTGCTGCAGCAGCGCGCTGGACGACCAGAACTCGACCCCCGCACGGCGGCGCATCATCATGTCGCTCAGCACGGAGTACACGGCGAAGAACGCCAGGAAGTACATCCCCGACCACTTCGTCGCGGTGGCCAACCCCATCGTCAGCCCCATCGCGAACAGCCACGGACGCCACCAGAGCACGGGCCCCCACAGGGTGTCCCGGCCGGCGGCGACGCGCTCGGCGACCCAGTCGTCGAGCCGCCGCTGACTCCGGCGCCGGTCGAGCAGGAGCGCCCCGAACCCGAGCACGACGAAGAACGTCAGGATCCCGTCGAGCAGCGTGACGCGGGACATCACGATGGCCTGGCCGTCGATCGCGAGCAGGCCGCCGGCGAGCGTGCCGACCAGGGTGGAGCGGAACAGCGACCGGGCGATCACCGCGGTGAGGAACACCGTCGCGATGCCGAGCACGGCGACGGCGAACCGCCAGCCGAACGAGTTGTCCGCCCCGAACAGGAGCATGCCGAGCCCGATCAGGTACTTGCCGAGCGGCGGGTGCGCGATGAACTCCGCGGCGCTGGTGAAGATGTCCGTCTCACCACTCGAGAACCGGTCGTCGGTCGTCGGGGCGGAGTCGCTGCTCGGGTTCGCCGGCCAGGTGCCCTCGTACCCGAGGTGGACGATCGACCAGCCGTCCTTGACGTAGTAGGTCTCGTCGAAGACCAGCGAGTGCGGGTTCCCCAGGTTCGCCAGGCGCAGCACGGCAGCGAGCAGCGTCACCGCGATCGGTCCGGCCCAGCGCCACACCGCGACGCGCTGGGCGGTGGAGAGCACCCGCCCCCACCAGTCGTCGAGGCGCGAGCCGACCGGCCCGTCGGGCGCGGCCGTGCGGTCGTCGGTCAGCTCGCTGGTCATCGCTGAGCATCCTACGGATCGACCGCATGTCCGCGCTGCGTCGGTGCTGCGACGACAATGGGTGGCGTGATCGTCCTCGCAGCAACCCCCATCGGCAACCTCGGGGACGCCTCGCGCCGTCTCGTCGAGACCCTCTCCAACGCCACGGTGGTCGCGGCGGAGGACACCAGGACCGCCATCCACCTCATGCGCGCCCTCGGCATCGAGAACCGTCCGCGGCTCATCGCCCTGCACGAGCACAACGAGCGGGCGAAGGCGTCCGAGGTCGTCGAGCTCGCCCGTGACGAGGACGTCGTGGTCCTCACCGACGCCGGTATGCCCGCGATCAGCGACCCCGGCTTCCCGCTCGTCGAGGCCGCGGCCGCCGCAGGCGTCACGGTCACGGCACTGCCCGGCCCGTCGGCGGTGCTCATGGCGCTCGCCGTCTCCGGACTGCCGACGGACCGCTTCACGTTCGAGGGGTTCCCGACGCGCAAGGGCGGGGAGCGGCGTCGTGCGTTCCAGGCGCTCGCGGGGGAGCAGCGCACGATGGTCTTCTTCGAGTCGCCGCACCGGTTGGCCGAGACGCTCGCCGACATGGCCGTCGGGTTCGGGGGCGACCGTCGTGCCGCCGTCTGCCGCGAGCTCACGAAGCTGTACGAAGAGGTCCGTCGTGGGCCGCTCGACGAGCTCGTCACGTGGGCGTCAGAGGGGGTCCGGGGCGAGATCTGCATCGTCGTCGCCGGTGCCGCCGAGGCCACCGAGGAGGCAACGCTCGACGACGGGGTCCGCCTCGTGCTCGAGCGGGTGGCCGCCGGCATGCGCATGAAGGAGGCCGCAGCGGCGGTCGCGGACGCGACCGGCCTGTCGAAGCGGGACCTGTACGAAGGGGCGCTCGCGGCGCGCTGAGCGGGGCTCGTCACGTTCGCGTCGGCCGGTCTGGAGGCGCGGGGCGGGCCCGCCACGGGCCTCCCGGATCCGGTTTTCCACAGTCCACCGCCGCGCGCGTCATCCGGGTTCCGCGCGCCCGTAGGATGGTCCGCATGTCCGCCGGGTCCTCGTTCAGCATCACCACGCCGATCTTCTACGTGAACGACGTGCCCCACATCGGGCACGCCTACACCGAGGTCGCCGCGGACGTCCTCGCGCGCTGGCACCGGCAGCGGGGTGACGACACCTGGCTGCTCACCGGCACCGACGAGCACGGGCAGAAGATCCTGCGCACCGCCTCGGCGAACGAGGTCACGCCCCAGGAGTGGGCCGACCGACTCGTGACCGAGGCGTGGAAGCCACTGCTCGACACCGTCGACGTGGCCAACGACGACTTCATCCGCACCACCGACGAGCGCCACGAGCGCGGTGTGACGGCGTTCCTGCAGAAGCTCTACGACGACGGCTTCATCTACGCCGGCGAGTTCGAGGGCTTCTACTGCGTGGGCTGCGAGGAGTACAAGCAGCCGAGCGACCTGGTCCCCGGCACCGGTGCGTACGAGGGGCAGCAGGTCTGTGCCATCCACTCGATCCCGGTCGAGGTGCTGTCCGAGCGCAACTACTTCTTCCGCATGTCGGACTTCGAGCAGCGCCTGCTCGACCTGTACGAGTCGAACCCGCTGTTCATCCAGCCGGAGAGCGTCCGCAACGAGATCATCTCGTTCGTGAAGCAGGGCCTCCGCGACCTGTCGATCTCGCGGTCCAGCTTCGACTGGGGCATCAAGATCCCGTGGGACAGCGACCACGTCCTGTACGTGTGGTTCGACGCCCTGCTCAACTACGTCACGGCGCTGGGCTACGGCACCGAGGACGACGAGGCCTTCAAGCGCCTGTGGCCGAGCGTGCACATCGTCGGCAAGGACATCGCCCGCTTCCACGCCGTCATCTGGCCGGCGATGCTCATGGCTGCCGGCCTGCCCGTGCCCGAGCGCGTCTTCGGTCACGGCTGGCTGCTCGTCGGCGGCGAGAAGATGTCCAAGTCGAAGCTGACCGGCATCGCGCCGTCGGAGATCACCGACACCTTCGGGTCCGACGCCTTCCGCTACTACTTCCTCCGAGCCATCACCTTCGGGCAGGACGGCAACTTCAGCTGGGAGGACATCTCGGCGCGGTACCAGGCCGAGCTCGCGAACGGCTTCGGCAACCTGGCCTCGCGCCTGGTCGCGATGCTGCAGAAGTACTTCGACGGCGCAGTGCCGGCGCGCGGCTCGCTGACCGAGTCGGACCAGGCGATCGATGCCCTGGCGGTCTCGGTCACCGAGCGTGCCGACGCAGCCATCGCCGCGTTCGCCCCGCACGAGGCGATCGCTGCCGTCTGGGAGCTCGTCGACGCCCTGAACGGGTACATCACCGAGCAGCAGCCGTGGGCCCTGGCGAAGGACGACGCGAACCGCGAGCGGCTCGGCACCGTCCTGACCACGGCGCTCCGTGGGCTCGGCACCGTCGCGGTGCTGCTCTCCCCGGTGATGCCGAAGGCCACCGAGAAGCTGTGGGCGTCGATCGGTGTCGGCGGCTCGATCGCCGAGCAGCGAGTCGACCGTGCCTTCGAGTGGCAGGGTGCTTCGCACGTCGTGGCGCTCGAGAGCGGGCTGTTCCCGCGCATCGAGCAGTCGGAGCAGGTCTCCGCGTGACCGACGCCCACCTCCGCTCCCGTGGCGACGGGGACGGCTCCAAGCGCGACCTGACCTACCCGCCTCTGCCCGAGGCGCTCGTGGTCCCGGTCTACGACAACCACACGCACATGGAGATCGCCGACGGTGGCGACGGGGCGCTCGACTACCGCGAGCACCTCGGCCGTGCCTCGAGCGTCGGCGTCCGCGGTGTCGTGCAGGTCGGCACCGACCTTGCCACTTCGCAGTGGTCCGCATCGATCGCCGCCCGTGAACCCCGCGTGCTCGCAGCCGTCGCGCTGCATCCGAACGAGGCGCCGTCGTTGCAGGAGCAGGGGCTGCTCGACGAGCACCTCGCCGGGATCGAGGCCCTCGCGGCGCTGCCCCGTGTCCGGGCGATCGGTGAGACCGGGCTCGACTTCTTCCGCACCGGTGAGGACGGGCGCGACGCCCAGATCCGCTCGTTCGAAGAGCACATCCGCATCGCGAAAGAGCACGGCCTCGCGCTGACCATCCACGACCGCGACGCGCACGATGCCGTGGTCGAGGTGCTCGACCGCGTCGGGGCTCCGGAGCGCACGGTGTTCCACTGCTTCTCCGGCGGACCCGACCTGGCTCGGCTCTGTGCCGAGCGCGGTTGGTACATGTCGTTCGCCGGAACCGTGACGTTCAAGAACGCGGCACCGCTCCGCGAGGCCCTCGTCATCGCGCCGCGGCACCTGATCATGGTCGAGACGGACGCGCCGTTCCTGACCCCGACGCCGTACCGCGGCCGGCCGAACGCCCCGTACATGGTCCCGATCACCCTGCGGTCGATGGCGGAGACCCTCGGCACCGATGCCTCGATGCTCGCCGCACAGATCGCGTCGAACACCGAGCTCGTCTACGGTGCGTGGGACGCCGAACCCGTGACGGTGGACGAGTAGTGGGCGCGCTGCTCGGTCCGGCCGAGATCCGGGAGCTCGCCGCCGAACTCGACGTGACCCCGACGAAGAAGCTCGGGCAGAACTTCGTGCACGACGCCAACACCGTCCGACGCATCGTGTCGGTCGCCGGCGTGACGCCCTCGTCCCGCGTGCTCGAGATCGGGCCGGGCCTCGGCTCCCTGACGCTCGGGCTCACCGAGACCGGCGCGCCCGTCACCGCCGTCGAGATCGACAAGCGGCTCGCGGCGAAGCTGCCGTCGACGGTCAGCGCGCTGCAGCCCGCGGCGACGTTGACGGTCGTGCAGCAGGACGCGATGGCCGTCGCCGCTTCGGACCTCGACACCGAGCCGACCCACCTGGTCGCGAACCTGCCCTACAACATCTCGGTGCCCGTGCTGCTGCACCTGCTCGCGACCTTCCCGTCGATCGAGCGGTCGCTCGTGATGGTGCAGGCCGAAGTCGGGTACCGCCTCGCGGCGGGCCCGGGCAGCAAGGTCTACGGGTCGCCGAGTGTCAAGGCCGCCTGGTACGGCTCGTGGAGCACGGCCGGGCTCGTCAGCCGACAGGTGTTCTGGCCCGTCCCGAACGTCGACAGTGTGCTCGTGGCGTTCGACCGGCACGAGCCCCCGGGGGACGAGCGGCTGCGGTCGCGGGTGTTCACCCTGGTCGATGCGGCGTTCCAGCAGCGTCGGAAGATGCTGCGGCAGAGCCTGTCCGGTGTGCTCGGCGGCAGTGCCCACGCCTCCGAGGTCCTGACGGCGGCGGGCATCGACCCGACGGCGCGGGGCGAGGCGATCGGGGTCGACGACTTCGTGCGGCTCGGTCGGACGGTCCTGGCTGCTGCGGAGTAGCTCGTCTCCCGCCTCGGATCGGCGAAATACGGAATGTTTGGTACCGTCCGTTCGGTGCTCCTACGGTTGATCACATCGACGAAGGAGACACCATGCAGCCGACCGAACCACGCCGACCGAACCGCGGCGGCCTGACCGAGGAACAGCTCACAGCGGGACGTCGTCGCGCCCTGCTCAGCGCGGACCCCGGTCGGCAGCGGGGGCCGAAGCTCCTCACCGACGCCGAGCGACAAGCGCTGTTCGCTCGGACGCCGCGACCTGAAGGCACGTTCGAAGAGCGCCGCGAGCGCCGACGGCGCGCGATCGAGTCGATCGATCCGGACTGCCGGGCCGAACCCATCGCGCGCATCCGCCAGGTGCGCTGACCGTGTTCGAGCGACTCGGATCCGATGAGTTCGACGAGCATCGGGTACTGGAGTTCGACGGATGCACCAGCAGGCCGGATGCCGTCCTCGTTGAGACGAGTTTCATCCAGTGCGTGCTGCACCGTGCGGAGCCGCACCATGTCGGGGCGTCAGCGTTCTGGGACCACCTCGACCTGGCCGACACGCGGATCCTGTACAGCGCGTTCACCGAGTTCGAACTGTTCGAATCGGCCCACCACCGGGGACTGCAGGCCGCACGTCGCCATGTGGCTGCATGGCGAGACCTGCTGCGGTCGACGCAACTGCACTGGGTCGGGATCGATGACGTCAGCGACGGAGTCCCCGGGCTGATCGAGGAGTTCGGCCTGACAGCCTCGGGTGCCGTGCACGTCGCCACGGCTTTCCATTGGGAAGTCGACGGCTTCGTGACGGTCGATCCCGCGTTCGGCGTCGTGGACAAGGAGCGCCTCCCGCTGATCATCGACGCCGAGGGTGCTCAGCTCGCGCGTCGCCTGCGGGCAGGTTCCCAGCGTTGATCCGCGATGGCGGTGTCCTCCGGCCTACGATGGCGGCATGACCGACGGAACGGTTCGCTCGCACGCGCAGGGAATGGCGCCGGACCGTGTCCTCGCGGCGACGGGCAAGTCACCGGACGAGTGGCACGCGCTGATCGACACGGCGGGCGGAGCCACCATCGGGCACGCTGCGATCGCGTCGTGGATCGTGGGCCAGGGCGTCGAGCCGTGGTGGGCGCAGGGCATCACCATCGGGTACGAACAGGCTCGTGGGCTCCGCGTCCCCGGGCAGCGCACGGACGGCACCTTCGCGGTGTCGGCCTCACGGCAGGTCTCCGGTGAGCGCGAGGCGGTGCTCGATCGGATCGTCCCGGTGTTCACGGCCGCACTCGGGTCCACGCCGACGTCCGAGCGCCGCGGCGGCAAGCGCCCGTCGGCCCGGTGGACCTTCCCCGACCGCGAATCCGTGCTCCTGAACACCGAGGACGGTCCCAAGCCCGACACCGTCCGCATCTCGGTGCAGCGGGAACGGCTCACCGGCCCCGAGCGGATGCCCGACGCCAAGGCCGAACTGCAGCAACTGCTCGCCGGCCTCTGACGCCGCAAACGGGGGAGCGCGCGCACGGTCGTCACGGCCCTACGATCGGCGGGTGCCTCGCATCACCCTCCCCCGCTGGATCACGATCATCGCCGTGCTCGGCGGGCTCGCCATCGACTGCTTCGCAGTGTCGGTCATCGTCCGCGATCCGTCCAGCGACGGGGCGTGGGCCGCGGTGGTGCTCGGTCTGAGCATCGTCGTGTGGGGGGTCGCGTTCGCGTACTTGGACGACGGACCGGACACCGACGAGCCGAACACCGACGAACCGAACACCGACGAGCCCGGCACGACAGCGGTCGGGTCCGTGCCGCGCATGCACCGTGACCGAGCGCATCGTCTGCTCAGCACAGCACTGACGGTGATGGTGTTCACCGCGATCTACGCGGGCACCCGCTGGCAACTGGTGCCGGTCGGCTGGGCGCTCGGCGGAGCGGTGATCGCGACGGGACTCCCCATGCTGAACCGCGCCCTCGACCGGCGGATCGCTCGCAACGAGCAGGCCGAGGGCGCAGCCGACTGACGTGCCGCGCGTCAGTGCGCGCGCGACGCCATCGCCTCGAAGATCTGCTGGTGCGTGCCGTCGCGCTCGGCGAACCGGAGCGGCAGCACGTTCTGCACCAGGATCTCGGGCGAATCGCCGGCGGACAGCAGCCCGATGACCTCGTCGGCGAAGGCGTTCAGCGGCATGCCGCCGAAGTCCGCTCCGCCCATCAGGTCGGTCGACACCGCCGGGGGAGCGAGTTCGAGGACCGACACCGGGGTACCGAGCAGCTGCTGACGGAGCGACTGCGTGTACGAGTGGATGCCGGCCTTGGTGGCGTTGTACGTCGGCGTCGCGGTGAGCGGGACGAACGCGAGGCCGGACGAGACCGTGACGATGGTCGAGGCGGGCTGCGCCAGCAGGTGCGGCAGGAACGCATCGATGAGGCGGATCGTGCCGACCAGGTTGGTCTGGATGATCTCGAGCGCGTCGTGGATGTGGTCGGGGGCGCGCAGGTCCTCGTTGCGCATGATCCCCGACATGGTGACGAGGGCGTCGAGCGACGGGTACGCCTCGAGGACGGTGGCGGCGGCCTTCTCGATGGATGCGGCGTCGCTCACGTCGATCTGCACGGTGCCGAAGCCGTGCTCGGCGGCGAGCGACTCGAGGAGCGACTGGCGACGCCCGCCGATGACGACGGTGCTGCCCGCGGCCTGCAGGCGCTGGGCCAGGGCGAGGCCGATGCCGGAGGTCGCGCCGGGGATGAAGACGGTGGAGTTCGTGATGTCCATGTCCACCACCATGCGCTGTCGTCGGCAACCCATCCAGACCTCGGTCATCGGGGGATCGGCGATCCCTGGCACGGCGGCGCGAACCGGACGACAATCGGGACCATGGACCGCGCTGCACTCGCCGACTTCCTCCGCCGTCGCCGCGAACTGCTGCGCCCTGAGGACGTCGGGCTCGGTCAGGGACCACGACGCCGGACGCCTGGTCTCCGGCGCGAAGAAGTCGCTGCGCTCGCGGGCATGTCGGTCGACTACTACACGCGTCTGGAACAGCAGCGCGGACCGCAGCCGTCGGAGCAGATGATCGCCGCGATCGCCCGGGCGCTCCGCTGCAGCCTCGACGAACGCGACCACCTGTTCCACCTCGCGGGGCAGAACGCGCCGACCCGGTTGCACCGCGCCGACCACGTCGACCCCGCGATCCTGCGGGTGCTCGACCGGCTCGAGGACACCCCCGCGATCGTGGTCAGCCACCTGGGGGAGACGCTGGTCGAGAACCGGCTCGCGGCGGCGCTGCTCGGGTCGTCCGTCAGCCTGCCCGGCAACGAGCGCTACCAGGCGTGGCGGTGGTTCGTGACCGGCGACGAGCTCGCGAAGTACGCGCCGGAGCAACACGAGCGACTGGCCCGGGTCGTGGTGGCGTCGCTGCGGGCTGCGGTGGGGCTGGCCGGACCGGGGGACCGTCGGGCCACCGAGCTGATCGCCGAGCTCGAGACCCGCAGCCCCGAGTTCCGCGAGCTCTGGGCACTGCACGAGGTGACGAGCCGCTGGTCCGACAACAAGACGATCGTGCAGCCGCAGCTCGGCCGGATCACCGTCGACTGCCAGGTCCTGCACACCGACGACCAAGCCCAGGCGCTGCTGCTGTTCACCGCACCCCCAGGGTCCGAGGACGCGCAGAAGCTCGAGCTCCTCGGCGTCGTCGGCCAGCAGACGTTCGCGGGCTGACGCCCCGCACGGTGCGCGTCCGTCCGGCTCGTGCGAGGTTGGTCGAGCCCGCACGGTGCGAGGCCGATGATCCCGTGCGCCGTTGACCGCTCGGTGCCGCGCTTCATCCCGCCACCGAGCGATCAACCTCGCACCGGCCGGACAAGCGCGCACCGTGCGACCCGGACCCCGGCTCTCTCCCCCCCCCCCCCGGGGACGCTCCACACGAAGCAACCGCGCGTCACACACTTGGCCGCGTGCGGTATACCGTGCCTAGGGTGGGCGGGTGAGCACTCCCCGCGTGTACGTCATCCACGAGAACCCCGAGTGGTTCCCGCCGCTCGCCGCAGCCTTCGAGGCCGAGGGCGTCCCGGTGCAGGAGATCCTGCTGACCGAGGGACAGATCGACCTCGGTGCCGAGCCGGACCCCGGTGTGTACTGGTCCCGCATGTCGGCGTCGAGCCACACCCGCGGCCACGAGCACAGCAAGGAGTACACCCGCGCGGTCCTCGGCTGGCTCGAACGAGCGGGTCGCCAGGTCGTCGGCGGCAGCCACGTGCTCGAGCTCGAGGTCTCCAAGGTGGCCCAGCACGGGCTGCTGCAGCACGCCGGGTTCGACGTGCCCCGCACCACCGCCGTGTTCGGCACGACGACGCTCAAGCAGGCGGCACGGGACTTCACGAACGGCCAGGACGTCCCGTTCATCACGAAGCACAACCAGGGCGGCAAGGGCCTGGGCGTCCGCCGGTTCGACTCGCTCGCCGAGTTCGACGCCTACGTCGACTCCCCGGAGTTCGAGGCGCCGGTCGACGGCATCACGCTGCTGCAGGAGTTCCTGACGGCCCGTGAGCCCTTCATCACCCGCGTCGAGTTCGTCGGCGGCGAGTTCGTGTACGCCGTCCGCGTCGACACGAGCGCCGGCAGCTTCGAGCTGTGCCCGGCCGACGCGTGCGAGGTCCCCCAGGTCATCGCCGGAGCAGTCTGCGACGTCCCCGGCACCGAGACTGCCGGAGCGCCCCCGGCGTTCAGCGTCCGGACCGAGGTCACGGCCGAGCACCCGCTCGTCCAGCAGCTCCGCACGTTCCTCGCCGACCAGCGCGTCACGATCGCGGGCGTCGAGTTCATGGAGACCACGGACGGCCGCACGGTCGTCTACGACATCAACACGAACACGAACTACAACCCCGCCGTCGAGCAGTCCGCGCCGGCCTCCGGTCCGCGTTCCATCGCGCGCTACCTCGGTGGCCTGCTGGAGACGCAGTACGCGGCGCAACTCACGGCCTGAGCACGCAAGAACCACCGGACAGGAGGCCCGTGGCGGGCCCGCCACGGGCCTCCTGTCCGTTCCGCGCCCCTTCCCGGGCACTCCCCACCTCCCCAAGGAACTCACCCCGTGCGATTCGGATACTGGACCCCGCTCTTCGGCGGCTGGCTGCGCAACGTCGACAACGAGAACATGCCGGTCACCTTCGACTACGTGAAGCGGCTGGCGCAGCGCGCCGAGCGGATCGGCTTCGACCTGACGCTCGTGCCGGAGCTCAACCTCAACGACATCAAGGGCACGGCGGCGCCGTCGCTCGAGGCCTGGTCACTCGCCGCGGCCATCGCGGCGACGACCGAGCGCCTCGAGATCATGGCGGCCATGCGCCCCGGCTACCACCTGCCCGCGGTGACGGCGAAGCAGGCGGCGACGATCGACGACATCTCGTGCGGCCGGTTCACGTTCAACGTGGTGAGCGCGTGGTGGGCGGAGGAGGCCAAGCAGTACGGCGGCATCTTCTCGGAGCACGACGACCGCTACAAGCGGACGGCGGAGTTCGTCGAGGTCATGAAGGGGATGTGGCGGGAGACCCCGTACTCGTTCTCGGGCGAGTACTACGACATCGAGAACGCGCACCTCGAGCCGAAGCCCCGCGTGACCCCGCGCATCTACGCCGGCGGCGAGAGCGAGGCGGGCAAGGCCGCGATCACGGGGTACGCCGACGCCTACGTGACCCACGGCGGCACGGTCGAGGAACTCCGCACGAAGATCGCCGAGATGAAGCAGCGCCGCATCGACGCCGGACTGCCGCCGTTCGAGGCGTTCGGCATGGCGGCCTACGTCATCGTCCGCGAGACCGAGGAAGAGGCGCAGGCCGAGCTCGCGCGGATCACCGACGTGCAGCACGGCAACGCGTACGAGTCGTACCAGGACTTCATCTCGAAGTCGCAGCTCGAGCACGTCCCCTCGCTCGAGGACTACTCGGTGTCGAACCGCGGCCTGCGCCCCGGGTTCGTCGGCACGCCGACGCAGGTCGCGGCCCGGATCAAGGAGTTCGAGGAGGCCGGGGTGGACACACTGCTGCTGCAGTTCTCGCCGCAGCTCGAGGAGATGGACCGCTTCGGCGAACAGGTCATCCCGCTCGTCCGCCCGTCGGTGGTCGCGGCGTCCGAGGCGGTCGTCTGATGGGCACGACCGAGGAGGAGTGGGCGTTCGAGACCCGGCAGATCCGCGCGGGCTTCAAGGCCGACCCGGGGTTCGGTGGCAACGTCCCGCCGATCGCCCAGACCGCGGCCTTCGTCTACCCGTCCGGTGAGGACGCGGCGGACCGCTTCATGCTCAACGCCCCGGGGCACACGTACTCGCGCGTGAACAACCCGTCGGCGGCGGCGCTCGAGCGGCGCATCGCGGACCTCGAGGGCGGCGTCGGCGCGCTCGCGCTGGCGTCCGGCCAGGCGGCCACCTCGTTGGCCGTCCTCGGCGTCGCGCGGGCCGGTGACCACGTCGTGTCGAGTGCCTCGCTGTACGGCGCGACGTACACGCTGTTCGCGTCGACGCTGCACGACCTCGGCATCGCGTTCACCTTCGTGCAGGACCCCACGGACCTGGACGAGTGGGCTGCCGCGGTGCGTCCGGAGACGAAGGCGTTCTTCGGGGAGTCGATCCCGAACCCGCGCGGTGACGTCCTGGACTTCGCCGGGGTGGCCGGGGTCGCGCACGACGCCGGCGTCCCGCTCATCGTCGACAACACCATCGCGACGCCGTACCTGGTCCGGCCGATCGAGCACGGTGCCGACATCGTCGTGCACTCGGCGACGAAGTACCTGGCCGGTCACGGCAGCGCCATCGCCGGGCTCATCGTGGACAGCGGCAACTTCGACTGGGCGGCCCACGCCGAAAAGTTCCCGCAGCTCGCGACCACCGAACAGTCCGGGTTCGCGAACACGGACTTCGCCGAGAAGTTCGGGCGGCGCGCGTTCATCCAGCGCACCCGGTCGAAGCTCTCCGCCGACCTCGGTCCGGCGATCGCCCCCTTCAACGCCTTCCTGGTGCTGCAGGGCATCCAGACGCTCTCCCTGCGGATGGAGCGGCACGTGTCGAACGCCGCCGCCGTCGCGTCGTGGCTGGACGCGCACGACCAGGTGCTCGGCGTGCACTACGCGGGGCTGCCGTCGTCGCCGTGGCACCACCTGCAGCAGCGGTACGTGCCGAAGGGGCCGTCGGCGGTCCTGGCGTTCGACCTGGACGGCGGGGTCGAGGCCGGACGGCGGTTCGTGGCCGCCCTCGAGATGTTCGACCACGTGTCGAACATCGGTGACGTCCGGTCGCTCGTCGTGCACCCGGCGTCGACGACCCACGTGCAGATGACGTCGTCGGAGCGGGCTGCGGCCGGTGTCGGCGACGGGCTCATCCGGCTGTCGATCGGCCTCGAGCACATCGACGACGTCCTCGCCGACCTGGCGCGGGGCTTCGCGGCAGCCGCAGCGGGATAGGTTGGGGGCATGACCACGTTGGCCGCCCCGACCCGCGTGCGGACGCGCGCCCCCGGCAAGATCAACGTGTTCCTGTCCGTCGGTGCGCTGCAGGACGACGGCTACCACGACGTGGCGACCGCGTACCAGGCCGTGTCGCTGTACGAGGACGTCACGGCCGAGCACGCCGACGACTTCTCGGTGACCTTCACGGGTCCGATCGACACCTCGAACGTGCCGGTCGACGAGTCGAACCTGGCGATCCGTGCGGCCCGGCTCGTGGCCGACGCCGCTGGGCACCGGGGCGGGGTCCGACTGACGATCGACAAGCAGGTGCCGGTGGCCGGCGGCATGGGTGGTGGCTCGGCGGACGCCGCGGCCACGCTGCTCGCCGTGGACACGCTCTGGGGCACCGCCCTCGGGCGTGAGGAACTGCTCCGTCTCGCCGCGCAGCTCGGCGCGGACGTGCCGTTCGCCTTCGCCGGTGGCACGGCCGTGGGCACCGGCCGCGGCGACGAACTCAGCCCCGCGCTGGCGAAGGGCGAGTTCCACTGGGTCCTCGCACTGAGCGACGACGGCCTGTCGACCCCGGCGGTCTACCGTGCGCTCGACGAGCACCGGGAGCGCTACCGCGCCGACATCGCACCGGCGCCGTCCCACCCCGTGGTGGAGTCGAACGTGCTGCAGGCGCTGCGTGCCGGCGACCCCGACCTGCTCGCCGACTGCGTCCACAACGACCTGCAGGCCCCGGCCATGCGGCTGCAGCCTGGACTCGCGTCGACCCTCGAACTCGGCGAGAAGGCCGGAGCGCTCGCGGGTCTGGTGTCGGGCAGCGGTCCGACGGTGGCGTTCCTGGTCGGTGACCGTGACGCCGCGCTCGAACTGCAGGTCGAGCTCAGCGCTGCCGGCCTGGTCGCGCTCCGTGCCACCGGACCGGTGCACGGCGCCCGCCTCGTGCACTGACCGTCCGACAGACGCTGACCGTACGACGAACGCTGACCGTACGACGAACGCTGACCGTACGACGAACGCTGACCGGCCGTCAGCTCAGCGGCTGTACTTCCACAGGATGACCGTGTCGGTGTGCCAGTACCGCACCACGTGGAAGCCCTGGTCCTTGAGCGTCTCGGAGACCTCGGGGCGGATGTTCCGCGACTTGGCGCCGACGAACCAGACGGTGTCGATGTCGGCCAGGCGTGCCGGCACGGTCGTGGCGATGTCGCCGTTCACGTTCCAGAGCTCACCACGCTGCGCACCCGTGCTCGCCACCGCCAGGTCCCGCATGCCGCTGAAGGCCTCGGGGTAGGCGTCGGCGATGACCTGCGCCGTCGCGGTCGGGTGCTCCCACACGCTGCCGTAGATCACCCCTTCGTCGGCGTCGGTGGTCACGTTCCGCTCGCGTTCGATGATCGCCGCCGCGTTCGCCCAGTGCGAGGACTGCTTGGCGTGCGGCAGTCGGACGATCGTCGACGTCGGCACGGACACCAGGACCATGGCCACGACGGCCATCGCGATCCAGCGTCGCGGCCGGATGGCCGTGATCGCCAGTCCGATCAGGAGCGCCACGAACGGCAGACTGATGCTCGCGTACTTGGGGGAGTACAGGTGCTCGCCGGCGGCGGTCGCGGCGACCAGCAGCGCGGTGGGCACGATCGTCAGGGGCACGGCGACCCGGACGGCCTGCATGCGGAGCACGTCGCGGGCGGCCGGCGACGGGCGTCGGGCCGCGCGCACCGCCAGCACGACGGCGACGATCATGAGCAGCCACCCGAGGGCGGCGTACGGGTAGACGACCCCGAACCACGCGGTCGCGAACACCTGGCGCAGGGTGGCCCACCCGATGCCGGTGATCCAGCCGACCTGCTTGGCCTGACCGGCGGCGAGTCCGATGAACGGCAGGACCACGACGGCTGCGGCGGAGGCGGCGACGGCCCAGCGGACGACAACGGCGCGGTCCACCATCGCCGAGGGCACCGTGCCACTGCGATCCGTCACCGTGGCCTGCCGTCGGGCTGCCCGGTCGGCGACGCCGGTCCACGCGAGCACGACGCCGTGCGCCACGACGGCGAGGGACAGGTACACGTTGAACAGGACGGCCACGGCCGCCAGCACGCCGTAGACGACCCACCACCGCGTCGCGTGGTGCCGCACCCGGGTGCGACGGACCGCGGTCAGGCCGACGAGTGTGAGCAGCGCGGCGAAGGTGGTGACGGTCGCGTACGGGCGGCCCTCGGTGCCGGCCCAGGCGACGCGGGGCAGCAGCAGGAAGACCAGACCGGAGACGACCCCGAGCCGGACACCGCCGAGCCGCCGACCGAGCGCCACCACGAGCGCGGCGGCGATCCCGATCGCCAGGGCACTCGGGAAGCGGAGTGTGAACGGCGAGTAGCCGACCAGCGCGAGCCAGACGTGCATGAGCGCGTAGTACAGACCGTGCACGGCGTCGACGTTCTGCAGCTCCGCCCAGAGCGCCGGCCAGCTGCGCTGCGCGCTCGTCAGGGTGGCGGCTTCGTCGTACCAGACCGACGGCACCCAGGTGAAGGCGGCAGCGACGACCACACCGACCACACCGACGGTGATCTCCGGCGCACGCACCAGGGTCCGCACGGTCGACAGGGCGAGTGCCCGGAGCCGTGCGCGCGTCGACGTGTCCGACGTCGTGCGTCGGACCGTGACGGTGCCGGTGCGGGGAGAACTCACGCCCGCGACCGTACCGAGCGGCACTGAGCATCCGCCGCGTCCACCCGCTGAGCATTCACATGCAGGGATTCGGTGCGACCGGCCAGAATGACGGGATGGACCCCCTCGTCGCCCCCGTCGCAGCGCTCTCCCCGTGGCGGACACGGCTCGGCTCGCGGACCGCTGCCCTGTCCGACGTCGGCGCCGTCGGGCTCCGGCGGCTGGCCGCTTCACGCGTCCTGGTGGTCGGCGCCGGCGGGCTCGGGGCTCCCGTCGTCGCGTACCTCGCGGGCGTCGGACGGCTCACGGTGGTCGACCCCGACGTCGTCGACGCCTCGAACCTCGCGCGCCAGACGCTCTTCACCGCTGCCGACGTCGGATCGTCGAAGGCCGGGGCCGCCGTCGCCCGGGCCCGCGCCGTCGACCCGGAACTCGACGCCGTCGCCGTGGTCGGGTCCTTCACCCCGGAGCTCGTCGCCGGGCACGACGTGGTCGTCGACGCGGCGGACTCCGTCCTGGTCACCCGGGCGGTCTCGGACGCCTGCGCCGACGCCAGCGTGCCGTTCGTCTGGGGCACGGTGCTCGGCCAAGACGGCCAGGTCAGCGTGTTCCGCGACGCCGGACCGGACGGCGTCGACTTCCACGACCTGCACCCCGAGGCCCTGCCCGACGAGGGCTCCTGCGCCCTGGACGGCGTCGTGCCGGCACTGTGCGGCGCCGTCGGAGCGGTGATGGCCGGACAGGTGCTGGCCCTGGTCACCGGCACCGGCGAACCGCTGCTCGGGCGCGTCCTGACCGTCGACGCACGCCGCTGGCGGTGGAGCGAGAGCCTCGTCCGGCGCGGGCCGGCATCACGCCGACCCGTCGTGGTCGCTCCCGCTCGGACCGACCGCATCGCCCCGTCGGCGCTCGCCGCGCGCCTGGCCGACCCCGCGGACCCGGTCGTCGTCGTCGACGTGCGCACCGACGCCGAACGGGCGGACGGTGTGGTCGCCGGAGCCGTCACGGGCGACGCGGTCACTGGCGACGCCGAGGCGGCGGACGTGGTCGTCTACTGCGCCCGTGGTCCGCGTGCGGACGCGTGGGCTGCCGCACAACCGGCCTGGAGGCACGTGGCGGTCCTCGACGGCGGGTTCGAGGCCTGGCGCCGCGAAGGGCTGCCCGTGGTGAACGGGCTGATGTCCTGATCCGACACTGATCGGGTCCAGAGCGCCGCTTCCGCGGCTAGGATCGTCGCATCATGACGCAACTGCGGATCCGCGATGCTGCTGCCTTCCTCGGGGTGAGCGACGACACCGTGCGCCGACTCGTCGACGGGGGCACCTTCGACCGGGCCACCGACGACGCCGGTCGCGCCGTCGTCGACGGTCGACAGGTGGCCGAGTTCGCCCGGGCGCGGAGCACCGAGCTGGCCGCCCCGGACACCGGCGTGAAGAGCTCGGCACGGAACCGCTTCGTCGGCATCGTCACCGACCTGGTCGTCGACACCGTGATGGCGCAGGTCGAACTGCAGTGCGGCCCGCACCGCGTGGTCTCGCTCATGAGCGCCGAGGCGGTGCGCGACCTCGGGCTCGAGGTCGGGTCCGTCGCCGTGGCGTCCGTCAAGGCCACGATGGTCACCGTCGAGGCGCCCACCCACCAGGAGGACCCCCGATGACCCGTCGACCCCGCTCGCTGCTCGTGCCCCTCGCCGTCGTCGCGGCGCTCGGCCTGGCGTCGTGTTCCACCGCCGACGCTCCGGCCGGGTCGTCGTCGCCGTCATCGTCGTCGAGCGCGGACGCAGGCGTGTCGGGCTCGATCACGGTGTTCGCGGCGGCGTCGCTCCAGAAGACCTTCACCACGCTCGGCAAGGACTTCGAGCTCGCGAACCCCGGCGCCTCGATCGAGTTCTCGTTCGCGGGGTCGAGCGACCTGGTCACTCAGATCCAGAACGGCGCCCCCGCCGACGTGTTCGCCTCCGCCGACGAGGCGAACATGGCGAAGCTGTCCGCGACCGACCTGGCGAGCGGGTCACCGGAGGACTTCGCGACGAACGTCCTCGAGATCGCCGTCGCGCCGGGCAACCCGAAGGGCATCACGAGCCTCGACGACCTGACCGGCTCCGACGTCCAGCTCGTCACGTGCGCCGCCCCGGTGCCGTGCGGCGCCGCGACGGCGAAGGTCGAGTCCGCCTCGGGCGTCGACCTGCAGCCCGTCAGCGAGGAGCAGTCCGTCACCGACGTGCTCGGCAAGGTCGAGTCCGGTCAGGCCGACGCCGGGCTGGTCTACGTGACCGACGTGCAGGGTGCCGACGGCAAGGTCGACGGTGTCCCGTTCGACGAGTCGAGCAAGGCCGTCAACACGTACCCGATCGGCGTGCTCAAGGCGTCCGAGGACCCGGAGCTCGCGCAGGCGTTCTCCGACTACGTCCGGTCCGCCACCGGCCAGAAGGTGCTCACCGCCGCCGGGTTCGGGAAGCCGTGACCCGTGGCCTCGCGGGCTGACGGACGGCCGCCGGTCGCCTGGTGGCTCCCGCTGCCCGCGGTGCTGGGCGGCCTGTTCGTCGTCGTCCCCGTGCTCGCGATGCTCGGTCGGGTCGACTGGTCGTCGTTCGTCGCCCTCGTCACCTCGACGGCGTCGCTCACGGCCCTCGGGCTCAGCCTCGGCACCGCGCTGACCGCCACGGCCGTCGCGTTCGTGCTCGGGTACCCGCTCGCCGTGCTGTTCGCCCGGTCCCGGTTACGGTGGGTGGGTGTCGCCCGCGCCGTCGTGCTGCTGCCGCTCGTGCTGCCGCCCGTCGTCGGCGGGCTCGCGCTGCTGGCGGCGTTCGGTCGCCTCGGGGTGGTCGGGGCGTTCCTCGACGACCACGGGCTGCACATCGCGTTCACCACGACAGCGGTCGTCATCGCGCAGACGTTCGTCGCCATGCCGTTCCTGGTCTCCTCGATCGAGGGCGCGCTCCGCGTCGAGGGGGACCGGTACGAGCGGGTCGCCGCGACCCTCGGCGCCGGTCCCACCCGCACGTTCCTCACCGTCACGACCCCGAGGGTCCTGCCCGGCATCGTCTCCGGACTGGTGCTCTGCTTCGCGCGAGCACTCGGCGAGTTCGGTGCGACCCTGACGTTCGCGGGCAGCCTGCAGGGGGTCACCCGGACCCTGCCATTGGAGATCTACCTGCAGCGCGAGGTCGACCCGGACACCGCCGTGGCACTGGCGGTCGTGCTCGTCGTGGTCGCCGTCGTGGTCATCGGTGCCTCGTCGCTCCGGACCCGGGGCGTGGCAGCGTGAGCGGGGTCACCGCACGCATCGTCGTCGAGCGACGCGGGGTCGACGTCGCCCTCGAGGTCGCGACGGCAGAGTGCGTGGCCGTCATCGGGCCGAACGGCGCGGGCAAGTCCACCGTGGTCGAGGCCCTCGCCGGCCTGCTGCCGATCGACGCCGGACAGGTGGTCCTCGGCGGCACCGTCGTGTCGGACCAGCGGCGGACCGTCCCCGCCCACCGCCGCCGCATCGGACTCGTCGCCCAGCGGCCCGACCTGTTCCCGTTCCTCGACGTGGTCGGCAACGTGGCGTTCGGCCCGCGGGCAGCCGGCGTCCGACGAGCCGCGGCCCGTGCCCGCGCGCTCCGTGCCCTGGCGGCCCTCGGCATCGACGACCTGGCGGGACGGAGCCCCGATGCGCTGTCCGGCGGGCAGGCCCAGCGCGTCGCCATCGCCCGGGCGCTCGCCACCGACCCGGCGGTCCTACTGCTCGACGAACCGACGTCGGCGCTCGACGTCGCCGCGCGCGACGAGGTCCGTGCAGCCCTCCGCACCGCGATCGGCGGGCGCCCGAGCGTCCTGGTCACGCACGACCCGGTCGAGGTCGTCGCCCTGGCCGACCGGGTCGTCGTCGTCGAGCACGGCCGGGTCGTCGAGGACGGCACCCCAGCGGCCGTGCTCGGACGGCCCACGAGTGCCTTCGCGGCGGCGTTCTCCGGACTCGCACTGGTGCGCGGGACCGCCACCGCGGGTGGGATCGCCACCGACGGCGGGGGCGAGCTGGTGTCCAGGACGCACGCCGTGCCTCCCGGTCGGCCCGCCCTGGGCGCCTTCCACCCGACGGCCGCCGTGCTCACGCGGGACGGCGCCGGACCGGCGCGCACCGTCACGTCGCTCGAACCGCGGGACGGTCTGGTGCGGGTCCGCGCCGGCGACCTGGTCGCGGACCTGACCCTGTCGCGCGTCACGGCACTCGGCATCGGGCCTGGCGACGCGGTCCACGTGGACGTTCCCGCGTCCGAACTGGCGGTGTACGCGCCGCGCGGTTGAGACAATGGACGGATGACCTCCTGGTTCCCCAAGGCGTGGCCCGTGGCCATCCCGATCCTGGCGGCCGTCGTGCTCGCGTTCTCGTACGGCCGCTACGGACTCGGCACCGTGGTCGTGGCGATCGTCGCGGTCGTGCTCGCCGCCACCGTGCTCGCGGCGGTGCACCACGCCGAGGTCGTCGCGCACCGGGTCGGGGAACCGTTCGGGTCACTCGTGCTCGCCGTGGCGGTCACGATCATCGAGGTCGCGCTCATCATCTCGCTGTCGAGCTCCGGCGGTGCCCAGGCCGAGACCCTGGCGCGCGACACGGTGTTCTCGGCCGTGATGATCACGATGAACGGGCTGGTCGGCCTCGCGATCCTGATCGGGACGCTCCGGCACAACACCGTGCGCTTCAACCAGGAGGGCGCGAGCGCCGCGACGATGACGGTGGCCGCGCTCGCGGTGCTGACCCTGGTGCTGCCGACGTTCACCACCGGCACCGACGACGCGTCCTTCACCGGGACGCAGCTCGTCTTCGTGGCCGTGGCGTCGATCGTGCTCTACGGGCTGTTCGTCGTGACGCAGACCGTGGCCCACCGGGACTTCTTCCTGCCCGTGAACCGGTCAGGGGGTGTGCTCGCCGAGTCCGAGGACGCCCACGCCGCCCGGCCGACCGGTCGCGCGACGATGATCTCGCTCGCACTGCTCGTCGTCGCGCTCGTCGCCGTCGTCGGGCTCGCCAAGGTCGAGTCGCCCGCGATCGAGGCCGGCGTGGCCGCGGTCGGGTTCCCGCCGTCGTTCGTCGGCGTCGTGATCGCCCTGCTCATCCTGCTGCCCGAGGGCATCGCGGCGTCGAAGGCTGCCGCCCGCAACCGGATCCAGACGAGCCTGAACCTGGCGATGGGGTCGGCGATGGCGTCGATCGGTCTGACGATCCCCTCCATCGCGGTGGCGTCGCTGTTCATGCCGGGCACGCTGCTGCTCGGGCTCGGGTCGTCGCAGATCGTGCTGCTCGCGCTGACGATCGTCGCCGCGGTGCTCACCGTGCTGCCGGGTCGGGCGACGCGACTGCAGGGCGGGGTGCACCTGGTGATCTTCGCCGCGTTCATCGTGCTGTCCGTCTCGCCGTAGGGGGGCGCGGCGGCCGCGGCCGGGCGGCGCGGCGGCGGCGGCGTACCTGGTCGGATCGGGCGTACCTGGTCGGAAGTTCTGACCCGGTACGCCCGGAAACACCAGGCATCGCGGGCGTTCTGGGAAAGAACGGACACAGGGCGCGCAGACACGGGGACGAGTCGGGAGTACCAGGTCGTTCCGGGCGTACCTGGTCGGATCGGGCGTACCTGGTCGGAAGTTTCGACCCGGTATGCCCGGAAACACCAGGCATCGCGGGCGTTCTGGGAAGGAACGAGCGGGGGGCGCTCAGCCGCCGGCGAAAGGGGGCATGACGTCGACGACCGCGACCCCGGACAGCGCGGTGGCTCGGTCGCGGGTGGTCACGCCGTCGACCAGGTACGAGCACCGCTCCTGCAGCGCACTCCATCGCGATGGGTCGGTGGCGGTGACCTCGCGCAGCGCCTCGTCGAGCGTGCCGGCCGCGGTGGTCAGCGTGTCCGCGCCGACCGCCGCCCGGGCAGCGGCGAAGAACCGGATCGTGGTCACCGCTCAGCCGCCGATCGCGCTCATGCCACGCGTCGGGTGCACGAGCTGGTCGCTGTCGTCGCCGTGGTCGCGCGGCTTCGCCCACATCGCCCGGCGCCACAGCTCGGCCAGGTCGTCGTCGGAGACCCCCGCGCGCATCGGACCGAGCACGTCGGTCTCCGCGTCGGAGAACAGGCAGCTCCTGACGTTGCCGTCGGCGGTCAACCGGGTGCGGGTGCAGTCGGCGCAGAAGGACTCGGTGATGCTCGCGATGATGCCCACGGTGCCGAGTGACGCACCGGAGCGCGCGTCCTGCACCCGGTACCGCTCGGCCGGGGCGCCGTCACGCGGTGCCTCGTCCGGCGTCAGCACGAACGACGACGTCAGCAGCGCCCGGGTCTCGGCAGCGGTCACCATCTCGGTGCGGTCCCAGGCGTGGTCGGGGTCGAGCGGCATCTGCTCGATGAACCGCAGCTCGTAGCCGCGGTCGAGGCACCAGCGCAGCAGCTCCGGCGCGGCCTCGTCGTTGATCCCGCGCAGCAGCACCGCGTTGACCTTGATGTCGAGGCCAGCGTCGTGGGCGGCGGACAGCCCGGCGATCACCTTGTCGAGGAACGGGCGGCGGGTCACGGTGGTGAACACGTCCGGGTCGACGGTGTCGAGCGACACGTTCACGCGCCGCAGCCCGGCGTCGTACAGGGCCTGGGCGCGGTGGGCGAGGCCGATGGCGTTCGTGGTGAGCGACAGTTCCGGGGCGTCGGGCAGCGCGGCGCACCGGGCGATCACGTCGACCAGGTCGTGCCGGAGCATCGGCTCGCCGCCGGTGAACCGCACCTTGCGCACACCGAACCGCGACGCCCCGATCCGCACCAGCCGCTCGATCTCGGCGGCGGTCATCAGGGCGTCGTCGGGGGCGAACGGCAGCCCGGCGGCCGGCATGCAGTAGGTGCAGCGCAGGTTGCACCGTTCGGTCAGCGACACCCGCAGGTCGATCGCACGGCGCCCGAAGCGGTCGACGAGCCCGGCGGACGCCGGGTCCACGGTCGTGCCGAGCAGGGTCGCGGGTGCCATGCGGCTCAGCGTACGTGTTCGACGCGCCGGAACGACAGCCGTTCCCACCAGCGCCGCCAGTCCGACCGGCTCGTGCGCAGGAGCGTCACCACCACGATGACGGCCACGGCGGCGAGCAGCCACCACCGGTAGGCGTCCGTCGACGGCCACACCCCGCGCAGCGCGATGGCGAGCCCGATCGACAGCCACTCCCACCGCCCCGACAGCACCACGAACGGGATGAGCAGCAGCGCGTACCAGGGGTAGCGCGGGGTCACGGCGAGGAACGTGACGCCGATCATCAGGACCTCGCCGGACCACGGCCGCGACGGGTCGGACAGCCGCCAGGCCACGAAGGCGGCGAGCAGCACGGCGAGCCCGACCACGACGGTCGCGGCGTCGCCCCGGAACACCAGCGACACCAGGGCGAAGCGCGAGCCGTCCTCGTAGCCCTCCTCGCTCAGGTAGCCGGGCAGGTACCCGAGCACGTCGAGCCCCGTCGTCAGCACGTACGGCACGTAGAGCAGGCCGAACACGGCGATGCCGACCGGGATCGCCCACCAGGAACGCCACCGGCCGAGCAACGGCGGGTACACGATCGCGGGGATGAGTTTGGTGGCCGTCGCCGCTCCGAGCGCGATCCCACCCCAGATCGGTCGACCGAACGCGACGAGGACGGCACCCGCGGTCGCGAGCGCCGCGCCGAGGGCATCGACGTGCGAGTTCGTCACGGCCTCCGACGCCACGAGCGGCGACCAGGCCCAGAGCGCCGCCCACCAGGTCGGACGACCGGTCTTCCGCAGCACCACGACGAGGGCGATGGTCACCACGAGCGAGAGGAGCAGGCCCGCCACCTGGAACGGCATGTACTGCGCGGTCGCCGGCACGAACGCACGGACCGCGGCGAACCAGAGCTGCGCCATCGGCGGGTAGATCGTCGTCACGTCCGGCCGGTTGATCGCGGTGCAGTGGCCGTCCGCGCCGTCGCCCAGGCCGCGGAACCGGGGCTTGATGTCGTCGCACGTGCCGTTCACCTTGTCCGGGAACAGCCAGTCCGGCCGCAGACCGGACAGTGCCGTGGACTGGGGGGTGTGCGCGTACGGTGAGACTCCGGCATGCTGGACGATGCCGTCCCACGCGTACCGCGCCGAGTCGGTGCTCGTGCTCGGGGGCCCGGCCAACGCCGCGAGACCGACCACCACCGCCCCGACCATGACCACGGCGGTCATCCACCGGGCGGGCACGAACCGCAGCGCGAGCACGGCGATCACGAACACCGTCCAAGCGATCAGCGTCCACGCAACGAATGACGAACGAGTGTCGGATCGGAGGAACCCCAGATGCGTGACGCCGAAGGCGATGACGCCCGCGAGGGCCAGTACCCCGACGACCGCGCCCACGACGGCGAGGCGGGCACCGGGTCCGACGGCAGAGGACGGTCGGACGGCACGCAGTCGGTCGCTCATGGTCCGTCGAGGCTAGCGGGCGTGCGGCACCTGCTGTTCGAGGCGCGGGCCGCTCTGGCCTCGCCGAACCGGAACGCGCGCTCCGCGGTGGTGCTCGGACGACTGCTCGGCATCGCCTTCGTGGTGTGCTTCGGCACCGGTATCTACAGTCACCTGCTGCAGGAGCCCCTCGGCTGGATGCGGTTCCCGACCCGGCCGACGCAGCTCTACCAGTTCACGCAGGGCCTGCACATCACCACCGGCATCGCGATCATCCCGCTGCTGCTGGCGAAGCTCAACACCGTCATGCCCGCGCTGGTGCAGGTCCCGCCGGTGCGCGGCGTGCTGCACCTGTTCGAGCGGCTGTCGATCGCCGTGCTCGTGTCGGCCTCGATCATCCAGGTCACGACCGGCCTGCTCAACACGTACCAGTGGTACCCGTGGCCGTTCCCGTTCCGCCAGGTCCACAACGCGATGGCGTACGTGATCATCGGGTCGCTCATCATCCACATCGCGTCGAAGCTGCCGGTGATCGCCCGCTACTGGCGGAAGCGCGACTCCTACGACGAGCAGGGCCGGTTCATCGTGGACCCCGCGTCCGGCAGCGAGTTGCTTCCCCCGGTACGGGAGGCCCGCCCCGCGTCCGCCCCGCCGGCTGCGGGTGCCGAAACGGCCCAGTCCATGGCCCCCGGCCTGCTCGGCCGCGTGTTCCGCTGGATCGACGGCGTCGACGCGGTCAAGGCGGTCGAGGCGGTCGACGCAGCCCCGGACGAACCGGCGGCCGATGCGCCGGAGCCGACCCGGGCCTCCCGGTCGGTCGAGGAGCGCGCACAGGGCCGACGCCAGCGGATCGCACGACGCGGGTTCTTCGGTGGCGTGACGGCCGCGGTCGTCGGCGTCGTCGCCCTGACGGCGGGGCAGTCCTCGAAGCTCGCTGAACCGTTCAACGTGTTCGGCGCGCGCCAGCGCGGTCTCGGCGCGAACGGCCTGCCGGTCAACCGCACCGCCCGCGCGGCGGGGGTGATCGCCAGCGCGACCGCCGCGGACTGGACGCTGACCGTCGTCGGACCCGACGTGACCCGGACCTTCGTGCGCGCGGAACTCGTCGCCCTCGGCACCACCGAGGTCGACCTGCCGATCTCGTGCGTCGAGGGGTGGAGCCAGATGGGCAGCTGGAAGGGCGTGCGGATGCGCGACCTGCTCGGCGCCGTGCAGGCCGAACCCGGATCGCACGTGCGCGTCACGAGCCTGGAACGACACGGCGGCTACCGGATCATGGACATGGGGCCGGAGTACGCCGAGGACCCGACCACCCTGGTCGCGCTCGAGCTGAACGGTTCGACGCTCGACCTGGACCACGGGTTCCCGGCGCGGATCATCGCTCCGGGGCGACCGGGCGTGCTGCAGACCAAGTGGATCGAGAAGATCGAGGTGCTGCGGTGAAGGCCGCGCGGATCGTGCTCGTCGTGCTCGGCGTGCTGGTGATCGCGTTCGGCGCCTACGTCCTGGTGACGTCGGTCAAGCCGAACCGGATCGGCGGGCTGGCGACCTGGCTGCTCGGCGCGGTGATCCTGCACGACGCGATCCTGTCGCCGTTCGTCGTCGGCGCCGGACTGCTCCTGCGTCGCGCGGGGCGGTCGCTCCGGGCGTGGGTGCTCGTCGTGGTGCAGACGGTGATCGTGCTCGGCAGTGTGCTCGCCCTCGTGGTGCTGCCCGAGATCGCGGCGAAGCGGCACGGGCAGAAGAACCCCACGATCCTGCCGTTCGACTACGGCACGCGGTTGCTGATCGTCGAGGGGGTGCTGCTGCTCGTGGTGGTGGCGGTGCTCGTCGTCGGGGTGGTCCGTGCGCGGCGGACGGCACTGGTTAAAGCGACAACCATTCGGTAGGATGCAGACATGACCGACGAGACCCCGTGGCTCACCCGCGAGCAGCTGCGCGCGTGGATGAAGCTCGTGGCCGTCATGGAACTCCTGCCGGCGGCGCTCGACCAGCAGCTGCAGCGTGACGCAGACCTGACGCACTTCGACTACATGGTCATCGCGATGCTCTCCGAGACCGACGGCCGCACGCTGCGCATGTCTGCGCTGGCCTCGGCGACGAACGCCTCGCTGCCCCGGCTGTCGCACGTGGTGTCCCGGCTCGAGAAGCGCGGACTCGTGACGCGCTGCCCCTCGACCTCGGACCGCCGCGCGACCGACGTCCGGCTCACCGACGCCGGGTACGCCACGATCGTCGAGGCCGCTCCGGACCACGTCCGCACCGCACGCCACGTCGTGATCGACGCCCTGAGTGACGAGCAGGTCGTCCAGCTCGACGGCATCGCGGCCGCACTGCTCACACGGCTCGACCCCGAGGGGCGGTTCGCTGCCCTGACGTACCCGCGGGACGACGACGACACCGCGATCTGCGAGGCCCGGCTGACCGGCGCCAGCACCGACTGAACGGCGCTGTGCGCCCGCGTCTGCGCCCGCGTCTGCGCCCGCGTCTGCGGGCTCGGTCGTTGCAATAGGCTCGGCCCATGACCGACCCCGCCGCGCCGTCCGACACCTACTCCTACCTCGGACCCGCCGGCACCTTCACCGAGGCGGCCCTCAAGCTCGTCGAGGCCGCGGCCGGCAAGCCCTGGCGGAGCGTCAACAACGTCGGTGAAGCGCTCGACGACGTCATGTCCGGCCGCTCGGTCGGCGCGGTCATCGCGATCGAGAACAGCGTCGACGGCGGCGTCAGCGCGACGCAGGACGCCCTCGCCCGGATCCCCGGCGTACGGATCGTGGGGGAGTACCTCGTGCCGGTCGACTTCGTGCTCGTCGCGCGCCCCGGCACCGCGCTCGCCGACGTCCGCACCGTGAACGCCCACCCGGTGGCCTACGCGCAGACCCACAACTGGCTCGAGGCGAACCTGCCCGGTCACGGCCACATCCCGGCGTCGTCGAACGTCGCCGCCGCGCTCGCCCTGCTCGAGGCGAACCCCACCGCCGACGCCGCCGTCGCACCGCCCGGCATCACCGACCACCACGACGTCGTCGTGCTCGCGTCGTCGATCGGCGACAACGCCTCGGCCGTGACCCGCTTCGTGCTCGTGTCCAAGACCTTGGCGCTGCCCGAGCCGACCGGTGCCGACAAGACGAGCGTCATCGTCGAGCTGCCCGCCGACCACCCCGGCGCCTTGGTCGACATGCTCGAGCAGTTCGCCACCCGCGGCATCAACATGGGGCTGCTGTCGTCGCGGCCGATCGGCGACGAGCTCGGCCGCTACCGGTTCGTCATCGACCTGGACGGGCACGTGCAGGACGAGCGCGTGGCCGACGCCCTGCTCGGTCTCCGTCGGTTCAGCCCGCGCGTGACGTTCCTCGGGTCGTACCCGCGAGCCGACGGCGCGCAGCCCGAGGTGCCGGCGCGCTACTCGGACGCCGCGTTCGTCGAGGCGCGGGACTGGCTGCGTGCCATCGTGTCCGGCGAGCCTGACGCGGGCTGACGCGCGGCGGTGCTGTCTGCGGTGCTGCTCGGTGCGGTCGCTCGGTGCGGCTCTTGTCGGCCGATGCTGCTCCGCCGCACGGTGCGGCTCTTGTCGGCCGGTGCGAGGTTGCCCGCTCCGTGCGCCGTTACAACCTCGCACCGAGCGCGCAACCGCGCACCAGTCGACCGAGCCCGCACGGTGCGTGATCACCCCGGTCCGCACAGCCGCGCACGTGCTGAACAAACCCGCACGGTGCGTGATCGCCCGGCCCGCGCAACCGCGCACAGGCCGAACAACCCCGCACGGTGCAGCGCGGGCACCTCCCGGCTCAGCGCTTGCGGCCGCGCACCCAGCTCGGCCGCGGCTCCACCGTCGGCACCTTGACCGTCAGCGAACCGGGGTCGATCCGCGCACGGAACGCCGTGATCTCGCCCACCGGGTCGCCGTCGATCTCGAACTCGTCGGGCTTCTCGAGCCGCAGCGTGAACTCCTCGCCGCGCATGTAGCGCAGCGGACGCTCCTGCTTCGCCGCCGTGGTGATGCGTCGACCGATCAGCGTCTCGGACAGGGCCGAACGCCGGAACCAGCGCAGGATCCCGTTCTCCCAGAACACGCGGGCACCGATCCGCACCCAGCCGAAGAAGCCGCGGGGGCGCATCACGACGATGTCGAACACGCCGTCGTCGATCTCGGCGTCGGGCAGCAGCATCGCGTTCGCCTGCAGCATGCCGCAGTTGCCGACGATGACCGAGTGCGCGCGCACCGAACCGTTGCGAGCCGACTCGTCGAGCCGGTACTTGAACTCGAAGCCGTCGGTGTCCCGCACGGAGCGGAGCAGCGAGTCGAGGTACGCGAGCCACCCGACGCGCTTCTTCAGCTCGGGGCGGGTGTTCGCGATCATCCGGGCGTCGAGTCCGAGGCCCGCCATCACGACGAAGCCGAACTGCTCGCGGGCGCCGTCCGGCCGCTCGATGCCGATCAGGCCGAAGTCGATCGCCCGCTCGTGGCCGGAGAAGATCGTGTGCGCGCTGCTCGCCAGGTCGTCGAGGGGGAGCTTCATGTTGCGGGCGAGCAGGTTGCCCGTCCCGCTCGGCAGCAGCGCGAGCGAGGCACCGGAGCCGTGCACGACCTCGGCGACCGCGCGCACGGTGCCGTCGCCACCCGCGGCGGCGACGACGTCGGCTCCCGCGTCGAGCGCTGCGCGGGCCATGCCCCCGCCCGGGTCTTCCTCGGTGGTCTCGAACCAGAGCGTCTCGGCCCAGCCGGCTTCCTGCTGGTGCTGTTCCACGGTGGCCTTGAGGGTCGGCAGGTGGACCTTGACCGGGTTGTAGACCACGGCAGCCGTCCGGTGCTCGGTGGGGAGGGCGTCCTGGTCCGCGGGCGCGGTCTCCGAAGGGGTCGACATGGGATCAACGGTACCGATCGGACGCTGCGAGCGGCGGGTTCCTCCCCGTGTCGCCGCCTCTAGGATGGAGCGGTGATCGATCCCCAGCTGCTTCGTGACAACCCGGACGTCATCAAGGCCTCGCAGGAGTCCCGCCGCGCATCCGTCGCCGTGGTCGACGAGGCCGTCGCTGCCGACGCCGCCCGACGCAGCGCGATCACCGCGTTCGAGTCGCTCCGCGCCGAGCAGAACGCCTTCGGCAAGACCGTCGCCAAGGCCCCGAAGGACGAGAAGGCCGCGCTCGTGCAGCAGGCGCAGGCGCTCTCGGCCCGGGTGAAGGAAGCCCAGGCCACCGTCACCGCGGCCGAGGAGACCTTCAACTCCGTCGTGCGCGCCATCCCGAACGTCGTGCTGCCCGGCGTCCCCGCCGGTGGCGAAGAGGACTTCGTCACCCTCCGCACCGTCGGCACGAAGCCCGAGTTCGACTTCGAGCCGAAGGACCACGCCGACCTCGGCGAGCACCTCGGCATCATCGACATCCCGCGCGGCGTGAAGGTCTCCGGCTCGCGCTTCTACTTCCTGCGCGGCCTCGGCGCCCGGCTCGAGATCGCGCTCATGTCGCTCGGCCTCGACCGAGCCATCGCTGCCGGCTTCGAGCCGCTCATCACCCCGACGCTCGTCCGCCCCGAGACCATGGCGGGTACCGGCTTCCTCGGTGAGCACGCGGCCGAGGTCTACCGGCTCGAGGCCGACGACCTGTACCTGACCGGCACGAGCGAGGTCGCCCTCGCCGGCTTCCACGCCGACGAGATCCTCGACATCGAGAACACCGCGCACCGCTACGCCGGCTGGTCGACCTGCTACCGGCGCGAGGCCGGGTCGGCGGGCAAGGACAACCGCGGCATCCTGCGCGTGCACCAGTTCAACAAGCTCGAGATGTTCGCCTACGTCCACCCGGACCAGGCCGAGGCCGAGCACGAGAAGCTGGTGTCGTACCAGGAGCAGATGCTGCAGGACCTCGGACTGCACTACCGCGTGATCGACGTCGCCGCCGGTGACCTCGGCACGAGTGCGGCGAAGAAGTACGACATCGAGGCCTGGGTCCCGACGCAGGGCACGTTCCGCGAGCTCACCTCGACGTCGAACTGCACGACGTTCCAGGCCCGTCGCCTCGACATCCGCTACCGCACCGAGAGCGGCAAGACGGCTCCGGTCGCCACCCTGAACGGCACCCTCGCGACGACCCGCTGGATCGTCGCGATCCTCGAGACGCACCAGCAGGCCGACGGCTCCGTCGTCGTGCCCGAGGTGCTGCGCCCCTACCTCGGTGGCGTCGAGGTGATCGAGCCCCGATGAGCGCGCAGGGGCGGTTCGTGGACGGTGCGGCGCAGGGCGCGGGTACCGGTGCTCCCGCCCGCACGAAGCGGTGGCTGGTGGCCCTCGACATCGACGGCACCACGATGCGCGAGGACGGCGTCATCACGGAGGCCGTGGTCGCCGCCGTGCGCGATGCCGAGGCCGCCGGGCACGAGGTCATGCTCTCCACGGGCCGCAGCGAGGGCATGACGGTGCCGCTGCTCGAGACCCTCGGCATCGAGCCGAAGTACCTCGTCTGTGCCAACGGAGCGCTGACCCTGGCCCGCCGTCCGGACGGCTCCTACGAGCGCGTCCACGTCGAGCACTTCGACCCGAGCGACGTCCTGCAGACCATCCGCGGGGCCCTGGAGAACGCGGCCTTCGGCGTCGAGGACGAGACCGGCCACTTCCGGTTGTCCGAGAACTTCCCCGCCGACACCATGACCAACGCCGGCGAGCTGGTGCCGTTCGAGCAGCTGCTCACGGTCGAGGCCACCCGCGTCGTCGTGATCTCGCCGGAGCACGGGCTCGAGGAGTTCTTGCAGATCGTCGAGGACATGGGCCTGCACAAGGTCTCGTACACGGTCGGGTGGACCGCGTGGCTCGACATCGCACCAGAGGGCGTGACGAAGGCCACCGCGATGGAACGCGTGCGCGAGTGGCTCGACATCCCGCGGTCGCGCGTCTTCGCGGCGGGCGACGGCCGCAACGACATCGACATGCTCCGGTGGGCGTCGACCTCCGGTCGCGGCGTCGTGATGGGCCAGGCACCCGACGACGTCGTGGACGCCGGCAACGAACTCACCGGTGGCGTGTCCGACGACGGCCTGGCAGCGGCGCTCGACTCCCTGCCGCGCTGACCCCGACGGCCGCTGGGGACGTCGCGTCGCGCCGGGTGTTCGCGTGATGCGAGGTTTCGTAGTCGGTGCGAGGCTTGGATCCCCGCACCGATTCGGCAATCTCGCACCATTCGGGCGCGGGCGCGCGGGGCCTCGCGCGGTGCGAGGGGCGGCGCGTGCGTCGAGTGGCCCGGTAGACTTCCCACGACGCGGTCACGTCTCGCCACGTGGTCGCGTCACTGGAGGGTTGTCCGAGCGGCCGATGGAGCCTGTCTTGAAAACAGGTGGGCAGAGATGTCTCGTGGGTTCGAATCCCACACCCTCCGCAGGTGATGATCCTCGACGACCTGGGGCGATGATGATTTCTGTTTTTCTCGACGAGTCCGGGACGCACGTCGGATCCGACGCGGTGCTGGTCGGCGCGATTGTCACTCCAGACGTGGGCACGCTGGAGCAGGGCGTTGTGGCGTTTCACTCGGATGCGGTGGCAAACACCATTTTCTGGGAGTCCGACGATGCGCGAGACGAGTTCATCAAGCGAGGATTCCACCACAAGGATGACAACGTCACCCTTCGAAACTTCTTCTACGAGAGAATGCGCAGTCTGGATTTCCGTGCCCATGTCGCATTTTCTCGCAGGGAGTCGCTCATCCCGGACGAGAGTCTCCTTGTTAATATGTACTACACGCTTTGTCGGAACATATGCCTGAGGTATCGTTCGGAGGATATCGCGTTCATCTTCGAGAACGAGACAAGTTTCGACCCGTTATATTCGAAAATCATCGACACGGTGGTTGACGACTTGCGGAAGACGATGCAGGTTGAGGTGTCATGCGGCGCTTTCATAGCTACGAAGGCAGCACCGGCGCTGGGGATCATAGATTACGTGTTGGCAATTTCGGCGGCTGCTCTTAGGCCTGATGCGAAGAACTTTGAAAAGCAGCGCCTCAATGCTGGCCTGCCGGCGCACTTCGCGCATCTTATCGACTTTGATCGAAAGGTTCACCAATCCGCGAGGAAGGGTGTAGAGTTGCTGTAGGTTCGGAGAGCCGAGTATCTTGGGGCGCGAGTCGCGTCCGTGATCTGATCGTCTACTACTAGTCTGGGATTGTGGCTCTCCGAACCCCGTCTCTTGCGCACATACGATCGACTGAGCAGCTCGCACCCTACCTCGGTGCCTCGGTGCTCCAGTTGCAATCTCTCGCAAGCAGGATGGGCTCGTCTGAGCTCGTTCGTGTGTTTCGGGTTAATCGCGGCGGGAAGACCCGTTTGATCACCCGTGCGACGGCTGAGCCTCTGCGGAACGTTCACCGGAGGATCCTGTCGCTACTCACGGCCGTGTCAGTCGATCTACCAGAACACGTCAATGGGTATGTTCGAGGCCGGTCGACCGTCACAAATGCTTCGCCTCATGCCGGCTTTCGATACTTGGAAAAGTACGATTTCCGCGACTTTTTCGAACACATTCGGCCTCTAGACGTCGTCGCTGGACTCCGTCACTTCGGTCTAGATGTACTCGGCCATGACGTTGGTGACACTTCGGGTCTTGTGACGTAGCGAGGCCTCCTGGCTTGATGGAGCTGTCTAG
>NZ_JADKSB010000013.1:0-107332 GCF_015350935.1 Curtobacterium sp. VKM Ac-2887 | reverse complement strand
CCGCATCACGTGCGCCGATCGGCGCACGTGATGCGGGCCTCCCGTCCGCTACCCTCGCGACGTGAAGCGTCTCTCCCCCGGCCAGCGCTGGGTCATCGGTCTCGGCGCGTTCGCGCTCGTCTGTCTCGTCGTCGGCATCATCGCGATCGCCGTCGGCGCCGGTTGGGGGATCCTCCTCGTCGTCGCCGGGCTGCTCCACCTCGGCCTCACCGGAGTCACCGGAGCACTCGTGTGGACGTCGACCCCGACGATCGGTCCGAAGCCGATCCGACGCTCCGCAGCGTGGCCCGGCACCACGCACCGGGTGTTCTCGTACGGCACGCTGCGGCAGCCGCTCGTGCAGGAGTCGCTGTTCGGCGAACACGTCCCCACCACCCCGGACACGCTGCCCGGCTGGCGACTCGACTGGGTGACGATCACCGACCCCGAGGTCATCCGGGCGAGTGGCTCGGACCGCCACCCGATCCTCCGCCGGGGCGCAGCGGGCGACGTCGTCGACGGCGTGGCCCTGACCCTGGGCCACGAGTGGCACCTGCGTGCCGTCGACGCCTACGAGGTGTCGGACTACCAGCGCATCCGGGTCGAGCTCACCTCGGGTCTGTCGGCCTGGGTCTACGTGGCGGCCGACGAGGTCTGAGCCGCTGCCGAGACTCGTTCGCGTGTGCGCGAGACTCGGGCTGAGCGACACTCCTCAGGGCGCAGCGTCCGAGAACTGTCGCTCAGCGCGAGACTCGGGTGCCGTCCGCCGCCGCCAAGCGCGCGAGGCCCTCGTCGATCGACACCGACGGGGACCACTGCAGGTCGGCTCGGGTGCGGCGCTGGTCGAACCAGTGCGCCGTCGACAGCTGCTCGGCGAGGAACCGCGTCATCGGCGGCTCGTCCTGCCCCGGACGCACCCGCCACACGGCCTCGACGAGCGACCCCGCCGCCCGCGCGACGGCAGCCGGCACGTGCCACCGCGGTGCTGCGACCCCCGAGGCCGCGCAGATCCCGGCGAGCAGGTCCGCGACGGGCCGGGGTTCGCCGTTCGTGACGACGTAGGCGTTGCCGTGCACGTCGTCGTCGGCCGCGTGCTCGAGCGCCGCGACCATGGCCGACGCGGCGTTGTCGACGTACAGGGTGTCGATCAGGGCGGCACCGGAGTCGAGCAGCGGCAGGCGCCCGGCCCGTGCCCGCTCGACGATCCGGCCGATCAGCTGCGTGTCCCCCGGCCCCCACACCAGGTGCGGCCGGACGGCGACGACGGCGAACCCAGGAGCGTCGGCGTCGAGCGCGAGGAGTTCGGCCGCGGCCTTCGTGCGGGCGTAGTAGCCACGAGCACGATCGGGTTCGGCGACACCGGCTCCGGCGCCGACGAGCGACGATCCGGTATGCGCGACCGACGGCGACGAGACGAACACGAACCGCCGGGCGCCGGCACGGCGTGCGGCGTCGACGAGTGCTCGGGTGCCGTCGACGTTCACACGGACGAAGTCGGCCGGGTCACCCGCCAGGGAGACCTTCGCGGCGAGGTGCACGACGGCGTCGACCCCGTCGACCGCGCGTGCCACCGCGGCGGCATCGGTCATCGAACCGGCGACGTCCTGCACGCCCGCGACCCCGGACGGCCGTCGCTGGAACGTGCGGACCTCGTGTCCGGCGTCCCGCACGGCTGCGGCGGTCGCCTGTCCGAGGAACCCGCTGGCGCCGGTGACCAGGACCGTCACGGGCGGGCCATCCGTCCACCCGACAGCACCGCGGTCGCCCAGCGGGACAGCCGGGCGCGGTCGACCTTCGAGTTGTGCCGGATGTCGGTCGGCAGCACGGGCACGGTCAGCACCGCTGCGAGCGGGACCCCGGCCGCGGCCCGGACCGACGCGGCCAACGCCGGCGGAGCCAGGGCGGGCCGTCGGGCACGTCGCCCTCCGGTGGTCTCGACGACGGCCACGACCTGCTGCGTCCCGCGCGGGCCGATCCCCGCCACGCCGGCACGGCCGACCCCGGGAACGCCCTCGATGCGCTGCTCCGGTCCGACCGGGGTGACGACACCGTCGGGGGTGGTGAGCACGTGCTGCATCCGCCCCTCGACCCAGAGGCGCCCGGAGGCGTCCAGGTGTCCGACGTCACCGGTGCGGTGTCCGCGCGGGTCCTGGACGCCGAGCCGCGCGACGCGGTTCGTCCGCCAGAGCCGGTCGTAGTGGTCGCGCACGTGCGGTGCCACGACGACGATCTCGCCCGTGACGCCCGCCGCGTCGGTCAGCGCACCGGTCGCAGCACCCGCGGTGTCGAGCGGCGCGATCCGCACCCGCACGTTCGCCGCCGGGAGTCCGACGCAGATGCCCTCGTCGTCCGAGGCCGCTGCCGAACGGACGCCGTCCAGGTCGACGTCGGTCATGAGCAGCCCCTCGGTCATGCCGTAGGGGGTGTGCGCACTCGCGTTCGGCATCAGCTCGGTCGCCGCGGTCAGCAGCGCGGCCGACACCGGGGCGCCCGCCGACAGGAACAACCGGACGCGCGCGAGTGCCGCACGGTCGGCGTCGGTCAGCACCGATGCCGTCGCCACGACGTTCGCCAGCGCCGCCGGCGACAGGAACACGACGGTCGCGTCGGCAGCGGCCACCGAGGCCGCGACGGCGCGCGCCGTCAGGGTCCGGGGCGCGGTGACGTCCATGTCCGGCGCCACCGACCGGGCCCCGAGGGCCGGGCCGAGCAGCGCGAAGGGTGCGAAGCCCGCGACGAGGCCGGTGCCGACACCGATGTCGTACTGGGTCGCCAGGACGTCGCGGACGGCACCGAGCTGTCCGTGCGTGTAGACGACGCCCTTCGCCGGGCCGGTCGAACCGGACGTGAACAGGATCGCGGCCGGAGCATCGGACGCCGGCACCGTGGGCAGCACGGAACCGTGCGCGAGCCGACGGGCACCCCGCCGGGCGACGTCGACGAGCGTGTGCTCGACGCGCAGCGCACGCCGTGCGGGTGCGGGCAGCGGGACGGTCGCGATGCGCCGACCCGGCCAGCCGAGTGCACGAGCGGCTCCGAGGCCGGGCAGCGCGCCGATGATCCAGTCGGGCCGGGCTCCGCGGACCGCACGGGTCAGACCGCGCAGCCCCAGTCCGGCATCGGCCACCACGACGACCGCGCCGATCCGCACGCAGGCGTACAGGACGGCCGTCAGGTCGGCTCCCGGGGTGACGAGCAGCGAGACACGGTCACCGCTCCGGACACCGAGGTCGTCCAGCCCGGCGGCGATCTCGTCCACCCGACGGGCGAGCAGGCGCCACGTGATCGTCCGGGGGCCGCCGGCCGCGGCCATCTCGACGAGGGCGGGTTCGTCGCTGTCGCGCAGGTCCTCGAGCGCGGCGCCGAGCGGGCGGCTCACGTCGGTCGACTGGTCGACGTCGACCGGGAGGCCCTTCTCGGCTGGAGCGGGCACGTGTCCGCCCGGCAGACGGTCGCCGATCCAGTCGAACACCGCGCCCGCCACGTCGGCGTCGTCGGGCAGCAGGTGGCCAGCACCCTCGAAGCGGTGGACGTCGGCGTGTGGCAGCCGCTCGGACAGGTCGTCGAGGTAGCGCTCCAGGAACACCGGGTCGCGCGGACCCCACAGCAGCAGCGCCGGGACCTCGAGCGCAGCGACCCCGGCGGCGATCCGGTCGAGCTCGGGCGCACTCCGGTGCCGGGCGTCGACGGGGATGTCCGCCACGAAGCCGCCGATGCCGCCACGACGCGCGGCACCGCGGTAGGGGGCACGGTAGCCGTCGGCCACGGCACGGTCGAGCTTCGGGTGCGCGATGCCGAGCGTCGTCTCGAGGAACGCAGGCGTCACGACGGTCGCACGGCCGAGCAGCCCCGGCCCCAGGGCGAGCCGCAGCGGCGCCGGGATCGGGGCGTCGTCGGGCTGGTGCACGGCGGTGTTGCACGTCATCACGGCAGCCAGGACGTCGGGGTGGTCGACCGCCCAGCCGAGCGACACCACTCCGCCCCAGTCGTGGCCGAGGGTGACGACCGGGCCGGTCAGCCCGAGTTCTTCGGTCAGGGCACCGAGGTCCGCGACGCGCTGCGGCAGCCCCCGTTCCACCCCGGTGCGCTCCGAGAAGCCCATGTCGAGCTGGTCGACGGCGACCACGCGCCAGGCCGGGCCACCGGCCTGGGCGACCTCGAGCGAGGTGCGGAGCACCGACCGCCACAGGTACGACCACGTGGGGTTGCCGTGCACGCAGAGGATGGTGCCGACCGGTTCCACGCCGAGCGCGGCCAGGGACCCGGCCGTGTCGAGGAGGTGCCAGGTGCGCGCGGCGCGATCCGTGCCTCCTGACCGGCTCTCGGACCATTCCGGCACCGTGACCAGGCGCGACCAGGCCGGGTCGAGTCCGGGCAGGGAGGGCGGCTGCGTCGCCGGAGCCGTGCTCGCGGCGACGCGGGGCAGCCGGGACCTCACCAGTGGAGTTCCATCATCGCCGTGTTGATGCCGGAACCGACGCCGCCCAGGAACACGCGGTCACCGCGGCGGATGCCGCCGGACTCGACCTCGTCGGCCAGGGTGATCGGGATCGACGCCGGGCCGACGTTGCCGAAGCGCTGGTAGGTGGTGGGGACCTTGTCGCGCGGGATGCCGATGGCCTCGACGAACGCGTTGGTGTGCACGTCGGAGACCTGGTGCAGGACGTAGCGGTCCATGTCGGCCCAGTCGAAGTGGGCGCGGGCCTCGGTCCAGGCCGCGACGACGAGCTCCATGCCGCCCTTGAGCAGCATCTTGGCGTCCGTGAACATGCCGTCCACGCTGCCGACGCACAGGTCGTACCACTGGGTCGCCGCGCGGGTGACGCCGCCGACGATCCGGTGTCCCTCGGGGTGCAGGTCCGCCGGGCCCAGCACGGCGGCCGCGGCACCGGACCCGAGGGTCAGGCTCGCGAACTCGCTCATGAAGTCCTTGCGGTTCCGGCCGCCCTGGTTCAGGCGGTCGATGGTGTTCAGCTGCACCTGGTCGGCGTCCTCGCCGTCGACGACGAGCGCGTACTTGATCTGACCGGAGTCGATCATGCCCGCGGCGACGCTCATGGCGTTGACGAACCCCAGGCAGGCGTTCGCGATGTCGAAGTTGATCGCGGACGACGGCAGACCGAGCCCGTGGTGCAGGCGCACGGCGACCGACGGCTCGAGGTGCGGACGGGTCACCGAGGTGTTGATCAGCAGGCCGATCTCGTCCGGGCGCACCCCCGCCTCTGCCATGGCACGACGGCCGGCGTCGATGGCGGCGTCCTGGAAGGTCTGGCCCTCGCCCCAGTTGCGGCGCTCGATCACACCGGCGACCCGCTCGAGCAGTCCCATCGGCAGGCGGAGGCGGCGGAGCACGCCGCGCAGCCGCGCTTCGATGTCCGCAGAGGTCGTCACGCGTTCGGCGGTCGTCGTCGCCACGGAGAGCAACGAGACGTTGTGGTGCTTCGCCGTGGCGTTGCCGGGCTGCTCGGGTTCACTGCTCGGCGCCCGGTCACTGCTCGCTGCCCGGTCGACCGGCCGTTCCGTCATGATCGTCACCGACACATACTTCCTCATTTCACCTGTGTGTGCAGTCCGGCTCGGCTGGACGCGCGGTGTCAGGCGTCCTTCGGGAGCTTCCGGATCTTGCTGCGACGGCGTCGACGGTCCGGCACCATCGAGCGCATCTCCTCGAGCTTGCCGAAGCAGAGCAGCCGGTCACTGGCCTGCAGCTCGACGCCACTGCGCGGGTTCGGGATGACGGTCGCGCCCCGGTGCAGGGTCAGCACGGTGATGTCCCGGTCCCACAGTCCGGACTCCTTGATCGTCTTCCCGACCAGGTCGGCGTTGGTGTGGACGAGCAGCTCGGCGACGCCGTAGCCGGTCGAGACACTGAGCCGCTGGCGCACGTCGATCTCGGGGAAGGCGACCTGGTTGCCGATGAAGTCGATGATCGCGCCCGCGACGTCGAGGCCCGTCGCGCGCTCGATCCCCTCGAGCCCCGGTGACGAGTTGACCTCCATCACGAGCGGACCGTCGTTGCCCTCGAGCATGTCGACACCGGCGACCTTGAGCCCCATGATCTGCGCCGACCGGACCGCGACCGCCTCGTACTCCGGCGACAGCGTGACCTTCTCGACCGTGCCGCCACGGTGCACGTTGGAGCGGAACTCGTCCCCCGACGCCGTCCTGCGCATCGCGGCCACCACCCGGTCGCCGACGACGAGCGCGCGGATGTCACGGCCACGGCTCTCCGAGATGAACGACTGGATCAGGACGTTCTGCTTCGTCGAGTGCAGGGTCTCGACGATCGACTCGGCGACCTTCTCCTCCGGCGCCAGGATCACGCCGATCCCCTGCGTGCCCTCGAGCAGCTTGATCACGACCGGAGCCCCGCCGACGCGTTCGATCGCGCCGCGGACGTCGGCCCGGCTGTTCACGAACGTCGTCGCCGGCATGCCGATGTGGTGGCGGGACAGGATCTGGTTCGCCCGGAGCTTGTCGCGGGAGTTCGTGATGCCCGTCGCGGTGTTCGGCGTGTACACGTCCATCTGCTCGAACTGTCGCACCACCGCGGTGCCGTAGTAGGTGATCGAGTTGCCGATCCGGGGCAGCACCGCGTCGTAGTCGGACAGGAGCTTGCCGCGGTACAGCAGGTCCGGGTCCTCGCCGGACAGGTCGATCGCGAACCGCAGGGTGTTCAGGACCTTGACGTCGTGGCCGCGGTCGAGCGCCGCAGCACGGAGGCGCTGGGTCGAGTACGCCTGCGGGGCGCGGGACAGGATGGCGAGTTTCATCGAGGGGTTCTCCGCGGGGTGGGATCGACGGCGACGGTCCATCCAAGCACGCCCGCGCCGCGATGCCGCCGACCGCCTTGGAGAGCGAGCGCGTTGTACTCTTTTGACGCACGTGCGGTACGCTGGATTGACTGATCGGACGGTGTGCGATGACGAAGAACCAGCACGGTCTCCGGGCGACCCGGAGCAACCGGACCCCTCGACTCGCAGGGTCCGGACGGTCGACGTCGCGGCGACCCGCGTCGTCCGAGTGGCGTGTCCGATCGCGCAGACCGTCCTCGACCGAGGCGGTCGCGCCACCGACCACGACCTCCACCGGTCCGGCCGACGACCTCAGGGATCGCCTCGTGGCCGCACTCCTGCGGCACGTCGACCTGATCGACCTCGCCGAGGTCGAGCGGGTGAACGGATCGATGGACGCCGTAGCGGAGCGGATGCTCGCCAGCATCCCCGGCGCCGATGTGCTCGACGACCGCGTCGGACCGTTCTACGACACTGCCGGCCTGCGGAAGTGGTTCCAGATGAGCCGCCAGACCCTCGACGCGCAGGCCAAGGTCGGCGACGTGCTCTGCGTGCTGTCGGCCGACGGCTTCCGGCTCTACCCGTCGTTCCAGTTCGATGCACGGGGCATCCTGCTGCCACGGTTGCGCGATGTCCTGGCCGGCCTGGACCCCGACCGGGTCGACCCCTGGGGCGATGCCGTGTGGTTGAACGCGCCGGCGGACGAACTCGACGGACTCACGCCGGCCCAGGCGCTCCGGACGGACCGCGCGGACGAAGCGGTCCGTCTCGCCGCACTCGCCGGAGCGTTCCGACTCGGATGACCGCCGTCGCACGCACCGACGTCGTCCAGACCGCGCCACAGGCCGGTCTCGACCTGACCGGCTTCCCCGACGGGGGCAGACTCCCCGCCGAGGTGTTCCGCGCGCACCTCGCCGAGTTCGCGCCCTGGTACTTCGCCAGCCACCCCCACGGCCGCTTCAACCTCCGGGAACCGAACGGCACGTGCTGCTTCGCAGCCGCGGCCTCGACCGCTGTCCGAGAGTTCTTCGGCCCGAAGGTCCGCCGCAACGAAGTGAGCGCTGCCGACGCTGCCGTCCTCCGCGTCTCGACGATCACCCCGCCGTCCGATGCGAGCTCCGCCCACGTCAGCGGCGCGGGCGCTGCACGCTTCGGGGTCACGAGCGAACTCACGACAATGGGCGACTACGCCGTGACGCAGGCATGGGCCGAGCTGTTCAAGGACCGGGTCGATGCACTCCGCTACGACTCGAGGTTCGACCCGGGGGGCGAGGCGTGGGCACTGTTCGGGACCGCGGGGCCGGCACCGTCGCTCGGCGGCGCGACCGCGGTCATCGACGGAGCACGTGCGGCCGAGGCAGCCGGCGTTTCGGTGCTGCCCGGGCCGCCGCGGAAGAGCGCCGTCCGGATGGTGCCGAACCCGCCCGCCTGACCGGCACAGTCGCGCATGGGACAGGATGGGCACATGGCCCGTGCTCCGAAGTCCCCCGACGGCGGGCTCGTCGTCGCCGGCTGGCGCGAGTGGGCCGGCCTGCCGGACCTCGGGCTGCCGTGGATCAAGGTCAAGCTCGACACCGGTGCGCGCAGCTCGGCACTGCACGCGTTCGACCTCGAAGAACTCCCGGGCGACCGGGTGCGGTTCTCGGTGCACCCGTGGCAGGACACCGATGCCGACGCCGTCACGATCGAGTGCGCCGTGCACGACCGGCGCATCATCCGCAGCTCGACCGGGCACACCCAGGAGCGCATCGTCGTGCTCACCACGATCACCCTGGCCGGGCGCGCCGTCGTGTCCGAGGTCACCCTGAGCAACCGCGACCAGATGGGGTTCCGGATGCTCGTCGGGCGCGAGGCCCTGCGACAGGGCTTCCTCGTCGACCCTGCGAGGTCCTTCATGGCTGGTCGGGCGCCGAAGGAGATCCGGCGCCGCAACCGCGGGCGAGCCTGAGCGCTGCTCGCCACGCGGCACGGGCCGTGGGCGCGACCGGTCGACCGCCTGGAGGCGCGGTGCGGGGCCGCCACGGGCCTCCCGTCCGCCTCGGCGACCGCCCAGGGCGCGGGCTGGGTCAGCGACCGAGGTGACGGCCGAGGAAGGCGAGTTGCTGCGGTGCCAGGCGGCGCCAGTAGCCGTGCGTGTGGGCGCCGGGCTCGAAGCCCCCGGCGGGCGGCGTCGCGAAACCGTCGACGTAGGCGTGCGCCGCCGGAGCGAACCCGTCACCGTTGCCGCAGTCGACACGGACGGCGACCCCGTCGAGCGCGCGCTGCCGACCGAGGACCGTGTTCGCACGGAAGTCGGCCGCGTCGTCGAAGGCTCCGCGGGCGGTGTCCGCTGCTGACGTCCAGAGCGCCGGACTGATCGCCGACACGGCGCGGACGCGGGACGCACCGAGCACCCCGCCGAGCCGGAGGGCGCCGAACCCGCCCATCGAGTACCCGGTCAGCGCGAGCCGGTCGGTGTCGAACCCGCGCCGCGCGATCCGGGGCAGGAACTCGTCGACGACCATCGCCGCGGGGTCGTCCCCGTCGGAACGGTGGTGCCAGTAGCGGTTGCCGCCGTCGATCGAGGCGATCGCGAACGGAGCGCCGCCACCCGTGATGTGCGCCGCGAGGAACCGGTCCCAGCCGAGCTCCCGCCCGAAGAACGCCGCGTGGTCGTCGCCGTAGCCGTGCAACGCGACGGCCACCGGCAGCGGGGTGTCCGACGCCGGAGCGGCGATGGTCCACCCGACGGTCCGCCCCTTCCGCGCGGTCGACATGAAGGTGCCGGAGACCGAGGGGACCGGGTCGACGTCGGGGATCGTACCGTCGGCACCGTTGAGCCCGAGCACGCGGTACATCGTCGACCGACCCGGCAGCAGGTCGAGGTTCACCGCCTCGGCGGCTGCACCCGCGGCGACGATGCCGGCTCCCCCGATCAGCAGCGACCGACGGGTGATCGTCGACGCACGCGAACGGGTCATCCGAGGGGCACCGTTCCGTCAGAGGTCACGCGCTGCATCACGAGGGTCGAGGAGAGTCGCTGCACACCGAGCAAGGTACCCAGCGCAGCGTCGGAGAACCCCGGGGCGCTGACGAGCGGTCAGGATGCCGCGACGAGCGCCGCGGCGACCGCACGCGCCGTCGCCGTGCCGACCGACGGATCGCGCAGGCGCATCGCGAGGTACCCGGAGACGACGAGCAGCAGCTGGTCGGCCAGGGCCCCGGCGCGCTCGCCGACGACGGGCGCGGCACATTCGGTCAGCCGGGTCCGGAGCGCCCCGGTCTCGCGGTCGAGCACCTCGTGCACCTCGGCTGGGGCGTCCGCGTACTCGGCAGCGGTCCCGAGGAACGCGCACCAGCGCGAGCCGGCGGCGGTCGACCGGTACTCGTCGAGCGCGTCGAACACCGCGAGCAGGCGGCCGCGGTCGTCCGGAGCAGCCTCGACCGCGCGGTCCCACGTGGCGAGCCAGTCGTCGTGCCGGCGATCGAGGGCCGCGGCGACCAGGGCTTCCTTGCTCGCGTACCCGCGGTAGAGCGTGGCGCTCGAGATCCCGGCGCGGTCGAGCACGGCGTCGATCGGGGTGGCGGCGATTCCCCGCGTGAAGAAGAGCTCCTCGGCCGCGTCGAGCAGCCGCTGCTCGGTTCCTGGACGCATCGCCATGCAAGCACCCTAGGCTCTCAAAAGTGAAACGATCGTTTTCGTTACGACAGTGGGTGTTCCTCGGCAGCGGGCTGGCCCTGATCGCCGCGACGTACGGGCTGGTCCGCCTGGCGTTCGGGCTCTTCCTGCCCGACGTCCAACGCGACCTCGGCCTGCGCCCGGACGCCGCCGGGTGGGTCTCCTCGGGGGCCTCTGCGATGTACTGCGTCGGCGCGGTGGTCGGGTTCCTGGTCGCCGCACGCGTCCCCCGGGTGCTCGTCGCCGCAGCCGCCGGAGTCGCCGGGGTCGGTGCGCTCGCGATGGCGGCGGCGCCGGGGCCGTGGTCCTTCGGGATCGCCGCGGTGGTCGCCTCGACCGGGGCCGGGCTCGCCTCACCGGCCCTCGTGCAGCTCGTGTCGCGCGCGGTACCGGGGCCCGTGCAGGGAACTGCGCAGGCGGTCGTCAACTCGGGGACCGGTCCGGGGCTGGTCGCCGCGGGGGCGCTCGCACTCGTGCTCCTGCCCGACTGGCGGACGGCCTGGGCGTGGTCCGGGGTCTTCGCACTCGTCGTCGGCGTCGTGCTGCTGGTGGTGTCCCGTCGGAGCGGGTCCGGCGGTGGCCGACCAGCCGCACCGGGGACGGCGTGGTTCGCGGCGCACCGACGGGTCATCGCGCTCGCGCTGCTCTTCGGTGCCGGATCGGCGGTCGTGTGGACCTACGGCCGCTCCGCGCTGGTCGACGCGGGCGCGCCCGTCGTGGTGTCGGTGTCGGCGTGGATCGCGCTCGGGGTCGGCGGTGCTGCGGTCGCCGTGACAGCTCGGTGGACGAGCGGACTCCGCGCGCGGACGCTCTGGGCGGTGACCGCGGGCGCCGTGGGGGTGGCCGTCGTCACACTCGGTGTCGCGCCGCAGTCCACGGCGGTGGCGATGCTGGCGTGTGCGGTGTTCGGCTGGGGCTACACGGCGGCGACCGGCGCGTTGATCGCCTGGACGACCGAACTCGACGCTGCGCGGTCGTCGGCCGGGACGTCGGCGCTCTTCGTCGCGCTCGTGCTCGGTCAGGCCGTGGGAGCGGAGGCGTCGGGCGCACTCGTCGGCACGGCGGGCTCCGCGGCGACGTTCATGGTCGGGGCGCTCGTCACGGCGGCGAGCGCCGTGCTCGCCGTGGTCGGGAAGCGGAGCGGGCCGGGGAGCGGTGCCCGCGTCACAGCAGCGGACGCAGCTCGATCTTCCGGTTGCACGCCTGCGACGCCTCGTGCGCCACACGGAGCGCCGTCGCGGCATCCGGCAGCTCCATGACCCAGAAGCCCGCGACGAACTCGGCGCTGTCGGCCACCAGTCCGGGCGTGGTGTCCGAACCGCCGCCACGGGCGTCGACGACCGTGCCGTCGGCGGGGGCGGACACCCCGGCGGCGAACACGACGGCGGTGCCCAGGCGTTCGTTCAGGGCATCGACCGCAGTGGCCTCGGCCTGGGTGGCGGACTCCGTGCGACCGGCGGCGTCGGCCTGCCCGTCGTCGATGACGTTGACGAGGAACTGCATGGTGACTCCCCTGCTCGTTGGCGGGAGGATACTCCCCGACCACCCGGTTCCGTGACGCTCCGTGACGAGCGACGGGACCGCGAGCCCCGGGACGTGCCTACGCTCCCTCCGACGGCGACCCGGCCGCCCACGACCACGGAGTACCCGATGCCCCACGACACCATCGCTCGTCGAGTCGACGAGTTCAACGACGGCTTCACCGCGCAGATCGGCCCCGAGCTCAGCGCCGTGTTCGATCGGGAACAGGCCGACCTGCGTGCCGACGGCGTCCCCGACGGTGTCCTCGCCGTCGGGGACGACGCCCCGGACGCTCCACTGCTGGACGCGACGGGCGCCGCCACGTCACTGGGCGCCGCGCGTGGTGACACGCCGACCGTGATCGTGTTCTACCGCGGCGCCTGGTGCCCGTACTGCAACCTCACGCTCCGCACCTACCAGCAGGAGTTGCTCCCCGCGCTGCAGGGACGCGGGGCCCGACTCGTCGCCGTCTCGCCGCAGACCCCCGAGGGCACCGAGCAGTCGATCGCGAACGGCGAGCTGGCATTCCCGGTCCTGTCCGACCCGGAGAACGTGCTCGCCGGTCGGTTCGGCGTCGTCACGGCGCCGAGCACTGAGGCACGAGCAGCCCACACGGAGCTCGGGTTCGACGTCGCCGACAGCAACGCCGACGGAACCGCCGCGATCCCGTTCCCGTCGGTCTTCGTCATCGACGAGCACGGTGTCGTCCGGTTCGTGGACGTGCACGTCGACTACACGACGCGCACCGAGGTCACGACGGTCCTCGCGGCCCTCGACGGCCTGGACGGGGGCGGCACCCGCTAGCGTTTGCTGCATGGGGACGACAGCGGAGTGGTCACGGCTGCCCGTGGGGCGCCGCGAGCACCGCCAGGACGCCGTGCTCGCCCTGGTGCTCGCCGCCGGCCTGACGATCACCACCGTCCTGTACGGGGCGTCCGGCATCTACGGCGACGACCAGGCGGCCTGGTGGGTCTCGGCCCTGATGATCGTCGCGAACGCGGTCCCGATCGCGTTCCGTCGCCGGTTCCCGATGTCCGCTGCAGTGTTGTCCGCGCTGGCGTTCGCGGCCACGCAGCTCCTGCACGTGCCCGAGGTGTTCCTGGTCAACTTCACCCTGTTCATCTCGCTGTACTCCGTCGGTGCATGGTGCGCCGACCGGGTGCGGGCCGAGGTGGTCCGGTGGGTCGTCATCGGCGGGATGTTCGCGTGGCTGTTCCTCGCGATCTCGTTCGGCTGGGCGGTACCGAACGCACTGCCCAACGACGACGGCGCCCTCATCCCGCCGTACATCGCGTACTCGCTGCTGAACATCGTGATCAACGTCATCTACTTCGGCGCCGCCTGGTACGCGGGCAACCGGGCCTGGGCCTCGGCCGTCGCCCGACACCAGCTCGACGAGCGCACCGCGGAGCTGGCAGCCGAACGGGAGCGCAGTGCTGCCCAGGCCGTGACGATCGAGCGGGTCCGGATCGCCCGCGAACTGCACGACGTCGTCGCGCACCACGTGTCCCTGATGGGCGTGCAGGCCGGCGCTGCCCGACGGGTCATCGACCGTGATCCCGCGCAGGCGACGGCATCGCTCGGCGTGGTGGAGGAGAGCGCGCGCACGGCTGTCGAGGAACTCCGGCGGATGCTCGGCACCCTGCGGTCGGCGGACGAACCGGGCACCGGTGACCGCGGTGTCGGGGACGCTCCGAGCACCGAGGGCATCGCACGCATCGTCGAGCTCGCCGAGTCCGCTCGGGTCGCCGGTCACCCGACCGAGTACGTGGTCGTGGGCAACGAGCGTCCCGTGCCGCCGACGGTCGCCGCCGTCGCGTACCGGATCGTGCAGGAGGCCGTGACGAACGTCCTGAAGCACGCTGGGCCCACCGCCCGCGCCGACGTCCGGCTCAGGTACCTCGACGACGGGCTCGAGGTCGAGGTCACCGACGACGGGCACGGCGACCGTGCTGCGCGGAACCCGTCGGGCAGCGGCCTCGGGCACATCGGCATGCGGGAGCGGGTCGCAGCCGTGGACGGACGGATCGAGATCGGGCCACGCGCCCGGGGAGGCTACCTGGTGCGGGCATGGCTGCCGACGACGTGAACGAGACGAACGACCCGAACGGCGCGACCGACCTGACGATCGTGCTCGCAGACGATCAGGAGCTGGTGCGGGCCGGGTTCCGCGTGATCCTGGAGTCCGAGCCGGGGTTCCGGGTGATCGGCGAGGCCCCCGACGGCGCCCGTGCGGTCGAGGCCGTCCGGGCCCTGCGCCCCGACGTGGTCTGCCTCGACGTGCAGATGCCCGGCGTCGACGGACTCGAGGCCGCTCGGCGGATCGCAGCGTTGCCGGACCCGCCGGCGGTGCTCATCCTGACGACGTTCGACAGCGACGACGCACTGTTCCAGGCACTCGAGGCGGGTGCCAGCGGCTTCCTGCTGAAGAACGCCTCCCCCGAACGGCTGATCGACGCCGTCCGGACCGTCGCCGCCGGGGACGCCCTGCTCGCGCCCGACGTCACGCGCCGGGTGATCAGCCGTGCGACCGCCGCACCGGTGGCGAGCGCGCGGACCGCGGACGGCGCGCTGGCAGCCGCCGGACTCACCGAGCGCGAGACCGAAGTGCTCCGGCTGCTCGCCCGGGGCCTCAGCAACGCCGAGATCGCCGCCGAGCTGTACGTCGGTGACGCCACCGTGAAGACCCACGTGTCGAACGTGCTGCAGAAGCTCGCGCTGCGCGACCGCATCCAGGCGGTCGTCTGGGCGTTCGAGCACGGCGTCGCCGGCTGACCGAGGCCGACCGATCCGGCACCGGCAGGACAAGTCCGCACGGTGCCGCGCTCGCACCACGCCCGCACCGTGCGCCCTCGCTCACCCCGTGCGGCGTTGACCGCACCGTGCCCCGCCACGACGACGCACCGAGCAACCAGAGCCCCACCGGCCGAACAACCCAGCACCGTGCCCGCCGCCCGCCGGCCGAACAACCCAGCACCGTGCCCGCCGCCCACCCGCCCCCTCCCCCGCGCGGTGGAGCCGACCACCCGCCCAAGTCCCGCCGGATGGCGGAGGCGCCCCGTGCCTCCCGGCCAATAGCGTCGACGCAGGCGGCGCAGGCCGTCGCGAGAGGGGTACGACATGCTCACCATCGAAGGGGTGACCAAGCACTTCGGCGACCGCCGGGTGCTCGACGACGTGGGGTTCACGGTCGGCAACGGCCGCCTCACCGGGTTCGTCGGCGGCAACGGCGCCGGCAAGACGACCACCATGCGCATCATGCTCGGCGTGCTGCAGGCCGACGCGGGATCCGTCTCGATCGACGGCACCGCGGTCCGGCCCGCCGACCGCCGCCGTTTCGGCTACATGCCCGAGGAACGCGGGCTGTACCCGAAGATGCCGGTGGCCGAGCAGATCACCTACATGGCCCGGTTGCACGGCGTCGACAAGCGCGCGGCGACCACGCGGACCACCGAGCTGCTCGAACGGCTCGAGCTGACCGGCCACGCCGACGACGCCGTCGAGAAGCTGTCGCTCGGCAACCAGCAGCGGGTGCAGATCGCCGCGGCCCTGGCTCACGACCCCGAGGTGCTGGTGCTCGACGAGCCGTTCTCGGGCCTCGACCCGATGGCCGTCGACACGGTGCTGGGCGTCCTGCGCGAGACCGCGGCGCGCGGGGTCCCGGTGCTGTTCTCGAGCCACCAGCTCGACGTCGTCGAACGGCTCTGCGACGACGTCGTCGTGATCGCGGGCGGCACCATCCGCGCCGCCGGCCCGCAGGACGAACTCCGCAAGCAGGCGGGGCCCGCCGCCTGGGAGCTGCTGGTCGACGGCGACGTCGCCTGGCTCCGCGACGAGCCCGGTGTGACGGTCCGCGAGTTCGACGGCGGCTACGCCGTCTTCGAGGCCGACCCGTCCACCGCCCAACACGTCCTGCAGCGGGCCGTCCAGCAGGGCACCGTCGGGTCGTTCGCCCCGCGGGTCCCGCGGCTCAGCGAGGTCTTCCGGGAGGTCATCCGATGAACGACTCCTTCGTGCAGGCCGTGCGGCTCGTCTCCGCACGCGAGATCCAGGCACGCATCCGCAGCAAGGCCTTCGTGGTCTCCGCCCTCATCCTGATCGGCATGGTCGTCGCGTCCATCGTGGTCGGCGGCATCGTCGGCAAGGCCACCGCCGACGACACCACGCCGGTCGCCGTGGTCGACGGTGTCTCGCTGCCCACCACCGCGGGCCTCGACGTCACGGACTCCACCTCGGTGGCGGACGCCGAACGGCTCGTGCAGAACGGCGACGTCGACGCGGCGATCGTGCCGTCCGACGACCCGCTCGGCTACAAGGTCGTCGGCCTCGACGAGGCCCCGACCGACGTCGTCTCCGCGCTGAGCGTCACACCGCGGATCGAACTGCTCGACCCGGACGCGCTGCCCGGCGGACTCGTCTACCTCATCGCCATCGCGTTCGGCGTCGTGTACTTCGCCTCGGCCGTGACCTTCGGCCAGTCCATCGCGCAGAGCGTGGTCGAGGAGAAGTCGACCAGGGTCGTGGAGATCCTGATGTCCGCGATCTCGGCCAGGGCGCTGCTCGCCGGCAAGGTCCTCGGCAACAGCGTGATGGCGTTCGCGCAGATCGTCGCCGTGGCGATCGCCGCGATCGTCACCCTGGCGGTGACCGGACAGGACAACATGTTCTCGATGCTCGGCCCGAGCATCCTGTGGTTCGTCGGGTTCTTCGCCGTCGGCTTCGTGCTCATCGCGTCGCTCTTCGCCGCGGCGGCCGTGCTGGTGTCGCGTCAGGAGGACGTCGGCAGCGTCACCACGCCGGTGATGATGCTCGTGATGATCCCGTACATCCTGATCATCGTCGCGTACAACAACCCGACGGTGCTCGGCATCATGTCGTACGTGCCGTTCAGTGCACCGATCGGCATGCCGATGCGGATCTTCCTCGGCACGGCCGAGTGGTGGGAGCCGATCCTGTCGCTCCTGATCGTGGTCGCCGCGGTGGTCGTGGTCGTCCTGGTGGGCGCCCGCGTCTACGAGAACGCGCTGCTGCGGACGGGCAGTCGCGTGAAGCTGACGGAGGCGCTGCGCGGCTGACGCCGCCGGCCCGGCAGATCGGACGGGAGGCCCGGATCACGTGAGCAGATCGGCTCACGTGATCCGGGCCTCCCGTCGTCAGTCCGCGCGCACCGAGAAAACGTCGCCCGGCTGGCACCCGAGCTCCTGGCAGAGCCGGGTGAGCGTGGAGAACCGGATCGCGCGTGCCCGGTTGTTCTTCAGCACCGACAGGTTCACCACGGTCACCCCGACCCGGTCGGCGAGCTCGGTCAGCGTCATGCCCCGAGCGGCGAGCAGCTCGTCGAGGTGGCAGACGACCGCGTGACCGTCCTCCTGTTCCGGGGGCATCAGACCAGCCCGGACTGGTCGCGCACCATCCGCTGCGAGGCGGTCAGGGCGAACCGGAAGCAGATGACGACGAGCAGGCCGAGGTACACCGGCACGAACTGGTGGTCGACGTCGGGCGTCGGCAGGCGCCCGTCCCAGCCGAGCCCCGACACCACCCAGTTCCACCCCATCCGGCGGACGAACTGGGGCACGAACCCGGCCACCAGCACCGCAGCCGCGAGCCAGTCGAGGATGCGGGTCGTCGACCGGTCGAACAGCCCGCCGCGCGAGATCTTCCACGCCACCGCGGCGACGAGGGCGATGAGCGCACTGACGAACAGGACCTCGAGCGCGTCACCGACCCGGATGTACCCGATCGCCCCGGCCGGCACGTCCGCGATCGGGGCCCGGAGCACGAGGTGTTCGGCGGTGACGGTCGCACCACCGGGCGGCTGCGGGACCTCGCTCGTCGCGGTCATCCGGACGGGCACCGACACCGTCCCGGAGCTGACCGAGCGGACGAGCAGGTCGACGTACCGCCAGACGACGAGCGCGATGCCGATCACGCAGCAGGCGACGTAGGCGAGGTAGGAGTTCCGCCCGCGGGGCGGTTCGTACACGGGTGCGGTCATGGCGTCTTCCCCTGTCGATCATCGATACCATCGAATTTCGATACAACGATAAACGATGGGTCGGATCGGTGCAAGCCCCCGCCCGGCTCCGACCTACAGCAGGCCGAAGACCGCCTGCGCGCCGAGGCTCGTGCCCGCCACGAGCCCCCAGAGCGCGATGCCGAGCAGCATCGGACGGAACCCGGCACGTCGCAGCGCCGCGAAGTCCGTCGAGCAGCCGATCGCCGCGAGCGCCACCGTGATGAGGAACGACGCCGCGGTCGCGAACCCCGGTGCGGCATCAGCCGGCAGCACCCCGACGGTCCGGAGCAGCACCACCACGAGGAACCCGATCAGGAACCACGGGACCAACCGGAACACGCGGAACCCGCTGCGCGACCCCGTGTCGAGCGCGAGCTGCTCGCGGGAAGTGCGTCGGGCCTCCAGTCCGGCCAGCCCGATGACGATCGGGATGATCATCAGGGTCCGCACCAGCTTCACGACGACCGCCGTGTCGGTCGCCTGGCGACCGTAGACCGTCGCGGTGGCGACGACGGACGACGTGTCGTTCACCGCAGTGCCCGCGAACACGCCGAAGGCGTGCTGGCTGAGGCCGAGGGCGTGGCCGAGCAGGGGGAAGGCGAACACCGCGGCGATGTTGCAGAGGAAGATCGTCGACATCGCGTAGGCGACGTCCGCGCTGACCGCACCGATGACGGGCGTGACGGCCGCGATCGCGGACGCACCGCAGATGCCGGTCCCCACGCCGATCAGGGTACGGAGGGCGCTCGACACCCGGAGCAGACGGCCGATCCCCCAGGCGGCACCGAGGCACACCACGAGGGTCGTCAGCATGACCGGCAGGGTCTCGCCGCCGATGCGCAGGACCTCGCCGATCGACAGCTGCGCGCCGAGCAGGACCACCGCGAACTGCAGCACACGACTCGACGAGAACTTCACGCCGGGAGCGAGCACGGCGAGGGTGCCGCCGGTGCGCCGACGGACGAGCCAACCGAGCACCGCGCCGATCAGGACGGCGGGGACGGGTCCGCCCACGACCGGGACGACCGATCCGATCAGGGTCGCGACGAGGCCGATCGCGACGGCGACGGCGACACCGGGTGCGGCGGTGCGGGCGAACTGCATGGGAACAGCATCTCGTGCTCGCGGCCGTCGTGCGGTCCAGCCGGGCAGGATGGTGCGGTGGAGTACTCGGGCGAGCGGTGGGTGCAGCGGCTGCGCGACGGGGAGACCCCGAAGCGGTGGCCGTTCCTCGTCGGCCTCGCGATCGTCACGGTGGCCGGCGGGATCGGGGTGTACTTCTCGGCGACCCACCTCGACGGCATCCTGCACTCGGACGCCCGACGCCCGTTCGCCGTGCCGTTGTTCTCGGTGCTGCTGCTCGGGTTCGGGCCCGTGGCCGCGGTGCTGTCCTGGTTGCGCGGGCGGCGCGACCGCCTGGTGCTGGACCGGATCCGCCGGAACGGGACCACGACGCGCTTCCACCTGCCCGTCCTCCGCTCGGGCCCGTACGCCGCCGACGACTTCCCGGACCCGAGGCCGGAGCTGTGGACGGTCGACGCGGCGGGCCTCCACGCGTGGTCACCCGAGCGCGACGATCCCGTGTTCGACCTGGTGTGGGACGACGTCAGGACGATCGAGCTGGCCTCGACGGACGTCCGCGGACAACGCACCGACACCGGGATCTGGATCGTCACCGAGGCGGTGGGCCGGTTCGTGCTGCTGCCGCGCGCAGTCATCGGGCGGCCGTTCGGCGCGAGCGTGACGAAGATCCACATCCTGATGCAGGTGCTCCGGTCGCTGCGGCGGGAGTTCGATCCGCACCACGACACCGGGCGCTCCGGTCGAGCCCCGGCCGATCGATGACGACACCCGACGAGCAGTGGGTGCAGCGGCTGCGTGACGGCGAGATGCCGAAGCGGTGGCCGGTCCTGCTCGTGGCCGCGGTGACGACGGCCTCGGGGCTCGGCGTGCTCGTCGCCGAGTTCGCGTCGCCGGACTTCCTGCGCGGTCTCGACAGCGCCCGCACACAGGCCAACTTCGTCCTGTGGCCGCTGTTCGTCGCCGGGTTCGGCCTACTGCTGGCGGTGGTGACCTGGAGCGCCGGTCGGACCGATCGCCGCACCCTGGCACGGATCCGGGAACGCCGCGCGCCCCGGTTCCACCTGCCGGTCTCCGCATCGGGGTTGCGGGCGACCGACGACCTGCCGGGCCCCCGACCCGAGATCTGGACCGTCGACGCGTCCGGTCTGCACGCGTGGGCGCCGTCGCGGGCGGAGCCGGTGTTCGACCTGCCCTGGACCCACATCCGGAGGTTCTCCGTCGCCACGAAGGACGCACGCGGACAACGGGTCGACTTCGGCGTCTGGATCAGCACGACGGTCGGCGAGGACGTCGTGGTGGAGCCACGACCAGCGCTCGGACGCGGGTTCGAGGGCGGTCCGGACGAGCTCGCGACGATCGTGCGGGTCCTCCGCGCACTGCGACGCGAGCTCGACCCGCGGGGCGTTGCCGCCGATCAGCCCTGAGCGGGCGGCACCTCGCCGGTCATGTCGACGCGCTCGGTGCCGTCGTTCCAGATGTACGTCGCGGTGGTGCGACCGGAGGCGTCAGCGTTCGCCTCGTTCGCCTTCGCGTACGTGTAGGTGACCTTGATCGAGGCGTCGGCCAACCGCTCGATGGCCGGCTCGAACGCGTACTGCTCGGAGGTCGCGGTGCCGAGGTACCGGCCCTGGTGGAAGAGCAGGATCGCGTACGGCGAGCCAGCGGTGCCGAACTCGGGCGCGACGACGGACCAGGACAGTGAGGCGCAGGCGTCGTAGCCGGTGTAGTCGGCGTTCGCGGCGTCCCACTTGGTGTCCTCGAGGCCGGCGGGCGACGGCAGCGCAGCGATCCCGGCGGCTGCTGCCTCGGAGCCGGTCTCGGGACCACAGGTCGGGGTGGGCGTCGGTGTCTGGCTCGGCGTGCTCGTCGGCGTCGGGGTGGCTGCCGTGTCCGTCGGCGCCGCGGTCACGGTCTCGGTGACGGTCGGGGTCGCGTCGCCACCGTCCCCGCCACCGGAGCAGCCGGTCAGCAGGGCGACCACGGCGGCGCCGGTCAGGATCAGGGCAGTCTTCGAGGTACGCACCACTCCACGGTGCACCGGCGGCGGTGTCGGCGCTCGCATCGTTACCGGCCCGTAGTCTGCTGGCATGCGGGGAGAGGGCATCGGGGCATCGGTGGGGACGGTCGACGTCATGGACGACGTGCTCCCCGGCCCGCACGGACCGGTCCCGATCCGGCGCTACCGACCGAAGGCCCCGGCAGCCGCTCCGACCCTGGTCTGGCTGCACGGGGGCGGGTTCTTCCGGGGCGACCTGGACCTGCCCGAGTCGGACGCCGTGGCCCGGGCACTCAGCGCCCGCGGCATCCCGGTGGTCACCGTCGACTACCGCCTCGGTCCGCTGCCCGGCATGCCCTGGATCGGGCGGACGGGCCCCCGAGCACGCCGACGTGCACCGCATGCACGCGACGAGGTCGTGGCGGTGCTCCACTCGCTCGCAGAAGAGGGTCCGGCCGGTCTGGTGCTGGGTGGCGCGAGCGCTGGAGCGTGTCTCGCCACCACCGTGATCCCGTCCGGCCCCGCGCTGGCCGGCACCGTGCTCGCGTACGGGTTCTTCCACACGCGGATCCCCCGCGACCCAGCGGTGCAGCGTCTCGTGCGCGGGCACCGGCGGATCACGCACGCTCCGCTGTTGCTCGACGCCGCGAACCGCACCTACGCCGGGCCGCTCGGCGCCGGAGCGTTCCCGGCACCGGAGGGCCTCAGCACGTTCCCGCGGACTCTGATGCTCGACGCCGAGCGGGACACGATGCGCGCATCCGGCGACCGGTTCGCACGGCAACTCGGTGCCGCGGGGGTCGATCTCGAACGGCACGTCCTGCCCGACAGCCGGCACGCGTTCCTCAACCGACCGGGCAGCATCGACTTCACGGCTGCCGTCGACCTGATCGCTTCGTGGATGGTCCGTCGGCCCGTATGAACGTTCGAGCGTGTGCGACCGTCGGACATTCCGGTGACGCCACGACGAACCGGACGTATTCTGCTGTCGGAAGCAACGGCGGTTCCGAACACCCTTCGCCACGTTCACCGTCGTGGCGTCCCGCCTCTGTGACGAAGAGTCCTACTGTGACCGAACACCTCATCGAGTACGTCGCCCGTGACCGCACGGGCATCACCGCCGTCGTGACGACCACCAGCGTCATCGACGTCGACACCGTGATCCAGCACATCCGCTCCGGCCACACCGGCTACTACGTGGCTGCCGACTCCTGGAAGCGCACACCGGTCCGGAGCATGTCGTTCATCGGCGGCACCTACCTGTTCGCGAACTGGGACGGCTCGAAGCGGAACATGCTGCACGACCTGGCGTTCCGGTCGCCGACGCGCGCGGTCCCGACCGCGCCGCCGTCCGAGTCCCGCTTCGCGCGGTTCCTCGACGCCGTGTTCGGCCGCCGGCTCCCACTGCGCTGAACTGCCGGTACCGCCGCTGCCCCTGCCCGTTCGCGGGCCCGTGAGAGCATGACGGGCATGCAGAAGGGGGAGCAGATGCTCGCGAAGGACGTGTCCGACAAGCGGTTCCGACCGACGAAGTGGCGGGAGGGCTACGACCAGGGCGAGGTCGATGCGTTCCTCGACCGGATCCAGACCACCCTCGCCGGGTACGAGCAGGGGCGGCCGGTGGATCCGCTCACACCGGAGCAGGTGTCCGCCGCCCGGTTCCAGCCCACGAAGTTCCGCGAGGGCTACGACCAGGACCAGGTCGACGACTTCCTCGACGAGGTCGTCGTCGCCCTCCGCCAACACGCGGTGCGCTGAGACCGACACCGACGCAGAACGACATCCCCGTCGTCGTGCGACAACGGGGATGTCGTTCCGGGTCGATCCCGGCAGTCGATCCAGCCCTCAGACCTGCGCGCCCTCCAGCGTCGCCGCGAGCGGGTCGAAGCCCTCGGGCAGCGACGCGATCGGCGCGACGGTCGACTCGACCTCGATGAACGAGCGGGCGGCGATGGACTCCTCGACCGCGACCATGGTGTCGAGCACGTGGTAGCCGACCTCGCCGGTCGCGATGTGCGAGCCGCCGCCACGGATGGCCCGCGCCATGTCGAGCACGCCGAGGCCTCGTCCGACGGTGGGCTCCTCGTCGAGCAGCACGTCCCACTCCTGCGAGAAGGGGAACGTCGCGTCCGCGGTCAGCGGTCGCGCGACCCGGATCGGGTGCCCGCCACCGAACGTGTTCGGGTCGGGCAGGACGATCGTGCCCTCGGTCCCGTTGACCTCGAACACGCCGTGCCGGAACAGCGGGGTGTCGAACGACAGCAGCGACTGTGCGTTGCCGCCCTGCTCGAACGAGGTCAGGACGGAGACGTGGGTCGGCACCTCGACGGGGAACGAGTCGCCCGCGTTCGGTCCGACGACCAGCTGCCGCGTCGACCGCGACTGAGAACCCGTCGCGACGACGGAGTCGATCGGTCCGAGCAGGTGCACGAGCGCCGTGAAGTAGTACGGGCCGATGTCGAACAGCGGGCCCGCGCCCTTGGCGTAGAGGAACGACGCGTTCGGGTGGAACACGTCCGGCCCCTGCCACTGCATGCTCGTGACCGCGGTGAGCGGGGTACCGATCGCACCGGCCTCGATCGCACGCTTGGCGGTCTGCCACCCCGGACCGAGCACGGTGTCCGGCGCGATGCCGAGCTTCAGCCCGAGGGAGTCGGCGAGTTCGACGAGCGACGCGGCCGAGGCACGGTCCACGCCGATCGGCTTCTCGCTCCACACGTGCTTGCCGGCACGCAGTGCGTCCATCGAGACGGCGACGTGCGTGGCGGGGAGCGTCAGGTTGATGACGATCTCGACGTCGGGATCGGCGAGCACGGATGCGCCGTCGCCCGAGGCCGCAACACCCCACTTCGAAGCCGACGCCGCGGCGCGCTCCGTGTCGATGTCGCCGATCCGGACGACCTCGACGTCGGGGAACGTCGTGAGGTTCGCCAGGTACTGCTCGCTGATCATGCCGGCGCCGATGAAGCCGATGCCGACGCGTCCGGTGCGGGTCATGCGGACACCTCCGATGCGGACGACGAACCGGCCGGCGCGAGCTGCGCCGCGAGCCACTCGTACGACTGCTGCACACCGTCGAAGACGTCCCCGTCGAACCCGTCGAACTCGATCACGGCGTACTCGAGCGCCGTCGCCGCACGGAGGGCCTCGGCGAGCCGGACGTCGCCCTGGCCGGCCGGGGTCTGGTCGGTGGGGATCGTCGCGGTGGAGATGTCGTCGCGCATCGGACCGTCCTTGACGTGCACGGCGACGATGCGGTCGCCGAGCTCCTCGATGAACGCGACGACGTCGATGCCCGCAGCCGATGCCCAGTACAGGTCGAGCTCGAGCACCACGGCCGGGTCGAGCAGCGACGCGAGCACCTGCAGCGCGGGCTGCCCGTCGATCTGCGGCCGGAGCTCGTGGTCGTGGTTGTGGTATCCGACGCGCAGACCGTGCTCGGCGGCCTCGACGGCGGCGGCGTTCAGTCGTGCGGCGACACGCTCGACGCCCTCGCGGGTCGTCCACGCGTCTGGCCCGACGAACGGGTCGATGACGATCTCGAGGCCGAGTTCCTTCGCCGCGGCGAAGGTGTCGGCATGCGACGGAGCGGTCATCACGGTGCCGTCGGGCAGCGGGATGGTCTCCTCGACCAGGAACGCGTGGCCGGTCTTCGCGGTGATGCCGTGGGCGTCGAACGCGGACTTGAGCTGCGCTGCTCGGTCCACGAACGCGAACGCTTCGACGGTGTCGAAGCCGATCTCGGCCAGGCGGTGGACGCCGCCGTCGAGGTCGGGCTCCAGCGCGGCGTTCACCGTGTAGAGCTGCAGGGAGATGGCGGGAGCCATGTCGGGTCCTTTCCGGGGGTGGTACAGGTGACTGCCTGGAGGCGCGACTCGCGTTGCGGACGCGAGTCGCGCCTCCAGGCCGCTGGTTTGGTGCGGTGCCTACCGGACCGACTTGATCGGCAGGATGACGAGGGCGCCGAGGATGACGGCGACGCCGGCACCCCAGAGCATGAGCGTGTAGTTCTGACCACCGCCGATGCCGAGCAGGAACAGGCCGACGGCCGGAGCGAGCGACTGCGGCAGCGCGTTCGCGATGTTGATGACGCCGAGGTCCTTGCCGGGGCGTTCCGGGTCGGGCAGCACGTCGACGATCAGGGCGGTGTCGATGGCAGCGTAGATGCCGAAGGCGAAGCCGAGGACGATCTCGGCGAAGTAGAAGCCGCCGACGGTGTCGACGTGGGCCAGGATCACGAGGCCGACCGCGGTCAGCGCAGTGGAGCCCCAGACGAACACCTTGCGGCGCTGGACGCGGTCCGACACCCAGCCGGAGACGGCGGCGCTGACGAGCAGGGCGACCGTGTACAGCAGGACACCGAACGCGACGACCCCGACGGCCTCGGCCTGCGGCAGACCGATGCGGTCCTGCATGTAGAGCAGGCGGTACGTCGTGAACATGAACGTGCCGAAGGTGATGAGGAAGCGACCCCACCAGGCGAGTCCGAAGTCCGGGTGCTTGATCGGGTTGGTCCAGAACGAGCTGATCAGGTTGATCCAGCTGAACGGCTTGACCGGCGTCGTCGGCAGGTCGTCGCGGGCCACGAAGCAGTAGACGAGGATCGCGATGATCGCCAGGACGCCCGGGGCGATGAAGAGGACCGGCAGGTTCCCGACCAGGTAAACGGCCAGGTACAGGCCGGCGAGGATGGCGATGTTCTGCGCGAGGGCGATGACGCTCGAGGCCTTGCCGCGCTGGAACTCCGGCACGTTGTCGGCGAAGCTCGCGGTCAGCGTCGCGAGGACGGCGTTCGCCGTGACCTGCGCGAGGACCCAGGCCAGCGTGAGCTGCAGGACGTTCGGCGAGAAGGCGAGCCAGGCGAGCGAACCGACGAAGACGATGACGCCGCCGAGCATCCACGGGCGTCGGCGTCCCCACCGGCTGCGCGTGCGGTCGGAGATCGCGCCGAACAGCGGGTTGGCGAACAGCGCGCCGAGGGCGCCGAACGGCAGGACGGAGCCGACCACGGTCTCGGGGCTCGAGGGGTTGAGCTCGGTCGCCTTGATCGACATGCTCACGAAGACCGGCGTGAGCAGGGCGACGAACAGGCCGAACTGGGCGAAGCTGAGGCCCCAGAGGTAGCCGCGGCCCACACGCATCGTGCTGACGGACTGCGTGATCCCCTCGACCGAGAACGCTCGGGGCGCCGCGGCGTCCGAGGCGGTGGCACCGGCGGCTGCGGTGACCGCTGGTGATGCGGTCCCGGCGATGCCGCGGGTGGGTTCTTCCTTCGACGTCGGTGTCGACATGACTCCTCCTCGAGTCATAGGGGGCTTCGGGGCCCTCGAATACCTAGTGCTGCTAGGTGATCGGGACTGTAGCACCGGAAACCTCCGACCGGAAGTTTTTGTCCCGATTGTTGCGCCGGTACATTGGCACGCGTGACCTCCAACGATGGAATCGGCACCAGGGGCCCCTACGCCAAGGGCGTGCAGCGTCGGCGGGAGATCCTCGACCAGACGCTCGACGTCGTCGCCTCGCGCGGGATCGACGGCACCTCGCTGCGCGCCATCGGCGATGCGATCGGGGTCTCGCACGCGGCACTGAAGCACTACTTCTCATCACGCGAAGCGCTGCTGGTCGAGGTCCTGCGGGAGCGCGATGCCGCCTCGGACCGGGCACTCGGCGACACGGCCGGGGTCTTCACCCGACTGGCCTTCGTCGCCGACCGGAACGTCAGCGAGCCGGCACTCGTGACGCTCTACACGACCCTCCTCGGGGCGTCGGTGGAGTCCGGCAACGAGACGGCGCGGGAGTTCTTCGCCGCACGGTTCGACGAGGCACGGGGGAACCTGGTCGCCCAGCTGCACGACGAGCTCGTGGCGTCGGGGCGGCACTCGGACGCCGACCTCGAGCAGGTGGCGTCGCTCATCATCGCGGCGTTCGACGGGCTGCAGGTGCAGTGGCTGCTGGACCGGAACGTGGACATCGCGGGGACGCTGCGGTTGCTGGAGCGGGTGTTGTAGGGGGCTTTCGGGCGGTCGCGGGTCGACTCGGAACGACACCGGGTCGACTCTGAACGACACCGGGTCGACTCGGAACGACGTCCCCGTCGTCGTGCGACAACGAGGACGTCGTTCCGAGTCGACGAACGACCCCTACTCCTCGCCGTCCTCTTCCGGGTTGAAGTGCGAGTCGTCCCCGACGTGCCCAGCGGCGAGGCCGTCCGGGTCGTTGGGGATGGTGTTGTCGTCGCCGAGCCCGCCCGGCTTCTCGATGCCCTCGGAGTCGTTCACGGGGGCCTTGGCGTCGTCGTCGTGCGTGTTGCTGCTGTCGGTCATGGTCTGCTCCAGTGCAGTGGTCGAACCGAGGGCGACGCCCCCGGCAGGTGCTGACCTCGGACGCTACGTGCCGCTGCTCGGAATCCACCCACCAGCCGCGTGCCCCGATCGGTCGACAGCGGAGTCGCCGCTCGGTAGATTGTTCAACAACCCGCGACGACAGGGAGTCCCCGTGACGACGATCGACCTGAACAGCGACCTCGGCGAGGGGTTCGGCGCCTGGACGATGGGCGACGACGCCGCGATGCTCGACGTCGTGTCGAGCGCCAACATCGCCTGCGGATTCCACGCCGGCGACCCGACGATCATGCTCGCCACCGCCCGCGCTGCGGCCGAGCGCGGGGTCGCCGTCGGTGCGCACGTCGCCTACCGCGACCTCGCCGGCTTCGGCCGCCGTCCGGTGCACGTCACGCCGGACGAACTCCACGCCGACGTCGTGCACCAGCTCGGTGCGATGACCGCCACCGCCCGGGTCGCCGGCACCGCCGTCACCTACGTCAAGCCCCACGGCACCCTGTACAACACGGCGTGCGCCGACCCGGTCCAGGCCGAGGCCGTGGTCCGGGCGATCGCCGACGTCGACAGCTCGCTCGCGGTGCTCGCGCTGCCGGGTTCCGAACTCCTGCTCGCTGCCGAACGCCACGGGCTGCGCGCGGTCGCGGAGTCCTTCGCCGACCGCGCCTACGAACCCGACGGCTCCCTGGTATCCCGCAGCACGCCGGGTTCGGTGCTGCACGATCCGGACGAGGTCGCGGCTCGCGTCCTCCGTATGGTCACCGACGGGGTCGCGACCGCCGTCGACGGCTCCGAGCTGCGGGTCAGTGCCGACTCGGTCTGCGTCCACGGCGACTCCCCCGGTGCCGTCGCGATGGCCCGCGCGATCCGATCACTGCTGACCGAGCACGGCGTCGCGATCGCGCCGTTCGCACCGTGACCGTCCTCGACCTCCGGCCCGCTGGGCGCACCGCCTTGCTCGCCACCTTCGACTCCCTGCCGCAGGTCGTCGCGTTCCGCGCCGGGCTGACCGCGGCTCGACTGCCCGGCCTCACCGAGGTCGTGTCCGGCGCGCGGACACTGCTGCTCCGCTACGACCCGGCGACGACCGACGCCGCGAGACTCCGCAGTGCACTCGAACGGGTCGTCCCGTCCGCCGACGCCGATGCGGCGAGCGCCACGGACCCGCTCGTCATCCCGGTGGTCTACGACGGCGAGGACCTCGACCAGGTCGTCGCCCTGACGGGCATGCGCCGCGACCGCGTGATCGCGTGGCACACCGGCCAGCTCTGGACGAGCGCGTTCTGCGGCTTCGCCCCGGGCTTCAGCTACCTCACCGGCACCGAGCCGTCACTCGACCTGCCTCGCCGGAGCACGTCGCGCACCGCCGTGCCGAGCGGTGCCGTCGCACTGGCGGGCGAGTTCAGTGCCGTCTACCCCCGCGCCTCCCCTGGCGGCTGGCAGCTCATCGGCCGCACCGACGTGCCGATGTGGTCGCTCGACCGGGAACCGCCGGCGCTGGCACCCGCTGGCACACGGGTCCGGTTCGTCGACGCGGGTGTGGCATGAGCGCGCTGACCGTCCTGCAGGTCGGCTACGGCGCGGCAACGCAGGACCTGGGCCGCCCCGGCTTCAGTGACATGGGCCTCGGCGCGGCGGGCGCCGCCGACCGCGGGTCCGCAGCGCTGGCCAACCGGCTGGTCGGCAACCGTCCCGATGCGGCCGTCCTGGAGGCCCTGCTCGGCTCCGTCACGCTGCGGACCGACGCGTACGTGGCCGTCGCCACCGCCGGGGCCGCCTGCCCGGTCGAGATCGAGCGAGCGGACGGCCGGGTCCGCGGTGCGGCCTCGCACGAGGTCCTGATGCTCGCACCGGGTGACACGCTCCGGATCGGTACGGCCACCGCCGGGCTGCGCTCCTACATCGCGGTCCTCGGCGGGTTCGCGGTCGAGCCCGTACTGGGCAGTCGCTCGTGGGACTCGCTCGCACGCCTCGGGCCTCCGCCGTCGTCGCCGGGTGACGTCCTGCCGATCGGCGACGCGCGCGCTTCGTGGCCGATCGTCGACGCCGTGCCGCAACCCGACGAGCACTGGCCGGACGACCCGGTCGTCCTCGACGTCACCGCGGGCCCCCGCGACGACTGGTTCACGCCGGACTGGCGCGACACCCTGACCCGTCAGGACTTCACCGTCGGGTCGGACAGCGACCGCGTGGGGGTCCGCACCACGGCTCCGCAGCCACTCGTCCGCGCCGTGACGCACGAGCTGCCGAGCGAAGGGGTGGAGACCGGTTCGCTGCAGGTCCCGCCGGAGGGCTTCCCGGTGCTGTTCCTCGCCGACCACCCGGTGACCGGTGGCTACCCCGTCGTGGCGGTCCTCACGCCGGAGTCGGTCGACCGTGCCGCGCAGCTCCGCCCGGGCGACACCATCCGCTTCCGGTTCGTCCACTGACGACCGGCTCGCTGACCGATCCGGAACAGGTCGGCGCCGCTGCGGGTTGAGTCGGACACTGCCGACGAAAGGTGCACCACATGTCGATCACCGTCCTGCTCGAGGTCCAGTTCCGGAGCGACGTCCCCGCCGACACCGTCGAGGCGGCGATCCGCGAGACGCTCGCGCAGACCCGCGCGTTCGACGGCTGCGAGTCCCTCGAGGTGCTGGTCGACGACGCCGACCCGACGCGCATGGTCGTCGTCGAGTCCTGGACGAGCGGGGCCACCCACGACGCCTACGAGGCATGGCGGGCGACCCCGGACGGTGCCGCAGCGATCGGACCGATCGTCGCCGCTCCGCCCGTCGCGCGGACGTTCGCACGGACGATCGCGATCAGCTGACCTGCTGTGGGTCAGCCCGTGTACTCGTAGGTGCTGACCCAGTCGATGTCGAGGTGCCCGGCGGCACCCCAGTTGCCGACCTGGAACATGTACCGGTGCGCGGTCTTCGGCACGTTCGACGTGACCGTCTTGATGACCTTGCCGTCGAGCAGGTACTGCACCGACTTGCCGGGGATCCACTCGACCGAGTAGACGTGCCAGCTACGCCAGGTCACCCCGGTGCTCATGCTCGTCGAGTTCGCTTCCTGTCCGGCGACCATCGAGTGGTGGTGGAGCATCGGCGACCCCTCGAAGTTCGCCTCCGGGTAGTCGATCTCGCCGTCCGACCAGACGTTCGACGACGGCCACAGCATGAACGCTGCACCGTTCCCGTCGCCGCCGGTGGCCTTCGCTCGGACGCTGAACTTGCCGCCCACGTGCGACCACGCGCCGTTCGGGGTCCCGAAGGTCCCCGCGGCTCCGTGCTTGCCGTCGAGCGTGACGTCCATGTAGCCGTTGCGGGCACTGACCTGCGAGCCCGAGTAGTACGTGCTGCCCGTCCCGTCCGGGTAGGGCTGCCACGAGTTCGCGTAGGTCTTCGCGAACTGGCCGTTCGCCGAGGCCGTCGTGCTGAAGTTCTCGACGAAGGTCTGCTTGAACTTGCCGACGTTGCCGACCGGGGCGGTGACCCCCGCGTAGGCAACGGTTCCCGCTCCGAGCGGTGCCGCCACGACGACGGCTCCGATGAGTGCGGCGATGAGTGCTGTCCGCCTGATCCTGCGGTGCTGCATGTGTCACTCCCTGGTGTGACTGGTGGCACCCGTTCCCCTCGGGCACCCAGCCGGATCTCGGCTGCGCACCGAGGGTAGGTGCATTCTGCAACCGATGCAGGGGGTTGACAGCAGCACGCCGGACCGGCGACCATGCCCCTCGTTCGAGGGTCAGCGTGCGGCGTGCTCGCGTGCTTCCATGGCGTCCCAGGCGAAGCTCGCGAGCCAGTGCGTGGAGTAGTACTCCTCGCCGACGCTGGCGGCCAGACCCGAGGCCAGCAGCCGGTCCGCCGCCTCGTCGAGCAGGCTCGCGAGCCCGTCGTCGTCGAGCTCACCGGCGCGCAGGGCGTCCGCGATGCGCCGGGCCGATCCCGCTCGCGACAGGTCGAGCCCGAACAGGTGCACCTGCTGCGGGTCGTTCTCGTCACGGACCGCCGTCGACTGCAGGATCGCGTCGCCCGACCGCACCTGGGCGAAGAAGCCGTCCGACCACGTCGCGAACTCGGCCGGGGTCAGCACGGCCCGCATCAGGTCGGCCTCGGCCAGACCGGCGGACAGGAAGTCGTGTCCGCTGCGCTCCCAGGCGAACGGCCACCCGGCGTCCTCGCCGAACCACTCGCGCGCCGCCTGCTCCACCGTCGCGGCGAGCTCGTCGCGGCCGAGCGACCGTGCGGCCTCGAGCACGAGCAGCAGCCCGAACGCCGAGTTCGAGTGCACCCCGTGCCGCACCGGGTGGGCAGCGCCGTCGACCCAGCGGGTGACGAGGTCCTCGAGCACGTCGACGACGGGCGCGAACCCGGGGGCGAGCTGCCGGATGGCCGGCACCTCGGACGCGGAGACCTCGGCGGCGAGCTTCGCGAGCCAGGCCCACCCGTAGGGGCGCTCGTAGTGCGGCGTCGTGTGGAAGTAGGCGGCTTCCGTGGCCAGGTGATCCGCACTCAGGTGGGCCTGCAGGATCGTGGTGAGCCGGGCCTCCAGGTCGGCCGGCAGGCTGTGCGCGACCAGACGCGCTGCGAGCCAGTGCATGTGCACGGACGAGTGCCAGTCGTACGACGTGGCGAAGGCGGGGTGCAGCTCGACCGGCAGCGCCCGGTCGTCCGGGCCGGACGTCGTGTGGTGCGCCGCGTACGGGTACTCGCGGGTGGTGTTCTCGGCGACGACGGACGCGAAGCGGTCGGCCCACGCGGCGCGGGTCAGGTCGAGCGGGGCAGCATCAGAAAGCGACAAGGTACATGACTCCCATGTTGACGACGAGCAGGATGGCGGCGGTCGGGATCTGCGCCTTGATCGGACCGTACTTGTCCCGCATCTCGAGCAGGGCAGCCGGCACCAGGTTGAAGTTCGCGGCCATCGGCGTGACGAGCGTGCCGCAGAACCCGGCGAGCATGCCGATGGCGAAGATCGCGGCGGGGTTGCCGTCGAAGCCCTGCACCAGGACGGGCCAGCCGATCGCGGCCGTCATGATCGGGAAGGCGGCGAACGCGTTGCCCATGATGATCGTGAAGAGCGCCATGCCGAGGCAGTAGACGACCACCGCGGCGATCAGCGACCCGCCGGGCAGGATCGACTTGATGATCGTGCCGACGGCGTCGCCGACCCCGGCCTGGGTGAAGACGATGCCGAGGGTGGAGAGCATCTGCGGCAGCAGCGCCGCCCACCCGATGGCCTGCAGCAGACGGCCGCCCTCACGGATGGGCGTGGCGATCCTCGGCGGGCGCAGGACGAACACCGCGACGACCACGGCCAGCACCGAGCCGATGCCCAGGCCGGTCAGGGTCGCGCTGCCCTCGGCGAGCAGGGGCGTACCGCCGATCGAGACGAGTGGACCGAGCGTCGCCACGAGGACGGCGACCACGGGCACGACGAGCGCCGGGATGAAGAGCTTGTTGCCGAACCGGGTGGCGAACGCCGCACGCTCGTCCGGGCTGGTCGTCGCGAGGACGCTCGTGCTGGCGGACGGCTTCGTGGCCGCAGCGGTGGGTTCGGCCGGGCCGGTCTCCGCCCCCGTTCCGGCACCCGGGATGCTGGCGACGCGCGTGCGACTGGTGGTCCCGGTGAACCCGAGTCCGGCGAGCGCGACCATCACGAGGACGGCGATGCCGAGCACCCACGACGGCGCGGTCTTCGCGGCGACGAAGGTGCCGTAGAAGAACGAGACCCCGAGGATCCCCCAGAACGCCGCGTTGCCGAGTCGCTTCGCGTGCGAGGTGTCCGTGACGATGAGGACCGCGACCGCGATGAAGAACGCACCGATGAGCCAGTAGAGCCATTCGCTGGTGATCACGCTGCGGCTCCCTGCGTCGGGGCGTCGACGCGTGCGTCGGCGGCCATCTTGTCGAGCGTGCGGTCGAACAGCAGCAGCCGCGTGCCGTGGACCAGGAGCGCGGCGATGCCGGTCGGGATCGCCCACAGCGCCAGGTCGATGGGTTCGAGCGACAGACCGTAGGTGGCGTCGACGAAGGTCGTGATGAGCAGGATCGAGCCGACGGCGACGAAGACGTCCTCGCCGAAGAAGACCCCGACGGTGTCCGACGACGCCGAGTAGCCCTTGATCTTCTCGCGCATCCGCTCGTCGATCCGGCCGTACTTCTTGATCGCCGCCCCTTCGGCCATCGGGTGCACGAGGGGCCGCACGGTCTGCGCCGGCCCGCCGATGCTGGTGAGGCCGACCGCGGCCGTGACCTGCCGGATGACCAGGTACCCGGCCAGCAGACGACCCGTCGTGAGCTTGTCGAGCTTCGCGATCAGGCGCTTGGCCTGGTCCTGCAGCCCGTAGCGCTCGATCAGGCCGATGACCGGCAGGACGAGCGCGAAGGTCGTGACGGACCGGCTCGACGCGAAGCCGTCGCCGAAGGCGGTGAGGATGCCGACGGGACCGATCCCGCCGATGGCCGCGGTGACGATGCCCGCGACGGTCACGACGAGCAGCGCGTTGATGCGCAACGCGAACCCGATGATGACGACGGCGACGCCGATGAGGACGAACATGCGGGACAGTCTGGACCGCATTGTTCAACAATCGCAAGGGGGTGTTCTGCTCTGTAACACGACGGTCACACGGCGCGGAGTTCGCACCTGCGATGCCCGAGGCCGTGTCAGGATCGGGACATGACCCGAACCGTCAGCGGTGCCGACTCGACGGCCGACCGGCTGCGCACCATGATCGCGGCGGGCGAGTTCTCCCCCGGGACGCAGCTGTCCGAGGAGCGGTTGAGCGACCAGCTCGGGGTGTCACGGAACACCCTGCGCGAGGCCTTCCGGCTGCTCGCGCGCGACCGGCTCGTCGAGCACGTGTTCAACCGCGGGGTCTTCGTACGACGCCTCTCCGCCGAGGACGTCGCCGACCTGTACGCCGCCCGGCGGGTGCTCGAGGAAGCCGCGGTGCGCGCGTGCTCGCCGACGTCACCCGCGCTCGACGCAGCCGCTGCGGCCGTCACGGCTGCACGGGACGCTGCCGCCGCGGGCGACTGGGGCGCCGTGGGCACCGCGGACATCCGGTTCCACTCCGAGCTCGTACGCGCGGTCCCGAGCGCGCGGATCCACGGACTGATGGACGGGCTGCTCGCCGAGATGCGGCTGGCGTTCCTGACGACCGACGACCCGGGGTCGTTCCACGCCGAGTTCGTGGACCGGAACGACGCGATCGTCGCGGCGTTGCGCGCCGGCGACCAGGCACGAGCGTCGGCGCTGTTGGCGGACTACCTCGACGATGCGGAGCGGACGCTGCGGGTGGCCGCGGACGCGGCAGGCTGACGGGAGGCCCGGTGCGGGTCCTGCCTGCGCGCTCGGATCGCCTCGACTAGCGCTGGTACCGGCCGAGGCCGCGCTTCCTGTCGCGGAGCGCGACGGCGAGCATGCTGCCGCCGAGCACGAGCCAGAGGACGGCCATGATCGCGCGGAACGTGCCCGGCTCGATGATCGCCAGGACGCTCCAGAGCACCCCGACCGCGAGCCACACGACGCCGACCCAGACCAGCGGACGTCCGAAGGTCGCGCGGAGGAACCGGTTGTCGCTGCTCATGGGCCGAACCCTACGCCCGGCCGTGCGCCACGTCAGCCCCCGACGAGTGCCTTCACCGCGTCGATCACGATCTGCCGACGCCGCGCAGGTGCGACCGCCGCGACCAACGAGCCGTACTCGGGAGAACTCGAGCTCCAGAACGCGGCGAGGTGCATCACCAGACCGAGCAGCACCGCCGGCCGGTAGCTGCGCGGCAGGACCCCGGCGCGCTGGGCGTGCTCGACCGCGGCGACGGCCTCGGCGTTGCTCACGACGACGGCTTCGAGCGCACCGTCGCTCCCCCGCTCGAGGCGGTGCCACGTCGCGATCCGTTCGGCCCACGGACGCCGGACGTACGAGTCGTGCAGCCGGGCAGCCCACTCGGCGAGGTCATCGGTGTCGACCGGGACCTCGTCGAACGTCTCGGCGACGGTCTGGGCGAGGAGGGCGTCGAACAGCCCCTCCTTGCTGCCGAAGTAGTGGAAGACCTGCGCCTTGTTGCTCGACGCCGCCGCGGCGATCCGCTCGATCTTGGCGCCGACGAGCCCAGCCGCGGCGAACTCGTCGCGTGCTGCGAGCAGGAGTCGTGCGCGCATCGCGTCGGCGGCTGGGGGCGTGAAGCGTGCCATGCAGACAACCGTACTGACGCAATGGCAACTCGTGGCAACATTTCAGTGTGACACCGGTGATACTGAAACTTTGCTAGCGTCGACTGTGTACGAACGGGCGCCGGACCAGGCACGGTCCGACGCCCTTGTTGATCGCGAAGGAGCAATCATGCATCACCGTAAGCGGCGAAACTGGACCTCGACCGGGGTCGTAGCCTGCATCACGGCGGCGGCCGTCTTCGGAACCGCGGTGCCAGCCAACGCCACGGCACCCCTTACGTCCGCGCTGACATCCGAGTCCGCGTCCGCGACCGCGTCGAGCACCACGGTCCGAACTGTTCAGACTGACGTCCGCGCCGCGACGGGAGCCGTTGCGCCCTCCGGGCCAGGGGCCGTTGGCGCGACGACTTCTGGTCACGACGGTGACAGTGCGCGGAGTTGGTCAACGATCATCCGGACCGCGGTCAACGCCTTGAAGAAGATCCCCGCGCTCTGGAAGAAGCTCTCCGACGGCGTCAAGAAGTCCTACGCAACCTTCCAGCGGACGGCGTGGCCGGCGATCAAGACGGTCGTGAAGACCATCAGCGCCCTCATCACTGCCTGGGACATCTGGAAGTTCTTCAACTGATCCATCGCCGGAAGGGGTAGCCTCCGCCGCCCCTTCCGGCGCACGAAGAAGGAGGGTCCGTGCCCGTCAAACACTCTCGTCTGCGCCACATGGTCAGCACCGGGCTCGCAGTTAGTGCAGTCCTGCTCGGGACAACCTGTGTCGTGCTCGTCGCCAGCGGCTGGCCGCTGTCGGTCGCAGCCGGAGCAGCCGGGCTGACCGCCTCAGGCTTTGCAGGCACCGTCGATCCGAAGAGCAAGGCCGCCCCGGCCGCCTTCCTGATCTGCGTTGCAGCAATCGGCACGGCGTTGGTTGTCCATCAGGTGGTCTCGTGAGCGACCCGATCGAACTGCGCGGGGTCCGCAAGGCCTACGGAAAGCACGTCGCCCTCAACGATGTGTCCTTCACCTGCCCGCAGGGGACGATCACAGCGTTCTGCGGACCGAACGGCGCCGGCAAGTCCACCGCGCTTCGGATCCTGACCGGGATCACCCGAGCGGACGTCGGCACTGCGATGGTGAACGGTCAGGAACTCCAGGAGCTGCCCGCTCCGGCCAGGTTCCTCGGTTCCCTTCTCGACGCGTCAGCGTTTCACCCAGGTCGGTCGGTTCGCGAGACGCTCCGACTCACCGCCTTCACCATCGGTGAGCCCAGGCAACGAGTCGACGAGTGCCTCGAGACCGTCGGGTTGCAGTCGGTGGCCGCGAGGCGAGTCGGCAAGCTCTCCCTCGGCATGCGGCAACGACTCGGGCTTGCGCACGCACTACTCGGACGCCCTCGGGTGCTCGTCCTGGATGAGCCCTCCAACGGTCTGGATCCCGAAGGAATGCAGTGGCTCGACAGGATGCTTCGCCAATTCGCTGATCAGGGCGGGACGGTGTTGGTCTCCACACATCAGCTCGCGGCGGTGGAGCGGACTGCGGATCGCATCGTTGCGATCTCGCGCGGACGGGTCGTCGACCAGGTTCGGCTTGAGGAGCTGCGCGCACGAACCGGGCGGAGTTTCCTCGTGGCCGAGGATCAACCGCGCTTCGCGCATGCTCTGCGGCTCGTCGGGGCGCACCCATCTCCGATGGCAGAAGGCTTGCTCGTGGACCTCGAGCCCGTGGAAGTCGGGCGGCTTGCCAGAGATTCGGGCATCGCGCTCTCCGCACTCCGCGCAGAGGACGTCCGGCTTGATTCCTACTTGTCCTCCATCACTGAGACCGAATACGAGGGGAAGTCGACGTGATCCGATTAGTTTTCGTCGAACTGCGACGCGCGGTCGATACGCGCGGGCCGCGCTGGGCCTTCGCGGCGGCGGCCGTCAGCGGTGTCCTGCTGTCCTTTGTCGTTGCGCGAGATGCGACGACGTTCGCGGCGTTCGTCGCCGGACTCAGCCTTGCGCTTCCGCTGCTCATGGGCCTCCTGGCTGTCATGGCGTTCACGGCGGAATGGAGCACGCGCGCTGCTTTGACGACGTTCGCTGTCACGCCTCGCCGACAACGAATACTCGGTGCCCGTTACGCCGCAATCCTGCTCCTCGCTGCCTCGACTCTCGTTGCCATCCATCTCCTCGCAGCCGTCGGCTTCGTTGTCAGCAGGCCCGGTTCTGTCGGTTCCGTTTTTGACGTTGCCGTTCTGGCGCAGTTCTGGCAGATGCTTGCGACAACGGTCGCGGCAACCCTCACGGCAATCGCCGTTGCGAGCCTCGTGCTGCGAACGGCGCTCGCCCTGCTCATCGCCGTGTTCGGACCTTTTCTCCTGACCATCGGGCTCGCGTTCACACCCGGCCTGGTCGACTGGCTGAACCCGTACGGCTTCGCGTCTTGGCTCGCGGAGCCGCAACTGTCCTGGACCATCACGTCGGAGACCACTGTCGGACTCGGGCCCGCGGTGACGTCATTCGCGGTCTGGACCGCACTCCCGCTCGCGCTCGGGTGGGTCCGACAACTCCGCGCGGAGCCTCGCTGATGCTTGGTCCGACCGCGGGCAAGGCAAGCGGGCGCCCTACGAGACATCGCGTACCGACGCTCGACCTCGTCGGCGGGGTGGTCGTGACCTGCGGCGCCTGGCTGGTTCTCGACCTGCTCTCCGCCTGCGTTGCTGCGCTGGCCACGCTCGCCTGGGCGGCGTCTGCGCCGAGCGTCATCGGGACCACGCCGATCCCCCAGGGAGCATCGCCGGACCCTGCGGCAGTGCGGCGATGGCGCGCAGAGCACCCGAGCTCGACCATGAGCGAGGCGATCGCCGCCGTCACGAAGTCGTAGCTGCTGACGCTCCCCCGAGCCCGCGCCGGCGAAACGTTGCGCGCCGAACGGCATCGCGTGCGCGGAGAATGCCCCGGCGCACGATTCCCCCGCGGATGGGCAAGAATGCGTCCCCCGATCCTCCCTAGGCTCATGACAAGCGCACCACCACGCCGCAGATCCGCGGCCGGCCCAATGACGGGAGGTTCGACATGTCACAGTTCGTCCAGGAGTTCACGCAGGGCGCCATCGTCGGAGAACCCGAGGTCGTCGAGGACCGCCCGTCGGTGCGCAAGGTCGCAGAGCATCCCGCGTGGACGCGGCTGAAAGCCGCTGTCGTGTCGTTCCGTGCGCTGCAGACGGCCGACGGCTCTGTACCCGACCACGCGGACCACGCGACCGCTTCCGAGCACCTGGCCACGATCCTCCCGGCCATTGCCGAACTGGCCCCGTTCTTTCCGCACGATGCGGCGTACCTCGCTGCACTGCAGCGCGATTTCGCACGCTGGGAACGCGACGGTTTCGGCGTTCCCGACTTCCTCGACGCACTGAACGCATTCCAGCCGCAACAGCACCGCATCGACGGACTCGGCCACCTGGTCGTCTTCCCGATGGTGACGCAGAACGGCAGTTCCTCGCGGTTCGTCGAAGCCGTCCTGGTCGAGGTCATCTGGCCGGAGTTCATCGCGGAACTCGAAGCGGGCGACTACAGCAACACGCTCTTCGTCGCGTTGCGGTTCGTCGACTTCACGCCCGGGTACGACACGAATTCTGCGGTGCTGTTCCCCGAGACGGTCGCGATGCGCGAGATCCCGACGTTCACGTGGGGCGCGATCTTCCAGGACCGCGAAGCCGCTCGCTACCGCCGAGTCGTCCGTGCCGCTGCGGAGATCACCAAACTGGAGTTGCCGGACGACGCTGCAGCAATGCTCGACGACCAGGAGCTGACGGAACAGGTCTTCGTGATGTGGGACATCATCCACGACCGATCGCACATGCGCGGGGACCTGCCGTTCGACCCGTTCATGATCAAGCAACGGATGCCGTTCTTCCTCTACTCGCTGGAAGAACTCCGCTGCGACCTGACGGCGTTCCGGGAATCCGTGCGGCTCGAACGCGCGCTCTCCGCGGTGCCGGATGCAGATCTCGACGAGGCGCAACGCGCAATCCGCGACCACGCCCACCTGGTGCAGTACGCCGTCGTCTTCGACCGCATCTTCCGGTTCGCGATCACCGGCAGCCGCGTCCGGAACTACGACGGGCTCGGCGGGCAGTTGTTGTTCGCGTGGATGCACCAGCACGATGTCCTCCACTGGACGGACACGCAGCTCACCATCGATTGGGATGCGGTGCCGGACGTGATCATCGCGCTCAGTGATCAGATCAACGAGTTGTACCGGCGCTCCATCGACCGACCGAAATCGGCGCACTGGCTCGCCGCGTACGAGATGCTGACCCGGACGCTCACGCCGCACCCGGCCTCGAGATGGGCGCGGGGACTGCCGGAGGAAACGCTCGCCGGAATGCCCAAGGGCTACACCGACGCGGTGCTCGACGACGAATTCCCCCTGTCGATGTTCTACGAGGCGCTGAACAAGAAGATGGCTGCGGTCATCGCTTCGACGGCCGGCATCACCGGCTCGTCGTCGGTTGCTCCGTCCGCTGTTCCGTCCGTTCCGGACGTCGCCGCGTGAGCGCTGGCTCCCTGTCCGGTCGCACGGTGCTGGTCGCGGGCGCGACCAGCACCAGCGGCGCGGCGGTCGCGCGCGCACTCACCTCCGCCGGGGCGGCCGTCGTCGCGGTCGGCACCAGACCAGACGCACTGGAGGCCCTTCTCGCTTCCGTCCCGGGCGTCACGACCCACACGTGCGACCTCGCAGACCTCGGCGCGGTCACCGCGCTCGCGGCTGCGGTCCACGAGACGGCGGGTTCGGTCGACGGGCTGGTCCACCTGGTCGGTGGGTGGCGCGGGGGCGGCGGCATCGCCGGCCAGTCGGACGACGACTGGGACTTCTTCGACCGGGCGTTCCGCACCCTGCGGAACACCACACGCGTGTTCTACGACGATCTGGTGGCGTCCCCGGCCGGACGGCTCGCGTTCGTCTCGTCCACCGCCGTCGACTCCCCCACCGCGGGTGCCGCGAACTACGCGGCCGCCAAGGCCGCCTCGGACGCGTGGGTCCGTGCCGTGGCCCAGGGCTTCCGGAAGGACGCACCGGACTCGGCGGCAGCCACCGTGTTCGTCGTCGGCGCCCTCGCCGGTCTCGAGGAGCGGCTCGGCGACGAGGTCGTGCGGCTCTGGACGGCACCGCCGGCCGACGTGAACGGCGCCCGTCTCCCGCTCTCGGCCGCTCCAGCTGCGGCCTCGAACCTAGGATGAACCAGTGACCCTTCGACTCCACGACCTGGACCTGCGGGGCTTCGCCTCGGACAACTACGCCGGTGTCCACCCCGAGATCCTCGACGCCATCGCCGCGGCCAACGACGGCCACCAGATCGCCTACGGCGAGGACGTCTACACGGCCCGTCTCAACGAGGTGATCGGCGACCACTTCGGTTCACAGGCGCAGGCGTTCCCGGTGTTCAACGGGACCGGCGCGAACGTCGTCGGGCTGCAGTCGATGCTGCCGCGGTGGGGCGCCGTCGTGTGCACCACGACCGCGCACATCCACACCGACGAAGCAGGCGCTCCCGAGCGCATCGGCGGGATCAAGCTGCTGCCGGTCGAGACCCCCGACGGCAAGCTCACCCCCGAGCTCATCGACAAGGAGGCCTGGGGCTGGGGCGACGAGCACCGCGCCCAGCCGCTCGTCGTCTCGATCACGCAGACCACCGAGCTCGGCACCGCCTACACGGTGGACGAGATCCGGGCGATCGCGGACCACGTCCACCCGCTCGGCATGACGCTGCACATGGACGGCGCTCGCATCTCCAACGCCGCTGCGACCCTCGGCCTGCCCCTGCGCGACTTCACCACCGATGCCGGCGTGGACGTGCTGAGCTTCGGCGGCACGAAGAACGGCATGCTCTACGGCGAGGCGATCGTCGTGCTCAATCCCGCGGCGTCAGAGGGGCTGCACTACCTGCGCAAGATGAACATGCAGCTGTCGTCGAAGATGCGGTTCGTCTCCGCGCAGCTCATCGCGCTGCTGTCCGACGACCTGTACCTGCGCTCCGCCGGGCACGCCAACGCCATGGCCGCCCGACTCCGCGGCGCACTCGAGGCCCGGATCGCCGACGGCAGCATCCAGGGCGTCGCGTTCAGCCAGGAGACCCAGGCGAACGGGGTGTTCGCGACGCTGCCCGCGGGGGTGGCCGAGCGGCTGCGCAAGCACTTCCGGTTCTACGACTGGGACGCCAGCCGCAACGAGGTGCGGTGGATGTGCGCCTACGACACGTCGGAGCAGGACATCGACGACTTCGTGGCGGCGTTGACGCGGGAGCTCGACGCGGCCTGATCCAACGTAGAATCCCGTGTGATCTCCGAGCAGCCCGAACCCAGCGGCATCCTCCCCGAGGACCTCGACGCCACACTCCGGGTGCTCGAGCAGATGAGCGACATCGACGAGACGCACCCCGACTTCGTGCGGGTGCGTCAGGCCACGGCGAAGATGTTCAAGGCCGTGAAGCGTGCGCACCGACTCGAGAAGCGCGCGGTCATCGCCGAGGCCGACCGCCTCGTCATCGCCGCCACCGCGACCGGAGCCGCCGACCGGATCGACGACGAGACCCGCGGGGTCCCGATCAGCACCTCGACGACGGCGTCCACCGCCGGCACCCTGCTGAAGTCCCGCCCCTGCTACATGTGCAAGCAGCAGTACACGGTCGTGGACGCGTTCTACCACCAGCTGTGCCCCTCGTGCGCGGCGATGAGCCACGCGAAGCGTGATGCCCGGACGGACCTGAGCGGCAAGCGGGCCCTGCTGACCGGTGGCCGCGCGAAGATCGGCATGTACATCGCGCTCCGCCTGCTGCGCGACGGCGCCCACACGACCATCACGACGCGGTTCCCCCGCGACGCCGTGCGCCGGTTCACGAGCCTGCCGGACTCGGCCGACTGGATCTCGCGCCTCAAGGTCGTCGGCATCGACCTGCGTGACCCGGCCCAGGTCATCGGTCTCGCCGAGGACGTCGCCGCTGCTGGCCCGCTCGACATCCTGATCAACAACGCGACGCAGACCGTCCGCCGGTCGCCCGGCGCGTACCAACCCCTCGTCGACGCCGAACTCGCGCCGCTGCCGGACGGCGCGCTGCCCGAGCTCGTGACCTTCGGGCACACGAACGACCAGCACCCGCAGGCGCTCGCCCGGTCGGTGACGGCGCACCCGATCCTCGCGGCCGCCGCAGCCCGGGCCGACGAACTGACCGAGCAGGCCATGGCTCCGGGATCGAGCTCGCTCGAGCGTCTGGCCATGGGCACCGCCATCGACGCCGGTGGCCTCGTGCCCGACCTGCACGACGTGAACTCGTGGACGCAGGCCGTCGACGAGGTCGACCCGCTCGAGATGCTCGAGGTCCAGCTCGCGAACACCACCGCGCCGTTCATCCTGATCTCGAAGCTCCGCCTCGCGATGGCGGCGAGCGAGGCGCACCGCACCTACGTGGTGAACGTCAGCGCGATGGAAGGTGTGTTCGGCCGCGCCTACAAGGGACCGGGGCACCCGCACACGAACATGGCGAAGGCTGCCGTGAACATGCTCACCCGCACGAGTGCGCAGGAGATGTTCGAGACCGACCGCATCCTGATGACGAGCGTCGACACCGGGTGGATCACCGACGAGCGACCGCACCCGACGAAGGTTCGGCTGGCGGAGGAGGGCTTCCACGCGCCGCTCGACCTCGTCGACGGGGCTGCACGCGTGTACGACCCGATCGTGCGAGGCGAGGCGGGCGAGGACGTGTTCGGCGTGTTCCTGAAGGACTACAAGCCGAGCTCCTGGTGAGCCCCGCGGCCCGTCCGCCGCTCAGTCACCCTCGTGCGCAGCCAGGGTGGCGAGTACGAGCTTCGTGATCCGACGCTGCCCTTCGTCGTTGGGGTGGATGCCGTCCGTCGAGTAGATCCCCGTCCCGGAAGTGTCGGCCTCGGGGAAGGTGTCAGCCATGCTGACGTACGCGGCTCCGCTCTTCGCTGCGGCACGCTTGATCTCGGCGAGGTAGCTCGACCACTCGCTCGACATGCCGTCCGTCATGCTCGAGGCCGGGGTGAACTCGCCGATCACGAGCAGCGAGGGCTTCGAGGGGAGCGCTGCGAGCGTCTCGAGGAACGCCACGTACTGGGCGCCGAGCTCGTCGGGTGTGAGATTCGCCGCGTCGTTGCCACCCAGCGTGATGGTGATGAGGTCCGGCGCAGCACGACGCATCGCCGTCAGGAAGCCCTCTTGGTTCTTCGTGAACGTCGCGATCGTCGAGCCCGAGTGCGCGGAGTCGTAGCGGTGGATCCCCTTGTCCCGGTCACCGTCGTAGATCGTGAACCCCAGCAAGGAGAACGGCGCGACGGCGGTGACGGTCACCGTGTGCTCCCCGCTCGACAGTCCGTCCACCTTCGTGATCGTCCCGGTACTGGCAGTCCCGGTCGTGGCGACGGTCGTCGGTGCGGCTCCGTCGACGCTGTAGGTGAAGTCGCCGGACCCGGGGTAGCGCGCCCACCAGATGTCGATCCCGGTGCCCGTGAAGCCGTAGCTCCGCGAGGCACCCGCCTGCATGCCGACCGATCGGTAGCCGAGGTCGGGGGTGGTGATGTCGAACTGGCTCTCCCCCGTGCGCGCCGTCGCCCAGTCACCCCAGGTCGAGTCCGGTGCGTACACGGCGAACTGCGCCGGGAGGTACCCGGCCCCTCCGGTGACCCCGTCCGTCGGGTGCTCCGTGCGCAGCTGGTCGAGCGTGAGGTCCATCCACCGGGTGGAGCGTGACGAGGCGCCCTGCCCCTCGGTGATCGAGTCCCCCAGGGCGACCCAGTTCGCGGGCGCCTCGGTCCGGTCGGCCACGGCGGCGTTCCAGGTCGCGAGCGGCTCGGCGACCTCCGGGGGCTTTTCTGCGGAGCACCCCGTCGCGACGATCGACACGAGGGCGACGACCAGGCCGGCGACGAGCCGGGGTGCCCCGCGACGCCGACCGCGATCGGTGGTGCGCTCGTGGCCGTTCACGTTGTCTCCCCTGGGTGGGATGTGGTCCGCGACCGGGCGCCGGGTCGGGCAATGCTAACCGCGCAACCCTGGTGAACTACCGTCGTCTCCGTGCCCTCCTCCACCGGGACTCCGGACCCGACTGCCGGTCCAGCGACCGCGCCGCACTCCGTCAGACGGACCATCGCGGTCGGTCTGGTGATCGCCGTGTCGGCAGCAGCGCTGGTGGGCATCGATGCGGTCGTCGGATCAGCGGACACCGCAGCGTCGCCGGTGACGGTCACCAGGGTCACCGCGGCGTCCACCGTCACCTCGACCGGCAGCGCCGTCCGGACCACCCTGAAGGTCACGAACACCACTTCGGTGCGGAAGCCGGCTTCGTCCGCCTGGCTCTCCCTGTCCGCCGGCACCAAGAAGTACTCGGTCGGCTCGGTCGCTGTGCCGACTCTCGCTGCGGGCGCGAGCACGACGGTGCACGCCACCCAGAAGACGCCGCCCCGTGCACGAGCCGGGAAGTACTCGGTCCTCGCTTGCGTGGGTGCGTACTCCGGGCAGCACTGCCGCACGTCCGCTTCGACCGTCACCACCAAACCGTCACCCCGCCCACGACCCGAGACCGGCGTGATGCTCGACGTCGCTCGCGCCTACTACCCCGTGGCACTGATCAAGCGGTACATCGACCTGCTCGCCGGCAACGGCGGCCGCTTCCTGCACCTGCACCTCACCGATGACCAGAACGTCGGGATCGAGAGCACGGTCCTCGGCCAGACCCTCGCGAACGCGGACCTCGACCACGACGTCTACACGAGCCGCGTGACCGGCCGTCGGTTCCTCAGCGCCGCACAGGCACGCACGATCGCCGAGTACGCGGCGAAGCGGGGCGTGGCGATCGTGCCCGAGGTCGACACTCCCGGCCACATGGCGGCCGCCTTCGCCCTGCTCGAGGCGGAGCACGGCACGAAGTGGGTCGACCGCATCCGTTCGGGCGAGAGCGAGCTCGACCCGTCGGCGCCGCGCAGTCTCGCGCTGGCGACCAAGCTGTACGCCGAGGTGCAGCGGACGTTCCCGTCCAGCCGCACCGTGCACATCGGTGGGGACGAATGGGGCGGCGACGTCACTGCCGCCCAACGCGTCGCGTGGATGAACGCGATGGCGGCCGCGCTCGGCAACCGCGAGGTGTGGGCCTGGAACGACGGGATCGACCGGGCCGCGGTCGGGCGACTGGACCCGCGCATCCACGTCACGTACTGGAGCTTCGACGGTGACACCGAGGACGCAGCCGAGCGCCGCGAACGCCGAGCGCGACGGGCGAGTGCGGTCGACCTGCAGCAGGCCGGGATCGACCTGCTCAACTACAACTCGTACTACCTGTACGAGGTACCGACCGACCTCGACCCGGCCGACAGCGAGTACACCGTCGCCGATCTCCGCGAGCACTGGTCGCTCCGGACGTGGGACGGCGATTCCGGAGCACGTCTCGCTGATCCGATGTCGGGCGCGGCCGTCGCGATCTGGGGCGAGGACCTCGAGAGTCCACCTGCTGACGCGCTCCTGCGGTGGAGCGCGCCGCACGTGAAGGCGATGATCGAGACCGCAGCCTCCTGACGGACGCGTGACGGGCCTCCAGGCCGACCGCCGGAACCGCCGCCTGCCTACCCCAGCGGCTCCACGCCGTAACTGGTGACCACCGCGCGCAACTCGTCCAGGTAGGTCTGCGCCTGCACGGTGAGGGGAACCGAGGCGTGCGCGATCCAGCCGATCTCGATGCGTTCGTCGACATCGAGGGGGATGGCGACGATCTCGGGGTCGAGGTCGTCGCTGATGAGCCCGGTGGAGATCGTGTACCCGCCGAGGCCGATCATGAGGTTGAAGATCGTCGCCCGGTCCGACACACGGATCTCCCGCTTGCTCGACATCGTCGACAGGATCTCCTCCGCAAGGTAGAAGGAGTTGTTCGCACCCTGGTCGAACGTCAGCCGAGGCAGGTCGGCGAGGTCGTCGAGGGTCGCACGCTCCCGTGACGCGATGGGGTTCCGGCGGGCCACGAAGATGTGCGGCTCGGCGACGAACAGGGGCGTGAAGACGACCCCGGCGTCCCGCAGCAGCTTGCCGAGCACCTGCTTGTTGAAGTCGTTGCGGTAGAGGATCCCCACCTCGCTCCGCAGGGTGCGGACGTCCTCGATGATGTCCCACGTGCGCGTCTCTCGGAGCGAGAACTCGTACTCGTCCGCGGCCGCGCCCTCGACCATGCGGACGAAGGCCTCCACGGCGAAGGAGTAGTGCTGGGAGGACACCCCGAGGAGCCGACGCGACCGCTGCCGGCCGACGTACCGCTGCTCGAGCAGGGAGACCTGCTCGATGACCTGCCGGGCGTACCCCAGGAACTCGACGCCGTCGACCGTGAGCACGACCCCCCTGGCCGATCGGACGAAGAGCGGGCGACCGATCCGCGTCTCGAGGTCCTTCATCGCCGCGGACATCGTCGGTTGCGACACGTAGAGCAGATCGGCAGCGGCACTGATCGAGCCCTCGGTCGCGACCTCGATGAAGTACCGGAGCTGCTGGAGGGTGATGTCGTTCGGGACCCGAGCCATAGGCTGAGCCTATACCGCCGCATAGCGTCTCGGTATTACCTGATGGCCTGCGGTTCCCGTCATGATCAAGGAACCCCTTCCCCAGCGCCCTCGGGCGCTCGACGAACAGATTGCCGACCATGGCGAACGACCTCACCTTCAGCATCACCCGGACCCGCTTCGACGAGGACTACTCCCCCGCCGACAGCTCCCGGCTGACCACGAACTTCGCCAACCTGGCGCGCGGCGAGCACCGTCAGCAGAACCTCCGTGCTGCGCTGGCGATGATCGACGGGCGCGCGAACGACCTCTTGGCTGCCGGGGACCGCTACCGCCTGGAGCTCGACATCGTCTCGGCCGCACTGGCGTTCTCCGATGGTGGAGCGGACGCCGAGTTCCCGCTGCTCGAGATGCTCGACGTCACGATCGTCGACCAGCACACCGGCGAGCACCACCACGGCATCCTCGGCAACAACTTCTCGTCGTACCTGCGCGACTACGACTTCTCCGTGCTGCTGCCGTCGTCAGAGGGCCTGCCGTCCGACTTCGGTGTGCTCCACGGGGCGCTCTTCCAGCGGTTCCTTTCGTCGCCGGCATTCCGCGACGGGTTCGGTAGCGAGCCCGTCGTCTGCATCAGCGTCTCGACGAGCCAGACCTACCGCCAGACCGGGTACGTCCACCCCGTCCTCGGCGCCGAGTACGAGCACGAGCACTCATCGCTCACCGACGACTACTTCGGTCGGATGGGCATGCGGGTCCGGTACTTCCAGCCCGCCGGAGCGTCGGCCCCGCTCGCGTTCTACACGCGCGGCGACCTGACCGGGGACTACACGAACCTCCAGCTCATCGGCACGATCGCCACCATGGAGACGTTCCAGAAGATCTACCGCCCGGAGATCTACGCGGCGAACACCTCGGCCGGCAGCACCTACCGCCCTACGCTCGACCACACCGACTTCACGCCCACCCCGGTCACCTACGACCGCGAGGAGCGCAGCCGCCTCGGGATCACCCAGGGTCGGTGGACCGAGGAGCACCTCGTGACGCCGCACCACGCGCTCCTCTCGCGTTTCGCTGCCGGCGCCGCCGTTTCCCTCTGACCTCGTTCCCTCCTGACAGGACCCGCACCCGTATGACGTCCCTCCTCCCCACCTCGATCGTCGGCAGCCTGCCGAAGCCGTCCTGGCTCGCCGAGCCCGAAAAGCTCTGGTCCCCCTGGAACCTGCAGGGCGCAGCACTCACCGAGGGCAAGCAGGACGCACTCCGCTCCGCCGTGCACGAGCAGGAGCGCCGCGGCATCGACATCGTCAGCGACGGCGAGCAGACCCGCCAGCACTTCGTCACGACGTTCATCGAGCACCTGGACGGTGTCGACCTGGAGCGCAAGGAGACCGTCCGGATCCGTGACCGGTACGACGCAGCCGTGCCGACCGTCGTCGGCGCCGTGAGCCGACGGGCGCCCGTGTTCGTGGACGACGCTCGCTTCCTGCGCGCGCAGACCGACCGGCCGATCAAGTGGGCGCTCCCCGGCCCGATGACCATGATCGACACGCTCTCCGACCAGCACTACAGGAGCCGCGAGAAGCTGGCATGGGAGTTCGCCACGATCCTCAACCAGGAAGCCCGCGAGCTCCAGGACGCTGGCGTCGACATCATCCAGTTCGACGAGCCCGCCTTCACCGTCTTCCACGACGAGGTGCAGGACTGGGGCGTCGCCGCACTCGAACGCGCAACCGAGGGCCTGCGCGCCGAGACCGCCGTGCACATCTGTTACGGCTACGGCATCGAGGCGAACAACAAGTGGAAGGAGACGCTCGGGGCCGAATGGCGGCAGTACGAGCAGTCGTTCCCGCTCCTGCAGCAGTCGTCGATCGACATCGTCTCGCTGGAGTGCATCCACTCGCACGTGCCGCTTGAACTCGTCGAGCTGATCCGTGGGAAGAAGGTCATGCTCGGGGCGATCGACGTCGCGACCGAGACCGTGGAGACCCCGGAAGAGGTCGCGGAGGTCCTGCGTCGGGCGCTCGAGTTCGTCGATGCGGACAAGCTCATCCCCAGCTCCAACTGCGGGATGGCGCCGCTGGCGCGGGGTGCTGCGCTGGACAAGCTCGGTGCGTTGTCCGCTGGAGCGGACATCGTCCGAGCGGAGCTCGTCGGCGCGGCGGTCCCGTCGGCGCGTTAGCCGTCACCATCTGCAGGGCGGCTGCCCTCCGGAAGGAGGAGGGCCGCTCTGTTCGTTGCGTCCTCCCAGTGGCCGGCTCGCGATCCGGTCTGGAGGCGCGGCTTCCGTCCGGCCGACAGGTCGCCTTGATAAAGGGGTGGCGGGCGCATTACTCGATGCGCTTGAGGAGGCCCGGGCGTCCGCTGAGTGCGATTCGGAGTTCCTCATCCCAGGCTGTCGCGGCTCATCTCGTCGAAGTCACCCGGAGCGCAGAGCGACGTGCTGTCGATGGTGTACCCCCGAGGATCCGCTCGGAAGTCGGAGGAACTCACGGGACCACCACGGCCTCGGACTCCGAGGATGGGGTCCGCACCGCCGCTCTGGTACCGCTCGGTCGTGACCCCGAGCTCCTTCCAGTGGCGTTCCACTGCGACGACATCGGCCTTCGGGTCGGCGCTCGCCGAGCGAACCATGGCGTAGACGTACGACACGCCCTCCTGGCCAAGGCTGCGACCGCATTTTCCGAGGCCCGGGCCGTCGCTGACTTCCCAGCCGTCACCCACGACGCTGGTCGACCCCTCGACGAACGTGACAACGGACTGCTTTGCTTCTTTCGTGTTCATCCCAGACCCTTCGCTGCAACCACTGAGAACGGCGACAGCGAGCAGTGCCGCTCCTGCCGTCCGGAGGACGATGACGGCTTTCCGTCGAGTTACTTTCATCTGGGAACTCCACTCAGATCGCGCTGTTTCTGCGACGTTCGCATGATCATCTCGTGAGCCGTTCGGGCTGGCCGGTCGTGGCATAGCCCACATTCTGGAGCGACTGCGTGTCCTCGTCGAGGTAACCGCCGCCGTACCAGGTGTGGACTCCGTGGTCGCGGACGGGGTTGAGACCTGGCGCTCCGTCGGCGCCGAAACTCGTGGCACCAAATCCTGGGGCGGTCGGATCCTGGTGGTGATCCGAACTGAAGTCCCGCCCGACTGCGGCCCATTCGTCGCCGCCCCAGTGTTCGATGAGCGGCTTGGCCACCTCTGCTTGCCCCGCGTACACCGCATCCGCATGGATTTCGTCCGCCCCATCGATGCTGTCCGGTATCCCCGCCGAAGCGATGGTGGTGAACGAATCGACGTGCACGCCCTCGGCGGTGAGCGCGTAGGACGCAGTCGTGGTGCCGTAGGAGTGTCCGAGAACGTTGACCGTGGGCATGGTGTCGGCCCTGGTCGCATCGAGGCCCTTGATCGATGCGGCTAGCTTCTCGCCACCCGCCTTCGCATACTCGCTACCGAACACGGCGCTGCTGGCCGGAGGGACTGGTGGTGCTTCGTAACCCATCCAAGCGACGACGGCATTCGTGCTACCACGCCCCTTGGGGACGGCCTTTGCCTGCTCGCTGAAGACGTTCTGAGCTGCATCCGTCCAGTCGGTCATGCTGCCCGTGCTCGACCCCATGCCAGGCACCGCCCATGTGACGTTGGTGGCTTCATCGAGATCTCCGATGGACACCGCAGCTAAAGGCGGATGATCTGCGCTGAGCACCGTGAGCGTGCGGGGTGCACTACGACCGCCGGAACCGAGAGCAGCCTTGATGGATTCGAGTGCGGAGAGGTCTTCTGCGTTCTTGCGCCCTTCAGCGCTGTAGATGCGGTCCGGACGATCGAGGTCGTCGAGGAACCGTTCCGCCGACGCGATCCGGCGATCGAGTACGGAGACATTCGCGGCGCTGCGCGCCCAGTACGGCGCTCCTTCGAGATTCCCAAGGGCAGTCAGCACCGAGGTCGGCAAGAGCGCGATGTCCGCAGCATCCTTCCTCGTCAGGCCCAGGTCCGCCCACACCGCCGCAACCTCGGACGGGGTCAATCCCTCTGCGAAGAGCCGCTGAACATCGCGGACGAGCCTGTCGTCGGTCGCCTTGTCGATCGAGGCGTTCGTCAGCGATCCATCGCCCCCGGCACGTTCGAACGCGTCGGCGATGCGGTCGATCCACGCAGCATCAGCTCGGTTCTCCTCGAGGAACCGGTCGAATCCCGTCACGAAGGTGCACCCGTCGATGACCACCCACGAGCAGGAAGCGAGGAAGCCCTTCCACGCACCGGCCAGACTCGTGGCCTTCGCATCCGCCGCCGCGTCGTTCGCCCGGCTGACGATACTGAAGTCGCGCAGTCGTGCCGGGTCCGCCGAGCTCCGCCCCAGACCGGTGCCGCCCCCGGATCGGCTTCGTTCGCGAGGTGTGAATGCCGCGTGGATCGACGGCGGTCGCACCGCGACCTCCGACGGCTTCGGTGCCCGGATCGCGATCGGGGGCAGCGTAGTTGTAGCTATCAGCGATGTCGCCGCAGCGTACTGGCGGCTGCGCTCGGCTTCGTTCCACGCATCGAGGGCGTCCAACCGGTCTTCCTCGGCCTCCGCGGACGTTTTTGCGTCCCGCACCTGACTGACCAGGTCGTTCAGGACCGACGCCAGCTTGCCCCGGTCGGTCGACTCAGCTGAGGCGGACTCGTTGAACCGGTTCGCGTAGGTTCCGGAGAATTCCGCCGCTGCATCCTCGACAGCAGACCGGCGAGCACCTGCCTGAGCGCGGAGCTCGTCCTCGGCCGACGTAGCCGCGTTGATGACGGCATCCGCGGCTGCCGCGTCGAACTCGATCTTCCCCATGATTTCCCCCTACGACCCGCCCCGGTTCGGACTCCGACCCTACTGGAAGAGGGCGAAGGGAACCGGTTTCTGCACAGGACAGCGGGGCATCAGAAGGCCCCGCTCTATCGAGATCCGTGCCTGCGATTACAGACTCCACGTCGGTCACCGTGGACGGTCGCCCCGAGCGACGTCCGCGAGGCGGCCCATCAACGACGGCCCACACGAGCGGAACCACCTGGTCGGTCCGCGGAACGCCGGAAACACGGGCCTCCATCGGTCGCGGTCCAGTCTTCGTCGAGGATGCTGCATTCCTGCGTGTAGACGGACCGGCCGAGGACGAGCAGTCGTTCCCGCTCCTGCAGCAGTCGTCGATCGACATCGTCTCGCTGGAGTGCATCCACTCCCACGTGCCGCTCGAGCTCGTCGAACTCATCCGTGGGAAGAAGGTCATGCTCGGGGCGATCGACGTCGCCACCGAGACCGTCGAGACGCCGGAAGAGGTCGCGGAGGTGCTGCGGCGGGCGCTCGAGTTCGTTGATGCCGACAGGCTCATCCCCAGCTCCAACTGCGGGATGGCTCCCCTCGCTCGTGGGGCCGCGCTGGACAAGCTCGGGGCGCTGTCCGCTGGGGCGGACATCGTGCGGGCCGAGCTCGTCGGAACGGCGGTCCCGTCGGCGCGCTGACGACTGCGAGACACCGAGGCGGCTTCCTTCCGGAAGGAGGAGAGCCGCCGTTCGTGTTGCGTCCGCCGCGTGCGCGGCTCTCGATCCGGCCTGGAGGCGCGGCTTCCGTCCGGTCGACGGGTCGCGTTGGTACTGGCGTCACCTTTCACCGCCCCTCGACCGCGGTCGCTGTCTCAGCAATCCGCTTTCAGTCCCTCGCGGGGGAGAGCAGCCAGTACGGAACAACGGCCCACACGGGCGCCGCCGCGAGAAGCCACCAAGCCGTCGGACTCAACGTCGAAGACGCCAATCCAACGACGATCAGCCAGCTCATCGCGAGCGCCGCGACGAACCCTGCGGTGACCGCGCATGAGATGCGCCCTCTGCGCCGGTCTCGAGCGAAGGCGGACCCGACAGCCGCCACGAGGAACAGCGCCTGTATCGCCGCGAGCAGGATCGCAGTTCCCAACGGTGTTCCGTACCCGCTCGGGCTCCCGTCCGGACCGAACGACGTCGCGATCCGGTCGGGTAACCGATCCCACCAGGCGCTGGTGAGCACAACCTCGACGACGACGGGGAACGCAGCAGCGATGGCTGCGGAGAGTCCCTCGCGCTTGCGCCGACCGCGGGCGCTGGGCCCCGTTGCAATCATCAGCCGTTGCATGTCTCCCGCACTTCCCGCTCGATGAGCGCCGTGGCGATCATGTCTGCCGCATGCGGAGCCTTCGCGAGCGCGTGGACCGCGGCGGTGACTCCTGCCGCGATGGCGATGACCGCACCTGCCGCTCGCACCTCTCCATTGATCCAGATTGATGCCCGCTCCCGCTGCCAGCTCCCCGTGCGGGACTGTCCAGCGCTGGGTTCGACCGCCCAGTCGGCGTAGCGACAGAGATCGTCGAACGTGGACCAGACGCCACCGGCCGCCGCGAACGACGATTCTCCGAGCGCCCACGGCTGGATCGCGCGGCCGAAGAGCTTCGGCACCACCCGGTCTGCGTGCGCCGGTACGAGGGCCGCTGAGCTGATCCCCGCCGGCTCGAGGATGTGCTGGCGTACAGCAGCGAACCAGTCGCCGTGCACCTCGTCGAGTACCGCGCCGAGCAGCGCGTATCCCAGGTTCGAGTACACGAACCGGCCTCGGGGCGTGGCCGGCACCGCGACTGCGTGATCGAGGGGGACGCCGACGGCCTCTCGGTACGGGTCACCGAACAGTTGGTCGCGCATCGTGGCCGGAAGCCGTGGCAAACCCGAGGTGTGGTGGACGAGGTCAGCAACCGTCATCTCGGCATCGGGCACACCGGGGAGGTAGTGCACGACCGGCCGCGCGGCCTCGAGTGTGAGCCAGGCCGTCGTGCCGACGAGTCCCTTCGTGATGCTCCCCCATTCGAGCATCGAAGCGGTGGCGTAGGGCCCGCGGGGCTCCCGGACGGTTCGCCAGCCGTCAGCCGTGCGAAGACTCGCACGCCAGAGCCCTTGAAGTTGACGCGGGGTCCGCACCTGATCTCTCCCTCCGCAGAAGCGTCGTCAGGGGGTCTGCAGGGCCGTTCCGCCGCGACCAGAATCGGCACTGGCGGCTCGGGACATCACCGCTCGCCATCCGGTGAGAATCAGGCGTCGTCATCAAGGTTCTGGAACCTCTGTCGCCTCCTACGGAACCGAACGGCGAACCACGACACCGGACCGACGAAGGGGACGAAGAGGACGACGAGAGCCCAGGCGAGCAGATGCCACCCCGTCGGTGAAGCGGCCCTGATCAGCGACGCTAGGGCTGCTAAGGCAAGCAACAGCCCGAAGATGCAGACGCTCATCGCGGCGCCATCCAGCGCTGTCGGGACCAGAGGGTTCACGACCAGTCCTCCGTCGGATTCGACATGCCGTCCGCTCCGCTCCTCGGTGACGACGACGAGGCTATCGAAACATTGCCGTTCATACGTCAGCACACTAGCGTCGAACTCATGGATGGAGCAATGGTGTTCGCGCTGGCTCTCGAGGTCGGTGCCGCGGTACTCGTGACCTGGCTCACCTGGAGAGCCGCGAAGGGTTCGCTGGCTCGGAACGATCTCGCCGGCATCCGAACCCGGATCACCATGTCCAGCGATGCGGCCTGGCGGATCGGGCATCGCGCGGCACTGCGTCCCACGATCATCAGCGGGACGATCACCGCGGCGTGGTGCCTGACCAGCATCGGCCTTGCTCCGCTCCGCCATCCGGTCTCGGTCCTCGTGGCCGCAGGAATGCTCGTCGCCGGCGCACTCCTGCCGATTCCGGTGGCGCATCGTGCCATCCGTCGCGCCTCCCTCGAGGACTGACTGCGAAGTCGTCTCTTCCGGGTCTGCGGGGCACACGCCGGACGGGAGGCACGGTGCCAGCTGGCACCGTGCCTCCTGTCCAAACACGCGTTGCCGCAAAGCGTCAGGCGCACGGCGTTGACTACGCCCATGATCTCCAAGAGCCTCATCCATCAGGTCGAGAGCGCGACGGTCCGGGATCGCGACGGCGCGACGGTCGGCAAGGTGACGCAAGTGTTCCCCTCCGACGAGGACGGAAGCGCGGCGTACGTCAGCGTCGCGACGGGAATGCTCGGGAGACACCAGGCGCTCGTCCCGGTCGAAGACGCCACCTTCGACGGTACGGATCTGCACGTCGGGTACACAAAGGACGCAATCAAGGGCGCGCCGTCCCTCGGGCCCGGACACACCTTGTCCCTCGCTGAGGCGAACGCCGTCCGAAAACACTTCGGACTGTCTGTCGCTGGGGCGGCGACCGGGGACATGGGCGACCCGCACGAGAATCTCGACCAAGCCGGAACAGGGCCGGCAGGCGCGGACGACACCGAGGGCGCAGGGACGACGCCGGCGGCCTGACTGTGCCCGGGGGCGGCATTCGCTGAGATCACACCTGCGAGCGCCCCGTGCCAAAAGAAGTGTTCGGCGAGCGTGCGCCGGCGTCTCAACAGACGATGGGGAACCGGGCGACGCGCTTTTCTACCTCGTCGCCGTTCTCGTCCTCCTCGGTCACCTTCTTGGCGCTGTAACCGAAGATCCGTACGGCCTTCTCACCCTTGCGGACCTGGCGGCCGAGGCCCTGCCACTTGCGGAACCCGGCGACGCGCGACGCGTCGGGGCGCTGACCGAGGATCAACAACACGTTGCCCAGGCTGTAGGCGTGAAACGCGGATGCGAACGCGAGGAACGCCGTCCAGCGGTCCGAGTCGCGCAAGCTCTCAACCTGCGTCGCGATCGACTCGTGGAGGGCGGCGGCCTGCGCCTTCTTCTCCTCGATGCTCTTGCGGGGCGCGGCGGCCTTCTTGGCGGGGCGGCGGGTCTTGGTCGTGGTGGTCATGGTCTGTGCCTCCGGGGCTGGTGTCGGTGATGATGGGAGGCGCGGGAGGGGGCGATTACGGTTCGTCCCCTCCCGCGCTGGGTCGCTCCGCGGGGGGCGTGTAGGTCACGGTGTCCACGAAGGTCACGTAGGCCTCCCCCTCGATCACGACCGCCGACGCGAGGACGTACCCGCTCTCGGCTGCTCGTGCGAGTTCCGTTGCCCGCGCGTTGAGAACTGCCCCGCGCGTCTCGGCGGCGTTGTCAGCCTTGGGGACCACGTACCGCAGGACCTCGATCTGGTTTCGCATGTGCTCTTCCTCTCCCTCTCGTTTTTTGCCGTGAAGGCGACTTGTCGCCGCCAGGACGAGCGGGTGGTGTGCAACCCGAAGGGCGGCGGGGGAGAGAATTTCGGCGCGAAATAAGCGAAGCGCGCGCCGAAAATCTCGGAGGAGACGGCGGCTTGCCGCTTGAACAGCGCCCGATCGTCCGTATGCTGCCGAAGGCTTCACGGCAAAGAAACGGGCCCCGGAACGGGGCCTAACAGCGCCGGCTTGCCGGCTCCCTTGGCCGCTTGCGGCTCCCGGCCTCCGACCGCAAGCTCTGGACGCTTCCTTGCGCACACGACCAGGCTCGAGAACTGCCGGCGGGCACAGAGAAGCCCCCGGGCGGTTCGGGGGGAGAACCAGCGCCGGGGACTGTCAACGTCAACCGAGGAGTCTCGATCGACGGTCCCTGTCGACTCGGGGGAAGCCGACTCCTTCACGGTACGCCGGGGGTCTGACGCCGCCGACACGAGCCAGCTCAGGCCGCGTCGATCGCGGCCGGCGTCGCCCGGTGCCGGACGGCGGCGCGCCACACCCACGCCTGGAACGGCCGGCCCTCGTCGAGCCACCGGACGCACACGGCGTCCGGTGTCGACGACACCGCCACGGCGTCGACGCGGGACTGGGTACCGTCGAGTGCCGGCACCCACGCACGCACTGGACGGAGGCCGCTGCCCTCGATCGGGGCTCCGATCGCCTCGGGCGAGAGCGAGTACCGCGCCTCCTCGGGCGCGGTGTACCTGTCCCGTCGACGATCACCCACGCTCGGAGCGTAAAAGCGGTCGCCGACACCGGACGCGCGAATGGGCTGTTTCCTAGCGGCGGCCGCACTGCGCCTGTTCGATGGCGTCAGCCTCAGCCCAAAGCGCAGAAACGTGTTGCGGTCCGGGTGGGAGCTGCGTAACTCACGGTCGTAGTCCCGCACGAGGGCGCGTCAAAGGGCCGCCAGCTCGTCGACGGTGAGCCTTTGCAGGGCCTCGCAGTCGGCAACGTTCACGACGGGAGCTGTAGGCCTTCGGCCTACACGGACTAGATGCTCGTTGCGCGGCCTGTGGATGCGTCTGCTCGTCTACAGGCCGCGCGCGACGAGTACCCCCCGCCCATTGGTGTTCAACTCATGAGCTGGTGGATGAAGCGGCGAAGCCGAGCCGCCGAGCTCCTGCGTCACGCCAACACGGGCGAGGCACCGCCCGAAAGTGAGCCGAACCTAGGTCTTCTCACTGATCCGACAACACAACACCTCAAGTAGCTCGTGTCGCTTCGATCATTGGGACTTGCCGATACGGGCCGCCACCCCGACGCACGGGGTGGCGGCCGACGAGCGACGGATGACCCGAACACCCATCGCTGCACCAGGCGAACCAACAACCCAACAGCTGTTCCTCGCCCGCAACTATGGTGCTACCAATGGGTCAGATCGATTCTGCTGCACTAGCACATGGAGTAGTTAGCCACCGACATTAGGTGTCAAGCACCCAAAGACGAGAATGCCCTGAGTAGACTACTGAGTGATACAATCGAGCCCCCTCAACTGAATACGCATTTGACAACAAAGAAGGTCGTGCACCTGCACATCCTCCAACTCCCCATCCCAACCCCACAACGACGTGAATGATTCAGATATGCCTCATTGCATCTCTATCCGGACCAACGTACTACCACACTCTAGTTCATTCCATCATTTCACTCAAAAACAGATTGAACTCCGATGCCCTATCAGTTAGATGACGCCACAGACTCCGTACGGCGGTGGCTACGGATTGGCATCAACGTAATGATCAACGGCGACCGCGGTTCCGGAAAATCGACAGTGATGAAACAACTAATTCACCATCTAGAGCGGCAGTTTCCAGTCATACATTTGCAAGGACGGCTAACAGAAGAAAAGAGGCCATTACTTCCATTCCTCAGTCACGACTTGATCACTAGTGCGGAAACGAACGGAAAAGCCATTGATTTGGGCCGTATCGAAGCAACTTTCACGCAAGCACTGCGCCAAGCGCGGTCATTCATTTTAGTCGACGATCTGGACAAAATGGAGGAATCAAGCCTGTCGACACTCAGTCGCATAATCGACAAGAGTGGTGCCATCGTCATAGCAAGCGTCACTGATACCGCGGCGAGCGATAAACTGGCCGACTTTATCGTTCAGCGCGTTTTTGCTGAGGTGGGCATACAGCCTTTGGGCTATGCCGGTCTTGGCCATATATTAACGGAGCACCTCGGCGGACCTCCTGATGCCTCGCTACTGGCACACTTGGTGCAGGAATCTGGCGGCAACCCACGCATCGCTATCGCCCAGGCGGATTCCGCCCGTTGGGCGGGCGCCATTGCGCAGGATGGACAATTTTGGGTTGCGCAGACCACTAATCAAAATATTCCTCTCCACGCCGTGGCGCACTCGCTCATGTCTGGCCTTTCCCAAAAGGAACGTGCCGTCCTCGAACTGATCGCTTGGTCGGGTCCACTAAGATTAGCGGAACTTGAACTTCTGACTACCACAGACACGATAACGAGCCTTGTGCGGGCGAGAAGACTAAACATTTATGACAACGAGCAGACGTTGATCAACATCAGTCCTCCAGCTCTAGCGGAGGCGCTGCGGCAAAAACTTGACCCGTACACCAAAATCCGATTGAAGCAGCAGCTGCATTCAGTAGTACTTCGAAACGAGATGCATGAACCTGCAATTGACAACAACTCAGTTCAGGAGTCAATTCGACTCGATGACACAGACTCTAATCTGACAGATACCGTCGGAACAATGTTAGATCGCGCAGATATTCGAGAGCGGCTTGCTTGGCGTAGATGGGAGGAGCGTGCAGATATTTTGAATGCGATAGCACTTTTAGAGGCCTCGATCGGGCATCAACCGACTCGTGATATTTCCATAGTCTTCAGCAAAACAGATCACGCCCTGGAGACTCGACCGCAATCGCAGGCACGCTTCCACGTGCTACAGGCCCAGTACCTGGCGAGCCAGGGTCAGCGCGAGCAGGCGCTTAATCTCCTAAGATCAGCAATGGAAGGCAACATCGCTTGGACCAAATTCCTGCACATCTTCAGCAACAGCCTCGAGGATAGCACTTCTGATCCGCTTCGACTTGAAGACCTACAGATTGCCGCGTCGCAGCTAGGGCCGTCTGAGAAAGCCTGGGCGGCAATGGAGCATGCACGCGATCTCCTTGTGCGCGCACGTGGTTCCGACGCTATCCAAATCTGCGCTGAGCACCAAGCGCACGAACTTAATCCTCAGGTAGAGTTTGCACTGCAGGCCACACACAGTGACGCCCTCCTTGTGGTCGGGGACTTGGGCGCCCTCATCGACTTTTCGCGGCAACGCCTACAGCAAGCGGTAGAGAAACAAAACATTTCGGCGATCCGGATTCATGCGCTAGGACTAGCGGAAGGTTTGTTCTTCCAGGGCGACACGCATGGCGCGTGGCAAACTATTAGTTATGCGCTTCGATTTGGCCCCCCCGGACCGTTTGACTTCAGCCGCTACTCCCGGATGCTCGCTCTCGCCGTAGAGTTGTGTAGCCGTTTAGGTGATAGTGATCTGACGCGAGTTCTTATGCGCGAGCTCGATCAATACCAGTATCCACTTGACTCCCCGTTTGGCAACGCTCGAGAGTGGGTGGAGTCGGCCACTATGCTTCGATTGAGCAGGGACGAAGAGGTCGCAAGAGCGCTTTGGCAACGCGGCTTGCAGGCGTACAGCGCTGGCCATTTGGCGTCAGCAGCACTTGCGTGGGCAAGCATCATAGCTGTGCTTGATAAAGATCAGCTCACTCTTCTGGAGGACCTGATTGACAAAATTCCAGCAAACCTTTTGTCGCCTGTGCTCGGACTACACGCGGCGCAAGCTGGCAATGATCCGAAGCAATTGTTGCTTGCAATGACGAAAGTTCGCTTGCACCCCTTCCGTCGCAATGTCGCGTTCGCCTTGAAGCGCCTCCAGGTCTTGCGCGCCAAGGAGGGGCTGCCTCCAGCAACGTCAGCCGAGTTGGTTGACCTTCTCATATCTGACGATTCTGCGCGGCCGACAACGGCTGCTATCAATTACTCACATGCAAGAGAACAATTGTTGACCGATCGCGAACGAGAAGTTGTTTCACTCGCGCGAGCAAGCAAAACGAATAAAGAAATTTCTAGTCTTTTGTCGGTTAGCGTTCGGACTGTCGAGAATCACCTGTATCGCGCACTGCGCAAGCTAAATTTGCGTAGCCGAGCCCAACTGATCACGGAGTGGCAGCAACAGGATTGATCCTGAGTAGCGATACCCAGATCGCGACCTCGGTCTGAGTAACTGTCACCGACTCTTACTCCAAAGAGAGCCTAGACCACGCACTTTGGTACTCTGATACGCCATTTGCTGCGCCAACTAGAGCACCAGGTTCTAGTCTGGCTGCGGCACTGCGGGTCGGTAGGCTCCGAATTAAAGTATCGAACTCGAAAACCACTTCAATGTCGAGGGCAGTGCGATCACGTCGCTTCGACATTAGAATTGATTATGCATTTCTTTCAGAAATTTGTTTGGTTAGCCGTTTTCGTTGGTGGGGCCACGCTCGTTGCCACGCCCGCAGTAGCTGTTGAAGGTCCCGATATTCTCCAGATAGAACAAACCGGCGGGCGAATTTATCCGTACGCCGGCCTCGGAGGGACCACCTCCGTGCGGGTTACCTCCCCCGCAAAAGCGGCCTCCAATGACGTGTTCGTTCATTACACGCCTCTCAACGATGATTCGGGTATGACTCCCGATGGAGAGTCGACGTGCGCACAGCCTGGTGGCCCGGGAAGCACGGTTGACTGCGGTCCATACAAGCTGGAAGCTAATAAGTCAGTCTTGCTGAATTTTAGGTACATGTTGCCCGCCGACTACCTGCTGCGTCATGGGCAAAAACCTTTCGACATGCATCTCACCGCGTCTTCCGCGGCCCTCGACTACACATCCAAGGCAACTATCGCAACCACCAAGGGCGTGATGTCGGCAGTCTCAATTCAAACAGGCCTGCGCATCGAAGAACCCGGTTCACCCGCACCCAGTCGGCCATCGGTTTCTCCGGCGGGAGATTACGACATCTTCTCTCCTGGCCGGAAAGATTTGCAGCTTATCACCGCCTATGGCGGGTATAGCGATATCCGCAACATCCAAATTAAACTGCTACTCCCGGAACATGTTCACACCCTGACCCTTCCGGAAACCTGCGAACGAATTGGTTCGATAATTACATGTACTCGACCCCTCACGAAAGCGGCTACTTTCTCGGTTATTTCTCTGCCAATTGAAGTAGACAATTCACTCTCCCCCGGCACGCACATTCCCCTGTCTCTTCCAACAGCATCCGTGAGCAGCCCTAATGAACCCAAGGGCGAAGTGAATAGTTGGGATGGCATTGCAAAGGGCGGGCCGTACGCTCTGGTTGTAAACCCGTCGGTAGATGTCTGGCTCGGCTCTGATTCTTCTGTTTCAACAGTGGAAGGACGGGATGTTCAGTTCGAACTTCAGGTTGGTAATGCCGATAACTTCACAGCAGCTGATGAGGTCTCCGCAATGTTCTCCCTGTCGGGGGCGACAGCGAGCAACACTCGAGTAGATCTCGAAGGTTGCACAGTGGTAGATAGCGCGCATATCGCATGCGACATTGGACCCCTGGGGCCAGGTGAGTCTCTTCGCGGTACGGTAACGACGTTCGTGCCGACGGGCACGGCTGGTAATCGGCTCGTACTCGAAGGGCAATCTAAGTCAGGAGCAGTTGAACGCGATGGCTCGAATAACGCCTCCCTCTCGGTAGTTCGCATCGAGGCCGAACCAGCAGAACCGACCGAACCGACCGAACCAGCAGAACCGACCGAACCGGCCGAGCCAGCAGAACCGACCGAACCGGCCGAACCAGCAGGGCCCGCCGGTAGTACATCACCTGTGCTTATCCCGGATACTGGTTCGTCAGCGCCGAGGGACGGGATCCGGGTCCAGCGGGCTGCGTCGCCAGATGAACTGGCGTTCACGGGTGCATCATTGGACGTAGTTGTTGTTGGCTCCCTGATGCTGCTGCTTGGCGGAGTGTCCGCTTGGTTCATGGGTCGCAAACTTGGCAAGGAGGACGTCCAGGAGAATCAGGAACCGATGTAAAGATTGGCAGCGCTGGGCTGGCTTCTCGAGCGATCCCAGCGCTGCAAATCGAGCGCTGGTTCGAGCCGTCCAGCGGTTCACGACCGCGACGGGCACGTATACATGGCACCTCGACGGCCGACGTCGAGAAAGGGCAGGAGGACTCTGCTCGGTGCCGGTGTACGGAACCTGGTTCCTCGTGGCGGTGGTCCTCTACGGTTCCAGCCGGCGCGCGGTGCGGGCACTCCACGCGCTGGCAGCACTCTCCGGCCGCATCTATCGGTGACCCGAAGAGGTGACGAGCCCGGTGACATCGCGCACGCCACCCGGCCAGTTCAGTCTCGGGACGGGGCAAGAGCGTCATGGGTACTAGATACGTTGAAGTCATGGAAGCCCCCTCCGACCGGATCGCTCGCGCCATCGAGGACGCGCTGTCAGCCGTTGCCTCGAACGCGCAAGCCAGCGTCATCACGCGAGCGGCCCTCCGCGTCGCGATTCTGCGACGAGACGTCGTCGCTGAGTTCTGGCTCCGGATGGAGGTGCAGGGCATCAACGACGCCAGCCGGCCCCGCAATCGGGAGTTGCTTGCACGCCTGACGGCGCAGATCGGCGAGGATGACGCAACGAGGCAATGGGAGTCCGCCGGCAAGGCCCTGACTGCGCGGCGGACCACGACCGTTGACGGGACGAAGATCATGCTGGCGCCGTTCGTTGCGGAGCTCGAGTCACTACTCGCCTCCATGGAAGCGATCCACGACGACGAGATCCCGGCTGGGATGACACCGCTCGACACCGGCATGGCGTTCCTCGAGCGGCAGAAGGCCCGTTCGACGCTCTCGATGCCCCTCGCCGAGCGCCGCGGAGTCCTCGAACGGGTCAAGGACGCCGCGTACACCTATGTCCTCGATGCGGAGGCCCAGATCCTCGCCGGCGAGACGGTGCCCGACTCGGTCGCGCGAGGACGCGAGTTCGTGGCACGCAGTCTCCAACGCTGATGGGCCGTTGTCGCTCTCCGCTCTCGAAGAATGCTGAGCCATCACGCATGAGAAGGACGGTCACGCAGTCGTAGGCCGACTGATTGACCGGGAGCCGTGAGGTGCGCGCGTGTGCCACGAGTGGCATGGCAACGCTTCTCCCGGTCATACTGCTGCACCTACATTGGCTCGACGTTCTCTGCATCGAGGGTTGCCAGTGAGCGAGTGAAGCTTGGGGCATCGTCGCCGAGGCCAGCGAAGTATGAGTGGTCTGCGTGCTCGACGGCGGCGTTCGCGCGGTTTACGAGATTGACTCCTGCGGGGGTCGGGGCGAGGGTTCGCGCTCTCCCATCGGTCGGATGCGCGAGGCGTTCGATCAGGCCCTTGCTCTCTAAGGCGCGGAGCACTTGTGAGGTCATCATGGGGTCGGTCGCGGCGCGTGCTGCGAGGTCGCGCTGCGTGACCGGGGCCCCGCGATCCATAGAGGTGAGCACGGCCAGGAGCACGAACTGCACATGGGTCAGGTCGAACGGGGCGAGTACGGCCCGGATGGTGCGCTGCCACGAGTTCGTGACACGCCACAGCATGAGCCCGGTACTGGCCTGCGGGTCGGGGTAGGCGGTATCGAGTGCACCGGTCATGCGCGCATCGCCTCTCTGATGATCTGCACATCGTGGGCGTCGAGGGGTACGAGTCCGTAGCGAAGCTGGTAGCCCCAGTTTGGTTCCCCGGTCAGATGCAGGCGGGGTCGGAGGTCGGCGAGGGGTACGGGGGTCGCCGTGAGGTAGTCGATGCGTCTCCGGTAGGGAGTGAAGTCACCCTCGTTGGCCTGCCAGATGTCATCGTCGGCGACGGTGCCGATCGCGGTGAAGCACTGGTACGGGATGCGGTCGCCTCGCTGCCGTGTTGGGGAATAGTAGACGAGGGTGTCGCCGGGCTGCATCCGTGCCAGAGGTGCGCGTTTGCCGTGGTTGATCTGCGCGATGCCGAGTTCGACACCGCGACGTACATGCGCGGCGGAGACGACGCCGAGCCAGCCGCGACTCATGCGGCGTCCAAGTGTGCGAGCAGGCCGGTGACGCTCGACCGTGCGGCGTTCCCCAGGCGGCGTCCGAGAACGCGCTTCCACAGGGGCGCGAGCAGGCCCTCGACGCGCACGACAACCTCGACCGATGCTCCGTCCGATGCCGGGGTGACGAGGTGTTCGAAGACGAGCTTCGCTCCCGGCAGAGATGAGGCGTTCGTGAACACCCGGCCAGGCTCGAACGCCGTCACCGAGAACGACGCGGCAGGGCCGGAGGCCGGACGCATCCGCCCCCGCGCACCGATCCTCGCTGGCCCGGCGAACGTCACATCCCGAACCTCCGCATCCCACTCCGGCCAGCCCTCAGGATCAGCCCACCGCGAGAACACCGCCTCCGCCTCATGAACCGTCCGAGCAGCATACGAATCGAGAACCATCACCCATCTAGTATGCACGCTTATAAACTGCTCTGCAAGCTCACGCGCGCCATTAGCCCGCGTTCACCGACCCAAGGCTGGCCCGCCTTGGTACTGGCCGCTGTCGCCAGTACAGTCGGCGCACGCCGAAGACCAGCCAAATTACTAGGTAGCCGATCCCTACAACGATGAGAACGACTGCCGTGATCTGCATGGTGTCTCCTTTCCCTCGCCAGGCCTACGCTGCGGGCTTCATATCGGGGTAAGTAGCACTGCGAGTAGCGGGGCTACTCGGGCTTCGATAGGGGACTGCCGCAGGTTTGGTTGACTCGTTCGTTTAGGCCGCGAGTGCGACCTGTGGATTGATGATCGTCTCGTACTCGATTGGGGTCAACTTCCCGAGACCACGTTGGCGTCGTTTCCGGTGGTAGGTGCCCTCGATCCAGGTGATGATCGCCAGCCGGAGTTCCTCCCGGGTGGACCATCGCTTCCGGTTGAGGACGTTCTTCTGCAGCAGGGCGAAGAACGATTCCATCGCCGCGTTGTCCGCGCACGCGCCGACTCGGCCCATCGATCCGAGCAGCCCGGCGTCGCTGAGCGCGCGGACGAACTTCTTCGAACGGAACTGGCCGTATTCAACCGGTCGTCGCAACAGTGGTTTGTTGGCTCGAGCGTAGTTGGTCGGCGAAGACCTCAGCAGGAGTGCGCCAGCCAAGGATGCCCCGTGGTCGGTTGTTGATCGCATCGGCAATGGCGGCGATTTCCGCAGCGCTCCAGCGAGACAGGTCGGTGCCTTTCGGGAAGTACTGCCGCAGCAGACCGTTGAGGTGCTCGTTGCTGCCGCGCTGCCAGGGGCTCTTCGCGTCGGCGAAGTAGACCGGCATCCCGATCTGTGCGGTCAGAAGTGTGTGCGCGGACATCTCTTTCCCGCGGTCCCAGGTCAACGAGCGACGCAATGATGCGGGCAGTGCGTCGAAAGTGGCGACGAGCGCGTTCTTCATGGTCACAGCCCCGTAGCCAGCCAAGGCCGGCCCGTTCTTCCGCGGCGGTATGAGCCCGTAGCCGACCTGTCTCGGCAGGTGCACCAGCATCGCGAACCGTGTGCTCCGATCGATCAGCGTTCCGATCGCGGATCGCTTGAGCCCGATGATGAGGTCCCTTTCCCAGTGCCCAGCGACGTCACGGCCGTCCGCTTCCGCGGGCCGCTGCTTCAGCGTCGTGCTGGCCGTGACGTGCGCCCACGCCTGCATCCGGGTCCGTGCTCGAGGTTTGCGCTTCGTCCGCCCGCGCCGCAGATGCCACGACTGCTCCCTCGTCAGGCCGCCTCGATCAGGGATGTAGAGGGCTTGGTAGATCGCTTCGTGCGAGATCCGCATGGACGGGTCGTACGGGAACTCGACCGGGAGTCGTCTCGCGATCTGCTGCGGACTCCACGCAGCAACCCACTCTCGGTCCTCGCGGTGCGGCTTGTTCTTCCCGTCCCACGCCGGTCCTTCCGGACCGATCCGGTTCCCAGCACTGTCGTGGAGGCGGCCGCTGAGCTTATCGGCGACATAGTCGCGAAGCCGCTGGTTCGTGCGTAGCTTCGCCACCTTCGGTCGGCGCGCTCGACGTTCCGCGTGCCACTGCGCCGTCGAGGCCTTGTAGTTCAGCCGGTAGGTGCGTGTTGATGCGTTTCGTCGCAGCTCGCGGGAGATCGTCGACGGCGCACGGCCAAGGCTGGCCGCGATCTCGCGCACGCCGTCACCGCGCGCACGCATCAACGCGATGTCCTCACGCTCGTGCGACGACAGATACCTTCCTGACAGCGTCGGAGCGAGGTTGGGGTTCACGCCGCCAGCGTGCCGGAACCATCGATGCGCGACGGGCTCGGACACGCCCGCGGCGACACCGGCCTCTCGCGTCTTCACACCCGCCGCGATCGCAGCCCAGAACGCGACCCGATCCTCCCGCCACGCCACCGCCGGTCTGCCCGGCGACGGAATCTGCCCCCGATACGCCTGGACTTGTCGCTGACGATCTCGAACCCGCATCGAACACCTCCGGTATCAGGTGTTGCGACGACCGGTTGAATACGGCCTGGCTCCCTCGATCTGAGTGGACAACCGTCCCGGCTGGGTTCCGGCGATGTACCGCCATCTGCAGGGCCGCGACGGCAAGCGAGGACCGCATCCGGTCACTGATCGAGTAACCCACGATCCGGCGGGAGCAGGCGTCCTTCACCGCACAGAGGTAGAGCTTGCCCTCACCTGTCGGGTGCTCGGTGATGTCCGTCAGCCACAGCCGGTCCAGGTCTGGCGCCGTGAACGCTCGTCGGACCCGGTCGTCGTGCACCGGCGGCCCAGCCTTGCGATTCAGGCCACGCTTCTTCGCGTGCAGCGACCAGAGCCGCTGCTGCGAGCACAACCGCCACACCCGCCGTTCCGATGCTCGATGGCCGGCAGCATGAAGGTCATCGGCGATGAACCGGTACCCGAACGTCGGATCGTCCCGATGCGCATCGATCGCTGCGTTGGTGAGGTGCGCATCCTCCCAGTCCCGCTGAGAAACCGGGTCGGCGCGCCACCGATAGAACGCCTGCTTCGAGAAGCCCAGCACCCGGCAGGCCACCGCGACCGGGATCCGGTCGGCGGCGAGTTCGAGGACCAGCGGGTAGATCATTTTGGGAGTTGCGACTGGGCGAAGTACGCGGCCGCCCGGCGGAGGATCTCGTTCTCCTGCTCGAGCAGCCGGATCCGCTTTTGCGCTTCCCGCAGGTCGGCTTGCTCAATCGCTTTCGCCGACGGCGACGCTGCGACACTGGTGCCGTCGTCGCGGTCCGCGAGCCGCAACCAGCGGGCCAGGCAAGACTCGGACACGCCGAAGTCCTTCGCGACCTGCCGCACCGACGTCTCGCCCTTCCGGGCGACCGCGATCACATCACGGCGGAACTCTTCCGGATACGCCTTCACCATGGCGCACATCCTTCCAGCAGGAGCCAACGCCCCTACCTGTCAGGAGTCAACCGAACCTGCAGCAGTCCCATTTCGTTGACGGGACGATATACGGACACAGAAACGCCCCGCCAGCCGAAGCCAGCGGGGCGTCCCCACGAGTCAGACCAAGATCAGAAGTCCCAGTCCTCGTCCTCAGTCTTCTCCGCCTTGCCGATGACGTACGACGACCCGGATCCCGAGAAGAAGTCGTGGTTCTCGTCCGCGTTCGGCGACAGGGCCGACAGGATCGCCGGGTTCACGTCCGTCGTCTCCTTGGGGAACATCGGCTCGTAGCCCAGGTTCATCAGCGCCTTGTTGGCGTTGTAGTGCAGGAACTTCTTGACGTCCTCGGTCAGCCCGACCTGGTCGTAGAGGTCCTGCGTGTACTGCACCTCGTTCTCGTACAGCTCGAAGAGCAGGTTGAACGTGTAGTCCTTGATCTCCTGCTTGCGCTCTTCGGAAGCGCCTTCGAGGCCCTTCTGGAACTTGTACCCGATGTAGTACCCGTGGACGGCTTCGTCGCGGATGATCAGGCGGATCAGGTCGGCGGTGTTGGTGAGCTTGGCGCGGGACGACCAGTACATCGGCAGGTAGAAGCCGGAGTAGAACAGGAACGACTCGAGCAGCGTCGAGGCGACCTTGCGCTTCAGGGGGTCGTCACCGGTGTAGTAGTCGAGGACGATCTGGGCCTTCTTCTGCAGGTTCACGTTCTCGGTGGACCAGCGGAAGGCGTCGTCGATCTCGGGCGTCGACGCCAGGGTCGAGAAGATCGACGAGTAGCTCTTCGCGTGGACCGATTCCATGAACGCGATGTTCGTGTAGACGGCTTCTTCGTGGGGGGTGATCGCGTCGGGGATCAGGCTGATCGCGCCGACGGTGCCCTGGATGGTGTCGAGCAGCGTCAGGCCGGTGAAGACCCGCATGGTGAGCTGCTGCTCTGCCGGCGTCAGCGTGTTCCACGACTGCACGTCGTTCGACAGCGGCACCTTCTCGGGCAGCCAGAAGTTGTTGACCAGCCGGTTCCAGACCTCGACGTCCTTGTCGTCCTGGATGCGGTTCCAGTTGATGGCACTGACCGCGCTGATCAGCGGGATGGACTTGCCCGTGGCGTGGACCGGGTCGGTGAGGGTCATGGGATTGTCTTCCGGATTCGAGATGGTGATCTGATGACGGACTGGAGGCGCGGGGCGGGGCCCGCCCCGCGCCTCCAGGAAGAGAGCGGCAGCTCTACAGCATGCAGCTGACGCAGCCCTCGACCTCGGTGCCCTCGAGGGCGAGCTGGCGCAGACGGATGTAGTAGATCGTCTTGATGCCCTTGCGCCATGCGTAGATCTGGGCCTTGTTGATGTCACGCGTGGTGGCGGTGTCCTTGAAGAACAGCGTCAGGGACAGGCCCTGGTCCACGTGCTGCGTCGCCGCGGCGTACGTGTCGATGATCTTCTCGGCACCGATCTCGTACGCGTCCTGGTAGTAGTCCAGGTTGTCGTTCGTCATGAACGGCGCCGGGTAGTAGACGCGGCCGAGCTTGCCTTCCTTGCGGATCTCGATCTTCGACGCGATCGGGTGGATCGACGACGTCGAGTGGTTGATGTACGAGATCGAACCGGTCGGCGGGACGGCCTGCAGGTTCTGGTTGTAGATGCCGTGCTCCTGGACGGACGCCTTCAGCGCCCTCCAGTCGTCCTGCGTCGGGATGGTGATGTTCGCGTTGTCGAACAGCGAGGCGACACGAGCGGTCGCGGGGGTCCACGCCTGGTCGGTGTACTTGTCGAAGAACTCACCCGACGCGTACTTCGAGTCGCGGAACCCGTCGAAGGTCTCGCCGGTCTCGATGGCGATGTTGTTCGAGGCGCGCAGGGCGTGGAACAGCACCGTGTAGAAGTAGATGTTCGTGAAGTCGATGCCCTCTTCGGAGCCGTAGTAGACGCGCTCCCGAGCGAGGTAGCCGTGCAGGTTCATCTGGCCGAGGCCGATGGCGTGCGACTTGTCGTTGCCGTCCTCGACGGAACGCACCGAGGCGATGTGCGACATCTGCGACACGGACGTCAGGCCACGGATCGCGGTCTCGATGGTCTTGCCGAAGTCCGGCGAGTCCATCGTCAGCGCGATGTTCAGCGACCCGAGGTTGCAGGAGATGTCCTTGCCGATCTCCTTGTAGGACAGGTCCTCGTTGAAGGTCGTCGGGGTGTTGACCTGCAGGATCTCCGAGCACAGGTTGGACATGTTGATCCGACCCTTGATCGGGTTGGCCTTGTTCACCGTGTCCTCGAACACGATGTACGGGTAGCCGGACTCGAACTGGATCTCGGCGATGGTCGTGAAGAAGTCACGCGCCTTGATCTTCGTCTTCTTGATGCGCGAGTCGTCGACCATCGCGCGGTAGTTCTCGGAGATCGGGACGTCGCCGAACGGGACGCCGTAGACCTTCTCGACGTCGTACGGCGAGAACAGGTACATGTCCTCGTTGTTCTTCGCGAGCTCGAACGTGATGTCCGGCACGACGACGCCGAGGGACAGCGTCTTGATGCGGATCTTCTCGTCGGCGTTCTCGCGCTTGGTGTCGAGGAACTTCATGATGTCCGGGTGGTGGGCGCTGAGGTAGACCGCGCCGGCACCCTGACGCGCACCGAGCTGGTTCGCGTAGGAGAAGGAGTCTTCCAGCAGCTTCATCACGGGGATGATGCCCGAGGACTGGTTCTCGATCTGCTTGATCGGGGCGCCGGCCTCGCGGATGTTGGAGAGGAGCAGGGCCACGCCGCCGCCGCGCTTCGAGAGCTGCAGGGAGGAGTTGATCCCGCGCGAGATCGACTCCATGTTGTCTTCGATGCGCAGCAGGAAGCAGGAGACGAGCTCGCCGCGCTGGGCCTTCGCCGTGTTGAGGAACGTCGGGGTGGCGGGCTGGAAGCGGCCGGCGACGATCTCTTCGACCAGGTCGATGGCGAGCTGCTCGTTGCCCTGTGCCAGGCCGAGGGCGGTCATGACGACGCGGTCCTCGAAGCGCTCGAGGTAGCGCTTGCCGTCGAATGTCTTGAGCGTGTAGCTCGTGTAGTACTTGAACGCGCCGAGGAACGTCTGGAACCGGAACTTCTTCGAGTACGCCAGGTCGTTGAGTCGCTGGATGAAGTCCAGCGAGTACATGTCGATCGTGGCTTTTTCGTAGTACTCGTTCTCGACCAGGTAGTCGAGCCGCTCCTTCAGGTTGTGGAAGAAGACGGTGTTCTGGTTGACGTGCTGCAGGAAGAACTGCTTGGCGGCCTCACGATCCTTGTCGAACTGGATGTTCCCGTCCGCGTCGTAGAGGTTGAGCATCGCGTTGAGGGAGTGGTAGTCCATCCCCGTCTGCGGCGACGTCAGATCGACGTCTGCAACTGCTGCGTCCAAAATGCATCCAATCCTGTGTTGACCGCCGACACGTCGTCAGGGGTCCCGAAGAGTTCGAATCTGTAGAGAAGGGGGACGTTGCACTTCCGCGCGATGACGTCCCCGGCCAGGCCGTAGGCCTCGCCGAAGTTCGTGTTGCCGCCGACGACCACACCGCGGATGAGCGAGCGGTTGTGCGCGTCGTTGAGGAACTTGATGACCTGCTTGGGGACCGCACCCTCGCCGTTGCCGCCACCGTAGGTGGGCAGGAACAGGACGTAGGGCTCGTCCACGTGGAGGAAGGGTTCGCTCGGGTAGAGCGGGATCCGGTCCGCGTCGCGGCCGAGCTTCTCGACGAAGCGCGCGGTGTACCCGGACACGCTCGAGAAGTAGACCAATCGGCTCATGGCGCGCTCCTCGGTGGAAGGTGCGGACAGACGGACCGGGGGTGTCCTGTGGGCGGTGATCCGGGCCTCCTGAGCGGGTCCGGGGTGACCGTCCACAGGACGGGAGGCGACTACGCCAGTTCGGCGCTGAGCGTCGCGATCTTGTCGGGGCGGAAGCCCGACCAGTGGTCGTCGTCCGTGACGACGACGGGGGCCTGCATGTAGCCCAGGCTCTTGACGTGCTCGAGGGCTGCCTCGTCGGTGGAGACGTCGTGCACTTCGTACTCGATGCCCTTGTTGTCGAGGGCCCGGTACGTCGCTGTGCACTGGACGCAGGACGGCTTGGTGTAGACGGTGACGGCCATGTTCTCCCCTGGTTTCTGGGCCTGATTCCAGGTCCGAAGTTCGTGTGCGGTGCTGAGGACGACGCTACTACATGTTGTGCCCGGCGGACCCGTCGACCACAAGAGAAAGTGTTACACGCCTGTAGTTTCCACAACCCGATCCACAGACTGTGGATTCCCGGAGGCCCGGTTTTCCGCCACTCTCGCACCCACCACCGACACTCTCCACAAGCTGTGGACGGAAGTTCTCGACACCTCCCGTCGGCGTGTCTGAGAACGGTGTCGACGAGGACCTCCTCCACACCTCCCCCGGACGGGTGACACCCCGATCCGTCCGGTCCGTACACTCGTCTCGTGAGCACGTACGGCCCCCTCCTGAAGACCCCCGGCGTGGGTCGTGTCATCGCTGCACAGCTCACCGCGCGCTTCCCGTTCGGGATGCTCTCGCTGGCCTACCTGCTGCACGTCGAACACGTCTTCCACTCCTACGGCGCCGCCGGCCTGGTGCTCGCGACGACGAGTGTCGGGCAGGCGCTGGCGGGCCCACTCACCAGCCGCTGGATGGGCAGCTGGGGCATGCGCCCCGTCCTCATCCTGACGAGCATCGTCGCGCTCGTGAGCATGGGGGTCATCGGCTTCGTGCTCATGCCGCTCTGGGGCTACGTGGTGGTCGGGTTCCTCGGCGGCCTCGCGGTCCCGCCCGTGCAGCCGGCGGTCCGCACCATCTACCCCAAGATGGTGACCTCGTCGCAGCTCACCCCCTTGTTCTCGCTCGACGCCAGCGCCCAAGAACTGATCTGGGTCGCCGGCCCGGTCATCACCACCTTCGTCGCGACCCAGGTCGGCACAGTCGAGGCGATCGTCGTCGCCATGGTCTTCCTGGTGGTCGGCGGCATCTGGTTCATCGCCTCCCCCGAGCTCGGTCGCGTCCGCATCCCCCGCTCGAAGCGCGCGTTCGGCGTGGTGCTGAAGCGGCCGTCGGTCGTCGTCGCCACCCTGACCGGTCTGCTGCTCATCGGGGCGTGCGCGGCGGTCGAGGCCAGCGTCACCAGCGTCTTCGGCGAGGGCAGCCCGAACGCCGGCATCGTCTTGGCCGTCTTCGCGGTCGGGTCCCTGTTCGGTGGCCTGGCCTTCGGCCACCGTCCGATCTCCCCCAACACCCTGTGGACGCGCATGGCGATCGTCTTCGTCGGTCTCGCGCTCGCCCTGGGCGGCACGAACTTCTGGTGGCTCTGCATCGCCCTCGTGATCGCGGGCATCGGCATCGCGCCGGCACTCGCGGTGATGTTCGGTTCGGTCTCCGCCACCGTGAAGTTCTCCGACACCGCCGAGGCCTACGGCTGGATGGGCACCGGCCAGCTCATCGGCGCAGCGGGCGGTTCCGCGGTCGCCGGCTTCCTGATCGACAGCAGTGGCCCGGTGGGCGGCTTCACGGTCGGTGCGGTCATGGCCGGGGTGGGCGTCGTCGTCGCGCTCGGGGCGAAGCGCTGGCTGCCCGACCTGCGCGGCCGTGACGCCAGCCCCATCCCCGACACCGAGCCGGTGGTCCTGCCGACCTGAGCGGGGGGGGGGGGGGCGGGCGCGGCGCGGGCTTTCGGCGGCGTACCTGGTCGAATCGGGCGTACCTGGTCGAAAGTTCTGACCAGGTACGCCCGTTTGCGTTTGCGATCGCGGCCGGTGTGGGAAGGAACGTGCGTCCGGCAGACGGGTCGCGTTCTCCACAGATGGCCGGGAGGCCCGGCGCGCGCCCGCCACGCACCGGCAGGATGGGTGCATGGTCAGTTCACTTCCCCTGCGTGACGGCGCCGCGATCCCCGCGATCGGGTTCGGCGTCTACAAGGTCGACGACACCGAGGCCGAGACGGCGGTCGGTCTCGCGTTCGACGCCGGCTACCGGCACGTCGACACGGCCGAGATGTACGGCAACGAGACCGGCGTCGGGAACGCGATCCGGGCCTCCGGGCTCGACCGTGACGACGTCTTCGTGACGACCAAGGTGTGGAACGACCACCAGGGGCGCGACGCGACCCTGCGTGCGTTCGACGGCAGCCTCGAGCGGCTGGGGCTCGACGCGGTCGACCTCTACCTGATCCACTGGCCGGCCGCGGCGAACGACCGCTACGTCGACACCTGGCGCGCGCTCGTCGAGCTGCGCGACTCCGGCCGGGCGCGGAGCATCGGGGTCTCGAACTTCCAGGTGCCGCACCTGCAGCGGCTCGTCGACGAAACCGGTGAGGCGCCGGTGCTCAACCAGGTCGAGCGGCACCCGTGGCTCCCGCAGCGCGAGCTCATGGAGTTCCACCAGCAGCACGACATCGTCACCGGAGCCTGGTCGCCGCTCGGTCGCGGTCGGCTGATCGACGAACCGATCCTCACCGGCATCGCTGACGCACACGGGGTGAGCGTCGCGCAGATCCTCGTCCGGTGGAACGTGCAGCAGGGGGTCGTGGTGCTGCCGAAGTCGGTGACGCCGTCGCGGATCCGGTCGAACCTCGACGTCGACGGCTTCGTGCTCAGCGACGACGAGCTCGCGGCGATCGCCACGCTCGAGTCCGGGCAGCGGACGGGCTCGCACCCCGACTCGGTGTCGTGACGGTAGCGCCGTCGTGACGTGGTGCTCGCGTGACGGCGTAGGTTCTTCGGGGTGAACGATCCTCAGCAGACCGCCCGCGAGCACCTCGGGCCCGACGAGCACCTGTACTGGGCCGGCACGAGCGACCCGGCGAAGCTCTTCACGGGGCGGGACGGCTTCCTCATCCCGTTCTCCCTGCTGTGGACCGGCTTCGTCGCGTTCGCGGTCCTCGACGTCGTGCGGAACGGGTACCTCGGCGTGGGAGCGATCATCCCGATCGTGTTCTCGATCGTCGGCGTGCACCTGGTGGTCGGCCGCTTCTTCGTGAAGGCACACCGCAAGCGCACGACCGTGTACGCCGTCACCGACCGCCGCGCACTGATCATCACGCCGAACACCACCCGCGAGGTTCCGGTGGGACGCACCGATCGCACCATCACCTGGACCAGCGGCCGACGACACTGTTCGGTGGAGTGGAACACCGGCGATCCGAGCGGAGTGGCGGCGTTCTTCGCCGGCGGAGCGACCGCCAAGATCTACGCGAACACCGGACTCGACGGGCTGTTCGGACCGCAGCTGTTCGCCTTCTGGGACGTCCGCGACGGCGAGGAACTCGTCCGCGAACTCGACCGCGTGGCGCGCTAGCCCCGGCGGTCCTCCTCCGACTGCCACGGCAGGTGCAGATCGCCCGGTGCGGGTTCCACGTCGCCGGCGTCGTCCGCGCCTCCCGTTCCCGGTGCGGCGGTGATCTTGGACGTGTCGATGCCGTCCGCCTCGAGTTCGGCGTCGCTGCGCTGGTCGGTCTGCGACGCCTCGGTCTCCCGCTCGCTCGACGGGCTGTACGCAGTGTCGGTCGAGTCGGGATCCGGCGTCTCCGGGATGCTGTCGATCATGACCCGGACGGTAGTCCGTGTGCCCCGAGTACCAGTTCGGTCACGGCGGTCGAACGCGCCCGGCCCCGGCGATACGCTCGCTGCCGTGGGGGAGATCGAACGACGACGACGAACACGAGCGCGGACCGCGGCGAGCGCAGTGGCCGGCGGCACCGCACTGGTGGGGTTGCTGCTCACGGGCTGCACGGCGTTCGGCGGGGACGACCCCTTGCCGAAGCCAACCAGACAAGCTGCCGAGCGGACGGCGGAGCCGATCCCCGACCCGACGCTCATGACCGAACAGATCGGCGGCGACCCGGACGAGGTCGAGCAGGTCCTGCCCACCGGCACGGTCGCGGCGGAGACCGACGTCACCTCTCCGAGCGGTGACACGAGCATCCACGTTCGGATCGTCGCGAACGACCAGGGCACCTTCGACGCACAGTTGTCCGGCTACCGCACGACCAACCCGCAGCAGATGAGCCTGCAGTTCCGGCACCGGACCGCCAGCCCGCTCGATGGCGGTGACGCCTCGGCGCGGGACACGACCGAGTGGACCGCCGCCTCCGGGCCGCCGAAGACCGTGGTCATGAACGACGCCGGTGCACGACCGGACTACTTGCGCAGCGTCGTCCTCGTCCCCGCCTCAGTGCCGGACGAAGACCCGTCGAAACGCCCGTGGGTCGGATCGGTGCTGGCCGTCGGTGCTCTGGACTGGAAGATCCCGAACCCCTACCCGGACTTGCGCATCACCGTGGGCAAGGACCGACCGGGGGCGTACGGCATCGTCACGGACGCCGACGGACGACCGGCCGACTACCTGGTGGCGCACGGCGACGAGCTGACCACGGTCGCTCAGCGGTTCGGCATCACGCCGGCCGAGGTGCAGTGGCTCAACCCGTACATGGAGACCCGCGCCGACGACTGGTTGCTCGAGGGCAGCACGCTGAACCTCGATCCCGCACGCCGCTGACCTCGGCGCGGACGGCACTCGACCGTCCGTTACGCTCGACGGGCACCAGCCCCGACCAGGAGGTCCCCTCGTGACGATCGTCGCCGCAGCAGACGGCTCAGCCCTCGGCAACCCCGGCCCCGCTGGCTGGGCCTGGTACGTCGACGACGACCGCTGGGCCGCCGGTGGCTGGCCCCGGGCAACGAACAACATCGGCGAACTCACGGCCGTCCTGCAGTTGCTCCGCGCGACGAAGGACACCGGCGAGCCGCTGCACATCCTGTGCGACAGCCAGTACGCCATCAAGGCCTGCACCGAGTGGCTCGCTGGGTGGAAGCGGAAGAACTGGCGCAAGGCCGACGGCAAGCCGGTCATGAACGTCGAGATCATCAAGGAGCTCGACGCCGAACTGCAGGGCCGCAAGGTCACGTTCGAGTGGGTCCGCGGGCACGTCGGCCACGAGATGAACGAGGCCGCCGACGTCCGCGCCCGTGGTGCCGCCACCGCGTACCAGAACCACACCGACGTGCCGCACGGTCCGGGCTGGCCCGGCGTCGAGGTCACCGAGCCGTCCGCACTGCCCCAGGCGACCCCGCCGGCCACGCTCTTCTGACCGACGAGCTCGGTCAGCCTGGGTCTCGGAGACCCAGGAACACCGAGGCACTGGTCCGCATCCGACCCCGAGACGATGCTGGGCGCATGGAGAACACCGATCACGTCCTGGTCACCGGCGGCTCCGGCTTCATCGCCGGCCACCTGATCCTGCAGCTGCTCGACGCCGGGCACCGCGTCCGCACCACGATCCGGTCCCTCGACCGGGAACCCGCGGTCCGTGCGGTCCTCGCCGAAGCCGGCCTGAGCGCTGACGACCGGCTGGAGTTCGTCGCCGCTGACCTGACGTCCGATGACGGATGGGCTCAGGCGGTCGCGGACATCCACGTCGTGCACCACGTCGCCTCGCCGGTGATGCCCGGCCACGTCGAGGACGAGGACACCGTGATCCGTCCGGCGGTGGAGGGGACGCTGCGGGTGCTGCGCGCCGCACACGCGGCCGGAGTCGATCGCGTCGTGCTGACCTCAGCCTTCCACGCGGTCAGCTGGGGCCACCCGCACTCCGACCACGTGTTCACCGAGGCCGACTGGACGGTGCTCGACGGGCCCGGAGTCGACGCCTACGGGAAGAGCAAGACCCTCGCCGAACGCGCCGCGTGGGACTTCGTCGCGTCCGAGCCCGGTGCGCCGGAGCTCGTCACGACGATGCCGGTCGCGGTGATGGGTCCAGCGATGGGGCACGCGGTGTCGGGCGCGAACCACATCCTGCAGTCCATGCTCTCCGGAGCGATGCCCGCGACCCCGCGGCTGTTCATCCCCATCGTCGACGTGCGTGACGTCGCCGCGGCGCACGTCACCGCGACGACCGCCCCGGATGCAGCGGGCAAGCGGTTCCTCTTGTCGAACGGCCCGGCGCTCGAGATGGCCGAGATCGCCGCCACCCTGCGCGAGCACCTCGGTGACGACGCCCGGGCAGTCCCGACGCAGACGCTGCCCGACGACGTCGTACGGACCGCGGCCGAGACCCAGCCGCAGTTCCGTGCGATGGTGCCCGACCTCGGCTACGCCAAGCGCACCTCGAACGAGCGAGCCCGCACCGTGCTCGGCTGGACCCCTCGTGATCCGCACGAGGCGATCGTGGCGGCGGCCCGGAGCCTGGTGGCGAAGGGCCTGGTCCACCCCTGACCAGCCCTGGTCCACCCCTGACCCACGAGGATCAGACCGCCCGATCCCACAGCGCCACCGTGCTCTCGAGCCCGTCGTACCGGTACGGCTTCTGCTCCCCCGTCGGTGCGTACCCGAGCGCCCGCCAGAACGGCTCGGCACCGACCGCGTTCGTCGCCACGATCCCCAGTCGAAGTCGGTCGGCGCGGGCGTCGGCCGCCAGGGACACGACGGCCTCGTGCAGGACCCGTCCGAGGCCGGAACCCTGCCGATCGCCACGGACGACGAGCAGCCCGATGTACGCCGTGGTCGGCGCTGGGTAGCCGAGCAGCACGTCCGCGAACGCCACGAGCGAGTCGCCGTCCCACAGCCCGATCCCGTGCTTGCCCGCCGGGTCGAAGCCGTCCGGCACCGACACGAGTGCGCTCAACCCGTCGGACGGACCCGGCGGGTACCCGGTGATCCGCTCGGCGTAGTCCGGCACGGTCTCGAGCAGCACCTGCAGCGCGTCGACGTCGTCCGCACCGAGCGCTCGCACGACGAACGAACCAGCACCGGCCGGCATCAGTCCACGTCCACGTCGGCCCACCCGTCGAACCGACCGATCTCGGTGACCCGGACCACGGCCTCACCGGCTTCGTCCGAGGCGTCGAGGTCGATCGTCGCCGAGAACCCGAAGTCCTTGTCGCCTGACGGGTCCGCGAAGATCTGCCGGGCACGCCACACACGCGCCGAGCCTGCAGCCCCAGAGCCGGACGCCCCCACACCCGTCGCCCCGGCACCCGTCGCCCCCGCCTGGTCGAGCACCAGGTAGGACATCGACCGCGCCTCGGCATCGGTGCCGATGGTGTCGTGCTCCTCGTAGTACTCCTCGAGCACCGCGTCCCACGCGTCACCGTCGAAACCGGCTGCGGCGTCGAGCGCCCCGAGTCCGTCGACGTCGTCGCGCGCGGCGAGCAGCACCCGCTGGAACAGTGCGTTCCGCACGAGCACGGTGAAGGCCCGCACGTTGCCGGTGAGCCGTGCCGGCTGCGGCGGCGCGATCTCCTGCTCTTCGGCGAGGGCGAGCAGCACGTCGCCGTTGAGCAGCGCCTCCCACTCGTCGACGAGCGAGGAGTCGGTCTGCCGGACGACCTCGCCGAGCCACTCGATCAGGTCGTCGAGCTCCTGGTTCCGCTGTTCCTCGGTGATGGTCTGCCGCATGGTCCGGTAGGCGTCGGACAGGTACCGGAGTACGAGCCCCTCGGACCGGGTGAGCTGGTAGAACCGCACGAAGTCGCCGAAGGTCATCGCGCGCTCGTACATGTCACGGACGACGGCCTTGGGCGAGAGCTGGAAGTCGAGGACCCAGGGCTGTTCCGCCGCGTACGTCTCGTACGCCGCCTCCAACAGCTCGGACAGCGGGCGAGGCCAGGTGACCTCCTCGAGCAGCTCCATGCGCTCCTCGTACTCGATGCCCTCGCGCTTCATGCGGGCGACCTCTTCGCCGCGCTCCTTGAACTGCTGCTGCGACAGGATCGCTCGCGGGTCGTCCAGTGTCGCCTCGACGATCGAGACCATGTCCAGCGCGTAGGTCGGAGAAGCAGGATCGAGCAGCTCGAACGCGGCGAGCGCGAACGGGGACAGGGGCTGGTTGAGGGCGAAGTTCGATTGCAGGTCGACGGTGAGCCGGTAGGAGACCGGAGGCCCCGGCACCCGCTCGATGACCTGCGCGTTGATGAGGGTCCGGGCGATGACGAGCGCACGCCGGGCCATCGCGAGCTGGCGGGCGCGCGGTTCGTGGTTGTCGAACACCAGCGAGCGCACCTCGTCGAACGCCGAACCGCCGCGGGCCACCACCGACAGCACCATCGCGTGCGTGATGCGCATGCGCGACACCATGGGTTCCGGTTCGGCACCGATGAGCCGGTCGAACGATGCCTGCCCCCAGGACACGAACCCCTCCGGTGCCTTCTTCCGCTTGATCTTGCTCTTCTTCTTCTGGTCGTCCCCGGCCTTGGCGACCGCACGGGCGTTCTCGATGTCGTGCTCGGGGGCTTCGGCGACGACGTCACCCTCGGTGTCGTACCCGGCGCGTCCGGCACGGCCGGCGATCTGGTGGAACTCGCGTGCGGACAGCTGCCGCATCTTCGTGCCGTCGAACTTCGTCAGCCCGGTGAACAGCACGGAGCGGATCGGCACGTTGATGCCGACGCCCAGGGTGTCGGTGCCGCAGATGACGGGCAGCAGTCCGCGCTGTGCGAGCTGCTCGACGAGCCGTCGGTACTTGGGCAGCATGCCGGCGTGGTGCACGCCGATGCCGGCGCGGATCAGACGGGACAGGGTCTGCCCGAAGCCGGCGCTGAAGCGGAAGCCCGCGATCGCTTCCGCGATCTGGTCCCGACGCGCCCGATCAGCGACCTTCGCCGACATGAGCGACTGCGCCCGTTCGAGCGCAGCCGCCTGGGCGAAGTGCACGATGTAGATCGGCGCCTTGCCCTCCTCCAGCAGCCGTTCGACGGTCTCCTGCACGGGCGTCATCACGTACTCGTACGCGAGCGGCACCGGTCGGCTGACCCCGGTCACGCGGGCGGTGGGTCGGCCGGTGCGTCGGGACAGGTCGTCGGCGATGGTGGTGACGTCCCCGAGGGTGGCCGACATCAGCAGGAACTGCGCACGTTCGAGCACGAGCAGCGGCACCTGCCAGGCCCAGCCGCGGTCGGGGTCGCCGTAGAAGTGGAACTCGTCCATCACCACGACGTCGACGTCGGCGTCGGGTCCTTCGCGCAGGGCGAGGTTCGCCAGGATCTCGGCCGTGCAGCAGACGATCGGGGCGTCGCCGTTCACGCTGGAGTCGCCGGTGACCATGCCGACGTTCTGCGCGCCGAACAGCTCGACGAGCTGGAAGAACTTCTCGGAGACGAGCGCCTTGATCGGTGCCGTGTAGTAGCTCCGCTTGCCCTCGGCGAGCGCGGCGAAGTGCGCGCCGGCCGCGACGAGCGACTTGCCGGTGCCGGTCGGGGTGCTCAGCACGACGTTCGCGCCGGAGACGAGCTCGATGACCGCTTCGTCCTGTGCCGGGTACAGCGGCCGGCCGCCTTCCTCGGCCCAGGCCGCGAAGGCCTCGTAGACCTCGTCGGCGTCGACGACGCCGTCCACCGCCGCCGGGATCGCGGCGACGAGCGGGGGCACGGTGGTGACGTCGGTCATGTCCCCATCCTCCCAGGCTGCGGTGACGAGGTGGTCGGTACGGACGACCGGGAGGCCCGGCTCCATACGCGCGCATAGACTCGCGTCATGCGCGAACTCGGCTTCCTCACCTTCGTCCCGAACCACGGCGGCACTGCGGGTGCGGCAAGCGCCCTGCAGGACGGTCTGCGGCTGTTCGAGACGGCCGAGACCCTCGGCTACGGCACGGGGTGGGTCCGTGGCCGACACTTCGAACCCTTCCTGACGAGCCCGATGACGTTCTTCGCCGCCGCGGCCCAGCGCACGAGCACCATCGCGTTCGGCACCGCGGTGCTCGGCATGCGCTACGAGGACCCGGTGCGCCTCGCCGAGGACGCCAGCACGGTCGACCTGCTGAGCGGCGGGCGGGTGCAGCTCGGCATCAGCACGGGCATCGCCGGGTACGGGCCGATCCTCGACCCGGTGTTCGGCTCCGTGGACCGCTCGTTCCGCGACGAAGCCGAGGCCCGGGCTGCCCGACTGCTCGAGGTGCTCGACGGCGACGCACTCGGCAGCGCGGGCTCTGGCTACGAGAGCATCCCGGCCGGTGCGGACCTGACCCTGCAGCCGCTCAGCGCCGGCCTGCGCGACCGCGTCTGGTGGGGCGGCGGCAGCATGGGCACGGCGGTGCGCACGGCCGAGAAGGGGCTGCTCCTGCACTGCTCGACCCTGAACACCGAGGACACCGGTGCACCCTTCGCCCAGGCGCAGGCCGACCAGATCGCCGCGTACCGGGAGCGGTTCACCGAGCTGCACGGCGGGACCGGCCGCACGTCGAAGGTCGCGGTGGGCCGCATCGTCGTGCCGCTGCTCGACGACCACGACCGCGCGGTCCACGAGGAGTTCCTGACCGGGTACTCCTCGGGCATGGACGACGAGGGTCGACCGCTCTCCGGTCCGCCGTTCCGGTTCAGCAAGGTGCTGTCCGGCGAGCCGGCCGCCATCGTCGACGCGCTGCTCGCCGACCCCGCCGTCACCGCGACGGACGAGCTCGTGATCACCCTGCCCGCGAACGGGGACGTGGCCGCCCACGAGCGGATCCTGCGCATCGTCGCCGAGGAGATCGCGCCGGCACTCCGCGCCTGAGAACGGATCAGGACATCCGGCGGGGCTCAGATCGAGTCGGTGATGCTCGAGAGCCCTGCCGGATGACCATCTCGTCCCTGATCCGCACGGGATGGTGGGACCATCGTTCCACCTACCGAGCGGTTTGTCACACTCAGATGCGCCCTCAGGACGAGAAAGTTGATCATCCGTCACCCGTTTTGCCCGGATCGCACGAAGTCCGTCAACCGGTTCGCCGAAGCCCTTCCGGACCGGAAACACTCGTGACGAACGAATGCGCCCCCGCGCGGACGCGGGGACGCATTCTGGACGCACCGGGGAAGCTGGGGCATCGTCAGCCGGATCAGGAGGCTGAGTCGCACACCCAGCGACCCCGTAGTCGGTGCGTGCGCCGACGGTAACCAGCCGACTGGCGCACATCGATGTTACTCAACAGGCGTCGTCCGTGCGCGGAAACCGGACGAAATGGTCACTCCAGTTCGAGGGCCGCGGTCCCGGACTCGTCGGTGACCGAGGCTCCGACGTGCAGCGTGAAGGCGCCGGACTCGTACTGCCAGGCTCCGTCCCAGTGCGCGAACGCCCGGGCCGGCACCTCGATCGAGACCTCGGTCGACTCCCCCGCGCCGAGGCGGACCGGGGCGAACCCGACCAGCCAGCGCGCCGGACGGTCCACCGCCGAGGACTCCCGCGAGGCGTACACCTGCACGACGTGCTTGCCGGCGCGCGGTCCGGTGTTCACGACCGTCGCCGTGACGATGACCGCGTCACCCTCGGACACGGTCGGCGTCGCGACCACGCCGTCGATGGTCCACGAGGTGTAGCCGAGGCCGTGCCCGAACGGGTACGCCGGCGTGGTACCGGCACGGAGCCAGGCGCGGTACCCGATGTGGACGCCCTCGGCGTACGACACCTTGCCGTCGACGGGGGTGACGTCCAGCACGGGCACGTCGGCCATCGCGACCGGCCAGGTGGTGGGCAGACGACCGCCGGGCTCCTGCGCGCCGGTCAGGACGTCGGCGAGCGCGTTGCCGTACTCCTGCCCACCGAACCAGGTGAGCAGGACCGCGGCGACGTCGTTCCGCCACGGCATCTCCACGGGCGAGCCGGCGTTCACGACGACGACCGTGTTCGGGTTCGCCGCCACGACCGCACGCACCAGGTCGTCCTGGTGCCCGGGCAGTGCGAGCGACGAGCGGTCGTACCCCTCGGACTCGACCTTCGAGTTCGTGCCGACGACCACCACGGCGACGTCAGCCGTGCGGGCAGCCTCGACCGCGGCATCGATGAGCACCGACGGGTCCTCGTCGGAAGGCTCGGTGCCGAACTGGTACGCGAGCACGCCGCCGAGGGTCTCGTCCTGGATGACGTCGTACTCGATGCGGATCGCGACCTGCTGCCCCGAGGTCACCGACACGGGCACCGAGCGGGCCGGCGGGTTGAGGAACGCCGCGCCGAGCTGGTCGCCCTCGAACGGCACGTCCTCGTCGAGCACGAGCTCCCCGTCGATCCACATCCGCGACCGGCCGGCCGCCCCGATGCCGATCCGCACGGTGCCGGAGGACGGCGCGGTGTAGGTCGTGGTGATGTCGAGCCGGTCGGCCTCCCGCGTGGGGGCGTCGCCGCCGAACCAGAACAGTGCCGTGGCGCGGCGGTCCTCGACGTACAGTTCCTGGTCGTCCTTGACGAAGGCGACGCGGGCGCCGGGCTCGCCGGTACCGGGGTTCGTGATGGTGGACAGCGGGAACTCCGCGATGCCCTCCTGCACGACGGCACCGATCGCGTAGTCGACCGTGGCGCCCGGGAACGCCGAGCGGATCCCGTCGAGCGGCGAGACGACCTGCGACGGCACGACCGTGGCCGAGCCACCACCCTGCGTGCGGGCCTGGTCGGCGTTGTGGCCGATGACGGCGATGCGGGACACGGCGGGCGCGTCGAGCGGCAGCACGCCGGTGTTGCGGACGAGGACGGTGCCCTCGGCCTCGGCTTCGCGGACGAAGGCGACGCCGTCCTCGACGTGCACCGGCCGCGCGGCCACGGGTTCGAAGCCCTCGAGCGCGCCGACGCGGGCGGCCAGGGTCAGGATGCGACGGACCTTGCGGTCGATCGCCTCGATCGGCACGGCACCGGACTGCACCGCGGCGAGCAGCGGACCCTCGCTCCACCACTGGTTCGGGCCGGGCATCGCGACGTCCTGCGACACCTTCGCCGAGTCGACCGAGCGCACGCCGGTCCAGTCGGACACGACGATGCCGTCGAAGCCCCACTCCGAGCTCAGCGGCGTCTCGAGCAGGTCGTGCTCCGACGCGGTGACGCCGTTGATGGAGTTGTACGACGACATGATCGCCCAGGCGTGCGCCTCGGTCACGGCCTTCTCGAACGCGAGCAGGTACAGCTCGCGCAGGGCCCGGTCGGAGACCTCGGTCGACGCGGTGAAGCGGTCGGTCTCGTAGTCGTTCGCGATGTAGTGCTTCGGGGTCGCGGCCACGCCGTTCTCCTGCACACCGTCGACGTACGACGCAGCCAGGTCACCGGTCAGGACCGGGTCCTCGCTGAACGCCTCGAAGTGCCGGCCGCCGAGCGGCGAGCGGTGCAGGTTGATGGTCGGGCCGAGGACGACGTCGACGCCCTTGCGGCGTGCCTCGACGGCTGCTGCGGCGCCGTAGCGCTTCGCGATCGCGCGGTCCCAGGACGCCGACAGCGCGGTCGCCGAGGGCAGGTTCAGCGACGGGTCGCGTTCGTCCCAGACCTCACCACGGACGCCCGACGGGCCGTCCGACATCAGGATCCGGCGCAGCCCGATCTTCTCGATGGGCCAGGTGGTCCAGAAGTCGCGCCCGGTCAGGAGCTGCACCTTCTCGTCGGTGGTCAGCTGGTCGACGAGCGCGTCGATGCGCTCGGCCGTACTGGAGGCAGTGGTCACGTCGTTCACGGTAGTCACGGTGGTCGGTCCTTTCGTTCAGAGCCTGGGGAAGCGTGGTCAGCGCACGCCGCGGATGCGGGACACCGAGACGATGCCGAGCAGTCCGACGACGGCACCGGTGATGAAGAAGCCGCTGTACCCGCCGGTCAGGGCGATGACGCCCGGGGCCGCCGCGGGCACGATCGACTGGGGCAGGGCCTGCGCGATGTTGACGACGCCGAGGTCCTTCGCGTTGTCCTCGTCGGACGGCAGCACGTCGGTGATGAGCGCCAGGTCGACGGCGTAGAAGACGCCCATGCCGGCACCCATCACGAACTCGCCGACCAGGACCATGCCGAGCGACGGCGCGAGCGCGATGATCACGAGCCCGACCACGCCGACGATGCCCGCGATCGCGACGAACAGCTTGCGGCGGCCGAGCTTGTCCGACAGCCAGCCGGCGATGAGCGACGTGAGCACGATGCCGACGACGTTCCACAGCGTGCCCTGGAACACCGCGTTCGCGACGTGGTCCGGGTCCACGCCGATGTCGTCCCGCAGGAAGTACGTCAGGTAGCTCACCGCGGTGTACTGCGCGGCGACCATCAGGAACCGGGTGAGCCAGGCCCAGCCGAGGTCCGGGTGCTTCACGGGGTTGAAGACGAACGAGCCGAAGACCTGCCCGATGCCGAGCTTCGACGTGGGCCGGTTGGTGAGCACGCGGTCGCGGAACACGAGCGCGTAGAGCACGACGACGATCGACCCGATCGCGCCGGGGATGATCATCTGCGTCGCCGAGGTCGAGAAGAGCTGCACGAGGAACGTGCCGCCGACGAGCGCGAGGTTCTGGGAGAGCCCGAGCAGCGCCGCGACCCGGCCGCGCTGGGACCGCGTGACGTGGTCCGGCAGGACCGCGGTCATGGCGGCGATCGTGGCGTTGTAGGCGATCTGCGTGACGCCCCACGCGAGGACGAGCACGACGGTCGAGGTGGTCGTCGCGACGACCACGAGGCCCGCGAAGCCGACCACGGTGCCGCCGATGATCCACGGACGACGCATGCCGAGCCTCCCGGCAGTCCGATCGCTGAAGCGACCGGCCAGGGGGTTGGCGACCATCGCGGCGAACGCGCCGACACCGAGTGCCAGGCCGAGCACACCCGCTTGGTTGTCCGGCGCGATCTCGGCGACCTTGAGCGCCATGGCGACCAGCACCGGCGGCAGCAGCGCGATGTACAGGCCGAGCATCGCGATCGGCATGCCGAGCGTGTACATGAGCGGGGCACCTCGGCCGCGCGTGGGTGCGACTGCGGTCGGGGTGTCGTTGACGGTCAGGGCGTCGTTGGCCACTGCAACCTCTTCTCGGGTACGCCACCTGCACCGGTGACTCGCACGCCTTCGTCGGCGGCTCCGCCCACGGTAACACCAAAACCAAGTGCGGCTAGGTTTTCTGTGTGCACTCCGAGCGGTACAGTCCTGCCATGGCACGACGGGGTTCGTACGCGAAGGGCATCGCGAAGCGCGAGGAGATCCTCACGGTCGCGCTCGACCTCGTCGCTTCGCAGGGGTTCCGCCGCACCAGCATCAAGGACATCGCCGACGCCGTCGGGCTGACCCAGGCCGGCCTGCTGCACTACTTCGACTCCAAGGACGAGCTCTGGGTCGAGATCCTGCGGCGACGCGACGAGATGGACCTGCAGCACGACTGGCAGGCGCCGGACCCGGCCGCCCTGCTCGCCGCGATCGTCCGGCACAACGCCGAGGTCCCCGGCCTGGTGCAGATGTTCGTCAACCTCTCCGCCGCAGCTGCGACCGACCCCGAGCACCCCGCGCACGCGTACTTCCAAGAGCGCTACGAGCGCAGCCGTCGCGACCTGTCCGCCGACTTCCGCACCATGCAGCAGGACGGACGGCTCCGCGCCGACGTCGATGCCGAGGAACTGACGAGCGTGCTGCTCGCGGTGTCCGACGGCATGCAGATCCAGTGGCTGTTCGACCCGTCGCGGGACATGGCGCAGCACGTCGAGCTCGTCGCCCGGCTCGCGATCGCCCAGGTCGCCCCCACCGCCTGACGCTCCCCCGCCGGACAGCGGGGTACGGACAGGGCCTGGTCGGGTCAGGCGGCGCCGGGCAGGATGGGGCGTGCCCGGAGGGCGACCCGACGACGATGTGGAGTGACGCGATGACGCGTGTAGTGGTGACCGGCGGCAGCGGCAAGCTCGGACGAGCGGTGGTGCGCGACCTCGATGCGCACGGGTACGACGTGGTGCTGCTCGACCGCGTGCCCTCGGCCGACCAGCCCGAGGGCGTGCAGTTCGTCCGGATCGACCTGACCGACTACGGCCAGGTCCTGAACGCCCTGCTCGGCATCGACGACCGGTACGACCACGTGGACGCCGTCGTGCACCTCGCGGCCGTGCCCGCTCCGGGGCAGGTCCCCGACGTGGCGCTCATCACGAACAACGTGACGGCGTCGATCAACGTCTTCCACGCCGCACGCGCCGCGAAGATCAAGAACCTGGTGTGGGCGTCGAGCGAGACCCTGCTCGGCATCCCGATGGGCGAGCACCACCCGCCCTACCTGCCCGTCGACGAGGAGTTCGCGGTCCGCCCGCAGTCGTCGTACTCGCTCGGCAAGGCGGTCGAAGAGGAGATGGCCCGCCACTTCACCCGCTGGGACCCGGAGCTGAAGATGATCGGCCTGCGGTTCTCGAACGTGATGGACGAGACCGACTACCCGGCGTTCCCGTGGGACGCCACCCCCGAGGCGAAGACCTTCAACCTGTGGTCCTACATCGACTCGCGTGACGGCGCCCAGGCGGTCCGCAAGGCCGTCGAGGCCGAGCTCACCGGGTTCGAGGCGTTCGTCATCGCGAGCCCCGACACCGTGATGGACACCCCGACGATCGAGCTCGTCGAGCGCTACGTGCCCGACATCGAGCGTCGCGCGGACATCGACGGCGTCAGCTCGCTGCTGTCGTCCGAGAAGGCCCGCGAGCTGCTCGGCTACGCCCCCGAGCACAGCTGGCGCGACGGCCGCTAGCAGCGCCCGCGTCCGCCGCTGAGCCGCCCCTTCGCTAGGCCGGCAGCAGCAGCCCGTCGAGCACCAGGTCGCGCGCCGCCGGCAACAGGTCGGCGGCGAGCACCTGCTCGTCGACACCCGTGATCTGAGCCAGTGCGCCGACGATCGCTGCGACGGACAAGTCCCCGTCGCAGGCTCCGACGAACGCAGCGAGCGCCGTGTCCGCGTCCACCCGCCGTCCGAGTCCGCCGCCCTGCACGAGCGTCATCACCGTGGGGTCGTCGTTGCCCGGCCAGTAGTAGCGCTCCTCGGTGACGTCACCCGCCACCGTCAGGTGCGCCGTGGCGAGCGCCACGTCGTCGTGCGCGGCGAGCCACGCGGCCGCGTCGAGGACGCGAGCGACCGTGGCGCCGAGCCCGGCGGGGTTGGAGCCGAGCGTCTCGGGGACGCGCTCGAACCGGCGGAGGCTCGCCGTTCCTCCTGGCAGGGCTCGACGCACCACGACGTACCCGAAGCCGACGCCGGTGACGCGGCGGTCCGCGAAGTCGTCGAGCCAGGCGCCCATGAGCGTGTCGAACTCGGGCGTCCCGGGCTTCGTGCCGCCGTCGCGGATCCAGGTCTCGGCGTACGACGTGGGGTCCTGGCGCTCGCGCTCGATGACCCACACGTCGAGGTCGGTGTCCGCGAACCAGCTGCGCACACGGTCGAGCCCGTCGACGCCCCAGTGGTACTCCCAGTTGCCGAGCAGCTGCGCGGTCCCACCGGGCTCGAGGTGCTCGGACAGGCCACGGAGCACGGTCTCGACCAGCGCATCGCCGACCATGCCGCCGTCGCGGTACTCGTACGAGGGGACGCCCGGCCGGCGGGGTGTGATGACGAACGGCGGGTTCGACACGATGCGGTCGAACCGCTCCCCCGCGACGGGCTCGAAGAGGGAGCCGTACCGGAAGTCGATCCCGTCGATGCCGTTGAGCTGCGCGTTGAACCGGGCGATGTCGAGGGCGCGGCGCGAGATGTCGGTGGCGACCACGTGCTCGGCGAAGCGTCGGGCGTGCATGGCCTGGATCCCGCAGCCGGTGCCGAGGTCGAGGACCGTGCGGACGGGGACGGGCAGCTGCAGACCGCTCAGCGTGGTGGTGGCGCCGCCGATGCCGAGGACGTGCTCCTCGCTGATCGCGTGGCCGAGGGCGAGTTCGCCGAGGTCCGAGACGATCCACCAGCTGCCGGCGCCGAGGTCGTCGACGAAGGCGTAGGGGCGCAGGTCGACCGTCGGGCGGACGTCGTCTCCGACGCCCGTCAGCAGCCCGGCCGTGATCACGGCGTCGAGCCCGGCGGTCGGGAACGCGGCTGCGGCGTCCGCGCGGGACGTCGGCAGTCCGAGCACGAACAGGGTGGCGAGGGTGCCGAGCGGGGATGTCTCTCGAGCAGCCAGGGCACGGAGGGCCGCCACTCGCGACCCCCGGTGCAGCGATGCGGCCGCTTCGGTCCCCCAGAGTGCGTCGACCCGGTCGACGGTGAAGCCGGCGGCGTCGAGGTCCGCGGCGAGCGCCGTCGTCACGGCGGGCGCGGCCCCGATGTCGGGGAGCGTGTGCACGGAGTCCCCGGCGCCGGCACCCGCGCCGGGTACCGTGCTCACGACTCGATCCCGTCGCGGAGCAGCGCCGCGGGCACCTGCCAGTCGAGCACCAGGTCGAGCAGCCCCGGGAACCGCTGCTGCACGTCCTCGATCCGGACCCGGCTGATGCGGGTCAGGCCCTCGAGGTGCTGTTCGAGCAGTCCGGCCTCGCGCAGGACCCGGAAGTGGTGGGTGAGCGTGGACTTCGGTCGGTCGATCCCGACCCAGCCGCAGCTCCGTTCACCACCGGCGGCGTCGACGAGGTAGCGGTGCAGGATCGCCAACCGGATCGGGTCGCTCAGGGCGTCCAGGACGACGGGGAGGTCCATCTCGACCGCGGACGGCTGGGGCAGCCGCTCGGGGGCATCGACGTGCGCGGGCATGGACGGGACGCTACCACCGTTCGGCTTGCTGTACGACTTGCGTCGTACTGCGGACTGCGGTACGAATGCAGTCGTACAACGGACCATCGGAAGGATGCTCATGCAGCAGTCAGCTCGCTCGGTCGCCGGGTTCTGGATCCTCGCGGCGATGCTCCTGGTGTCGGTCGCGTCGTCCGCGGTCCCCTCGCCGATCTACCCGGTCTACGCCGCTGAGTGGCACCTCACGCCACTGATGCTGACCGGCGTCTTCGCCATCTACGTCGCCGGGCTGCTCGCGAGTCTGCTGATCGCCGGCCGACTGTCCGACCACGTCGGCCGCAAACCCGTGCTCGTCGCCGGAGGCCTGGGCGTCGCCCTGTCGCTCGGACTGTTCGCGATCGCGGACGGCGTCGGCGCGCTCATCGTCGACCGCATCGTGCAGGGCGTCTCCGTCGGGCTCCTGATCGGTGCGCTCGGAGCGGCCCTCATCGACAACTCACTCGAGCGGCACCCGACCCTGGCCGGCGTGCTGAACGGTGTCATCCCGCCGATCGCACTCGCCACCGGTGCGATGTCGAGCGGTGCACTCGTGCAGTGGGGTCCGGCGCCGGAGCAGCTCGTCTACCTGGTCTTCGGCGCACTGCTCGTGCTCCTCGTGCTGGCACTGTTCGTGGTCCCCGAGCAGGTCCAGCGGCGCCCCGGAGCGCTCCGTTCGCTGCGCCCGACGATCAGCGTGCCGCGGAGCTCGCGTCGGCTCTTCCGCGGGGTCGTCGGTTCCCTCGTCGCCAGCTGGGCCCTCGGCGGCATGTTCCTCTCGCTCGTCCCCTCGGCCCTCGGTGCGGTGTTCGGCATCACGAACCACTTCGCGGCCGGCGCACTCATCGCCGTCGTCACGGGCGTCGGTGCACTGACCGGGCTCGCGACGCAGCGGATGGACGCTCGTCGCGCCGTGCTCGTCGGGCTCGTCGCCCTGGTGCTCGGCCCGATCGTGACCGTGGCGTTCGTGATGGCCCACTCCCTGCCCGGCCTCGTCGTCGGCAGTGCGATCGCCGGTGTCGGCTTCGGTGCCGGGTTCCAGGCACCGCTGCGGATGCTGCTCGCGACCGCGGCACCGACCCACCGCGCCGGACTGCTCTCGACGATCTACGTCGTCAGCTACCTGGCGTTCGGGGTCCCCGCCGTCATCGGTGGGCTGCTCGAACCGTCGATCGGACTCGTCCCCGTCATCGCCGGGTACGGCGGGTTCATCGTCCTCGCGGCCGTCGTCGCGCTCGTGCTGCAGCTGACGTCGAAGGACGCGGCCGCCGTCGAGGAGCAGGCCGCCGAGGTCATCGAGCGCACCGCCACCGGCTCGATCCGCGTCGCGGCGGAGTAGCGGGCCGTCCGCTCGGCGGGCGGCGCGCGCCAGGCGCACGGTGCGAGGTTGGTCATCCCGTGCAAGGTTGCTCGCTCAGTGCGCGCGTACAGCGCCGCACGGAGCCATCAACCTCGCACGCAGTGACCAACACGGCACGGTGCCGGACGCGCCGGGCCGACTCAGCGCCCCGGGTGCGCCGAGTTCGCGCCGCGCGCCCGTCCACGAGCGCGCACCCCGACCGTCCGCGCAGCACCCGTGTGGGCGGCGTCGACGTCGGCCTTGCCCCGGTCGGCAGCATCACGCAGCCGCTTCGGTCCGTGCCGCTTGGCCCAGTCCCAGAAGCGGTGCAGCTGCGCCTTGAGCCACACGATGATCTTGTGGAAGAAGTGGAACTCGCTCGCCAGCACCGTGAGTCCGATGAACACCACGAGCCATCCCGGCCCGGGCAGCGGCACCAGGATGAGTCCGATGATGACGACCAGCCCGCCGACGATGCCGACGAGGACCTTGTAGAACAGGTGCAGGTGCGGCCTGGCGTGGATCCAGGTCCGCATGTCGTGGAACCACTGGAAGCGCTGACGCGGCGCACCGTCGGTCCGGCTCTCGCCGGGTCCGTCGTTCGCGTCGCCGTCCATGCCGAAAACGTAGGGCGTGCGGCTGGGAATCCGCGGCGCACGCGGTGGACGCGCGGTGCGCGTGACGGAGGACGTGTGGCGGGGATGCGCCGCGCCTCCCGTCCGTCAGCGGGTGTCCGCCGGGAGGCCCGTCACGCGTGGGCGACGCACGTCGCGGCCCACGGGACGGCGGCCAGTCGGGCCGCTGGGATCGGTTCGCCGCCGACCGCGCAGGTTCCGTAGGTGCCGGCGTCGAGCCGCGCGAGCGCGGCGTCCACCTGCTCGATCCGCTGCCGGGCCGCGTCGCGGACGGCGCCGAGCGAGCCGCGCTCCCACGCGAGGGTCGCGCCCTCGGGGTCGTGCTCGTCGTCGGAGTTGGCGTCCTGGCGGGCGTCACTGACGTCGCGCATGCTCCGCTCGACGTCGACGAGCAGCCGTACGTTGCGGGCGCGTTCCGTGTCGAGCGCGGTGCGGGGGTCGTCCATGGCGGACACCGTAGTCGTGACGGAATGCCCGACTCTCCGGATGCGTTTGCATCGACATGACGAAGATCGGGTTCCTGTCGTTCGGACACTGGCGCGATGTGCCGGGGTCGAAGGTGCGCAGCGGGCGTGAGTCCCTGGTGCAGGCGATCGACCTCGCGGTCGCTGCCGAAGAGGCCGGCGTCGACGGCGCCTACTTCCGCGTGCACCACTTCGCACCGCAGCAGGCGGCACCGTTCCCCCTGCTGTCCGCGATCGCCGCGAAGACCAGCCGCATCGAGATCGGGACCGGCGTGATCGACATGCGCTACGAGAACCCGCTCTACATGGCCGAGGAGGCCGCGGCGACCGACCTGATCTCCGGCGGACGACTGCAGCTCGGCGTCTCCCGTGGCTCACCCGAGACCGCCCTCGCCGGTTACCAGCAGTTCGGCTACGTGCCGGACGCGTCCGACGAGAACGGCGCCGACATGGCCCGCGCGCACACCAGCGTGTTCCGTCGCGCCATCGCCGGCGAACCGATGGCGAACGCCAACCCGCAGATGACCGGCTCGGTCGGATCGTTGCCGATCTCCCCGCTCTCCGACTCGCTCGGCGACCGCATCTGGTGGGGCGCCGGCACACGAGCCACCGCCGAGTGGACCGCCGAGCAGGGCATGAACCTGATGTCGTCGACCCTGCTCACCGAGGACACCGGCGTGCCGTTCGATGAACTGCAGGCCGAGCAGATCGAACGCTTCCGCCGGGTATGGGCGGAGTCAGGCTGGGAGCGGACCCCGCGCGTCTCCGTCTCCCGCAGCATCATCCCGATCATCGACGACGAGTCGCGGCACTACTTCGGCGTCCGCGCGCAGGTCGAGGGGCAGGACCAGGTCGGACACCTCGACGGCGGGCTCGCCCGCTTCGGCCGCTCGTACATCGGCTCACCCGAGGACCTCGTCGCGAAGCTCGCGGCCGACCAGGCCGTCCGCGCTGCCGACACCGTGCTCGTCACGGTGCCGAACCAGCTCGGCGTCGACTTCAACGCGCGGCTGCTCGCCGCCGTCAAGGACGTGTTCACCGAGGTCGACGCGGCACCCGTCCCGGCCTGATCTGCTCGGTCAGGCGCTGACGGTCGGCGGCTGCGTCTACGGCGTCGGCCAGATCAGCCGGAAGCGTTCACAGACCACCGGCATGTCCGGTTCGAAGCCGCGCGGGTCCTCGGAGTGCTCACGCCAGTACGCCTCGTGCACCGTCCGCCAGTGCTCGAGAGTCCGGTCTCCTTCGCCTTCGGCGCGCGCGTGCTCGGCCCCGACCGCGTCGAACGGGACGATCCGGACGTCCGTCGTCTCGATGACGGCCCGGGGCACACCGGCACCGTCGGTCACGATGCTGCACTCCCCGGTCGCGGGGAGCGGGTCCCCCGTCGCCTCGTAGTCCCAGAGCGCTGACGCTGTGCCGTCCTTGACCCCGCGGAGCACCAGGCCGAGCAGCTCGTCTGCCTGCTCCGGAGCGGCACCGAACGACCACGCCTCCGGCACCTCGGCCGGCAGTTCCGGAGCCTCGTCGCGCCGTTCGTTCCAGAAGTCGTCCAGGCTCGCGGTCACCAGCCGACCGTAGCGCACCGCCGGGTGTCCGCACTTGTGCCGACACCCGCCTTGGGACTGTGGCGGCGGGGCGGCGTCCCCTACCGTCGAGGAGCACCATCCGCCGCACCTCGAGGAGTCCCCGTGACACTGCCGGCCGCAGGCTGGTTCCCGGACCCGCAGGACGCCAGTCGTCTCCGCTGGTGGGACGGTCACGCCTGGGGTGCCGCGACCCGTGTCCTGCCGAGTGCTCCGGAACCGGTCCTGCCGATCGTCGTCGTACCTGTCGGCCCCTCGTTCTCCGTGCACACGGCATCGATCCGGACCCACGCGTGGGCGTCCGGCGGCGGTCGCGACCGCCGGCTGTGCGTGTTCACGGTGCTCGCGGTGCTGCTGGCCCTGACGTCGATCCTCATCAACCCGCTTGGTGTCAGCAGCGCGCTCGCTCTCGTGTGCGGGCTCGTCGGTGTCGTCCGCCCCGGTGCGACCGGCGGGTGGGCGGTCGCGGCGAGGAGCGCGTCCTCGAGCGCCTTGGTGGTCGCGGTCGCGACGGGCGCGGTGGCGGCGTCGACGCAGTTCCACCTCTTCTGACCGGGGCGTCGATCAGTCTCACCGATGGCAAAGGATTGCCAGGGGTTGAGGACTCTTAGATCCATCATGCAGTATTCCAGTACGGCACTGACGCCGTACTGGAGGGAGAACCATGAACAAGCTCGGGACGCGCGGGGCATCTGCTCTCGCGGCCATGTCGTCGGTCGTGCTGGGGTGTGCGCTCCTGTCCGCAACACCAGCCGCAGCGGCTCCCCTCGGAGAGGATCAAACGATCCGGGCCGTCGAGGCTGCGGAGCGCGCGCTTGGCCTCGCCGACGATTTCCTTCCGGACAGCCCTGCGGTGCTCGCATCGGGTGCCCCCTCAGCGGCCCCGGGCACATCATCGGGTACCACCATCACCCCCGGCCCGAACTCGGACCACGAGGCCGGCGTCCAGTACACAGCGGACCGGCTCGATGAGAACTCGACACGGTACGCAGCGGTGATGAGCGCTCCGGCATCGTCCAGTGCGAGCTGGGCGTTCAACGACGATGTCGAACTGGTGCTCCTCGAGGACGGGCGGGTGAGTGTGAGCGACGGCAACGGTGGTCTGATCGCCGGAATCGACGCACCGTGGGCGGTCGATGCGAGCGGACGAGCTCTGCCGACGAGCTACCGGGTCGACGGGGCAACGTTGGTCCAGAACATCCAAGTCGATTCGCGGACGGCCTATCCGGTCGTCGCCGATCCGCGCTACAGCACGTTCCCCGGTTACTGGACCGTCACCTTCAACCGAGCAGAGAGCGCCACGGTCGTCGGGACGGTCGCGAGCTGCGCCGCGCTCTTCTCCAAGTCACCCGTACCGATACTGCGGGCACTAACGGTCACCTGCGGTGTGCTCGCCGCGTTCAGCACGGCACAGCTCGCAGGGGGCAAGTGCGTGAAACTCCACCTGGCGGGGCTCCCCGGCGTCATCGCCCAGTGGTGGCCGACGTTCCCGAAGTGCTGAGCCGATGATCGCGCCCATGTTGGTCGGACTCTTCGTCGGGTTCGCCTTGTCCACGGCCGGGGAATTCACCGATCGCTGGACCTCGAGGCTCCTGCGTGTCCTGCCGATCGTCCTCTGGTTCGGATGGCTGGTCAGCGTGATGCCGGACGGGATCTCCGACGTCGAGCTGCGCCTCCTCGGTGTCGGGATGTTCGGTCTCCTGACCGGGATGTTCCTCGCCTGGGCCTCGTTCGGCCATCGGACGCGTCGCCGCCGGGGGCACTCGAACTGATGCGTGGCGGAAGGGTCTCGCCTTCGTGGGCGAGACCCTTCCGCCGCGACGAGACCTACCGCCGCGCCCGCGGATGCGCCGTCTGGTACACGTCCCGCAGCATGTCCGCCGTGACCATCGTGTAGATCTGGGTCGTCGCGACGCTCGCGTGCCCGAGCAACTCCTGCACCACGCGCACATCGGCACCGCCCTCGAGCAGGTGCGTCGCGAACGAGTGCCGGAACGTGTGCGGCGACACATGCGCCTCGAGTCCCGCCGCCTCGGCCGCCGACTGGATCACGAGCCACGCGCTCTGCCGCGACAGCCGGGCACCCCGCGCGCCGAGGAACAGCGCCGGCGTCGAGGCCCCTCGTGCCGCGAACACCGGCCGGGCCCGCACCAGGTAGGCGTCGATCGCCGCCCGGGCGAAGCTGCCGAGCGGCACGACCCGCTGCTTGTTCCCCTTGCCGGTGACCTTCACGACGGCGAGACCGTCGGCGTCCGGAGCCGAGTCGTCGGACAGCGTGGTCACGTCGTCCACCGACAACCCCACCGCCTCGGAGATCCGCGCGCCGGTGGCGTAGAGCAGTTCGAGCAACGCCTTGTCCCGCAGCCGCACGGGGTCGTCCACACCGGAAGCGCCGTCTGCGGAACCATCCGCAGAGCCGTCCGTCGACACCGCTCCGAGCAGCCGCTCCATGTCCTCCACCGAGATCGCCTTCGGCAGCCGCATCGGGGCCTTCGGCGGCCGGACGGCGGTGCCGGGGTCGAGCGGCAGCCAGCCCTCCCCCGCCGCGAAGGCCGTGAACGAGCGCACCGAGCTGAGCATCCGGGCGATCGACCTCGGCGCCAGCGGACCGTCCGGCTTCGTCGCCAGGTAGGTCACGAACTCCGACACGTCTGCCCGAGCGAGCCGCCCGACGTCGTCGATCGCAGACGCCCCGCCGGCGCGGTCGGCACCGTCGGACTCGACGACCGGAGCCGTCGCCAACCACGAGGTGAACACCGCCAGGTCACGCCGGTACGCCGACAGCGTGTGCTGTGACAGTCCCCGCTCGATCGCGACGTGCCGCAGGTACGTCTCCGTGGCACGGTCGAGGGGCATCACCTGAGCAGGCTAGCGGGCAGCACACCGAACGCCGGACGACGGACCGCGCGACGACAGCCCGTCAGTGCAGTGCCTCGTCGGGGGCCCCGACCCGGTACCCGGTGAACGTCACGGTCAGGCCGGCTCGCGTCGGAGCTGCACACAACAGTCCGGCCGACACGGCAGCATCGGGATCGAGGTACGCAACCCGCACCAGCCGGGGTTCCTCGTCGTCGGCCCACGCCCGGACGGTCACGGCATCACCGTCGCGGCTGGCCCGGACGGTCACCACACGTCCCACCCACTCCGGCACGGGCGCGACCGACCAGTCCGAGAAGTCACGGGTCACCACGGCGCCGAGCTGCGGCGTCCCGTCGGAGAACTCGACACCGGCCTTGATCCAGTTCCGCTCGTCGACGCGCAGGAAGAGACCGGCCTGGTCGAACTGCTCCGTGTAGTCGAGGACGAACGATGCCTCGACCGAGAACGACCCGTCGAGGGGCTGCACCAGCGCGTGCTCGGAGTCGTGGACGAACCCGTACGACGTGGTCCGCCAGGCGTCGCTGCCCTCGACCGCGGTCACGCGCAGCACGTCGCCGTCGAACTCCACGGCCTCGGGCTCGTGCGTCCACGTCGCCGCGTCGACCAGTTCTCGCAGGCTCATGCGCGGCCTCGCTCGAGCGCATCCACCGCGAGCACGGCCACGACCAGCCCGGAGTTGTGCAGCCGACCGTCGAGGATCGCCTCCACCAGCTCGGCCCGCGGCACCCACCGCTTCACGATGTCGGCCTCCTCGGCCTCGCGCTCGAACGCCGTCGTCGTGGGCCGCACGCCCCGGGCGCGGTAGACCTGCAGGAACTCGTTGCTCCCGCCGGACGACGTGTTGTACCGGACCAGCGGCTCCCACGTGTCCGCTTCGAGGTCGGCCTCTTCAGCGAGTTCGCGAGCGGCAGCGACCTGGAGGTCCTCGCCCTCGACGTCCAGCAGCCCGGCCGGCAGCTCCCAGTCGCGCACCCGAACCGGGTGTCGGTACTGCTGGATCACGAGGACACGGCCCTCGTCGTCCTCGGCGTAGACCGCGACTGCACCGGTGTGGTCGATGTACTCCCGCACCATCGTCTCGTCGTGGTATGCGATCGCGTCGCGGCGCACGTCCCAGACGGCGCCCTCGTACACGACGGTGGACTCGGTGACCTCGAACGAGGCGGCTTCGTCAGCGATGGGTGCGTCAGTCACGCAACCATCCAAGCACGCGCCCCTCGCGGAACCAGGTTCCGGACACAGCACCGCGTCGTTCCGTGGTTCCGTGTCCGGAACCAGGTTCCGTGGGCGCGACCACAGACGGACGGGAGGCGCGGTGCCAGCTGGCACCGCGCCTCCCGTCATCGACAACGCGCGTTACGCGACCTGCTCCTCGTTCTGCGGGTCGAACAGGCTGGACGCCTCGTGGCGCTCGATCGCGGCCGCGACGAGCCCCGCGAACAGCGGGTGCGCGTTCGTCGGACGCGAGCGCAGCTCCGGGTGCGCCTGCGTCGCGATGTAGAACGGGTGCACGTCACGCGGCAGCTCGACGTACTCGACCAGGGTTCCGTCGGGCGACGTGCCCGAGAACACCAGGCCGGCGTCCGCGATCTGCTGCCGGTACGTGTTGTTGACCTCGTAGCGGTGACGGTGGCGCTCGGACGCCTCGGGCGCACCGTAGAGCGACTCGGCCAACGACCCGGAGCTGAACGTCGCCGGGTACAGGCCGAGGCGCATGGTGCCGCCCAGGTCGCCACCGGCGATGATGTCCACCTGCTCCGCCATGGTCGCGATGACCGGCGTCGAGGTCTCCGGGTCGAACTCGGTGCTCGACGCGTCGGTCAGGCCGGCCTCGTGGCGGGCGTACTCGATGACCATGCACTGCAGGCCGAGGCACAGGCCGAGCGTCGGGATGCCCTGCTCACGGGCGAAGCGCAGCGCGCCGAGCTTGCCCTCGATGCCGCGCACGCCGAACCCGCCGGGGATGCAGATGCCGTCGACGTCGCCGAGCTGCTTCGCAGCGCCCTCGGGAGTGGTGCAGTCGTCGGAGACGACCCACTTCAGCGTCACCTTCGCGTCGTGCGCGAAGCCGCCGGCACGGAGCGCCTCGGTGACCGACAGGTAGGCGTCCGGCAGGTCGATGTACTTGCCGACGAGGGCGATCGTGACGTCCTTCTTCGGCTCGTGCACGGCACGGAGCACCGGGGTCCACGCGGTCCAGTCGACCGGGCCGGCCTCGAGCTTGAGCGCGTCGACGATGACCTGGTCGAGGCCCTGGTTGTTCAGCAGCGTCGGCAGGTCGTAGATCGACGGGACGTCCACGGCGTTCACCACGGCGTCCTCGTCGACGTCGCACATCAGCGCGATCTTCTTCTTGTTCGAGTCCGACACCGGGCGGTCCGACCGCAGCACGAGGGCGTCGGGCTGGATGCCGATCGAGCGGAGCGCGGCGACCGAGTGCTGCGTCGGCTTCGTCTTCTGCTCACCCGAGGCGTTCATGAACGGCACGAGCGACACGTGCACGAAGAACACGTTGTTGCGGCCGAGCTCGTGGCGCACCTGGCGCGCCGACTCGATGAACGGCTGCGACTCGATGTCGCCGACGGTGCCGCCGACCTCGGTGATGATGACGTCGGGCTGCGGGTCGTTCTCCGCCTGCTCGCGCATCCGACGCTTGATCTCGTCGGTGATGTGCGGGATGACCTGCACGGTGTCACCGAGGTACTCGCCGCGACGCTCCTTGGCGATCACCGTCGAGTACACCTGGCCGGTCGTGACGTTCGCCGACTGCGCCAGGTTGATGTCGAGGAAGCGCTCGTAGTGTCCGATGTCGAGGTCCGTCTCCGCACCGTCGTCGGTCACGAAGACCTCGCCGTGCTGGAACGGGTTCATGGTGCCCGGGTCCACGTTGAGGTACGGGTCGAGCTTCTGCATGACGACCTTGAGGCCGCGAGCCGTCAGGAGATTGCCGAGGCTGGCTGCCGTCAGGCCCTTGCCGAGAGACGAGACGACCCCGCCGGTCACGAAGATCTGCTTCGTCACCTTCGGGGTCGGGGTGTTTGCCTGGGTACCGCTGCTGAGAGTGTCCGCCACGGGATTCCATCGTACGTCAGAACTGCCGGGAGGCGCGACCCGGGTTCGCCGTGGGCGTTGCGCGGGGTGGGTGGCCGGGTGTTCGGGCCGTGCGCGCGTGGGCGCGCGTGCTTGCCTGCGTGCTTGCCTGCGCGCTTGCCTGCGTGCTTGCCTGCGTGCTTGCGTGCGCGCGTGCTTGCTTGCGGCCGTGTGGCAGGTCAGGCCGTCTGGCCGGCCACGTCGAGCAGTTCGCGGGCGTGTTCCACGCCGCTCGCGCTGTCGCCGAGCCCCGAGAGCAACCGCGCCATCTCCTGCAGGCGGTCGTCGCCCTCGAGCCGTCGCACACTCGACGAGGTCACGGCGCCGCTGGCGTCCTTCACCACGTTGAGGTGGTTGTTCGCGAACGCCGCGACCTGCGCCAGGTGGGTGACGACGATGACCTGCGTGCGCTCGGCGAGCTTCGCCAGCCGACGGCCGATCTCGATCGCCGCGGCACCGCCCACGCCCGCGTCGACCTCGTCGAAGACGAACGTCGGCACGGTCGTGCTGCCGGCCATCACGACCTCGATCGCGAGCATCACGCGCGACAGCTCGCCGCCCGATGCCCCCCTGCCGATCGGTCGGGGGTCGGTGCCGGAGTGCGGCTGCAGCAGGATCGACACCTGGTCGCGTCCGTGTCGGCGGTACTCCCCCGCATCGGTGACCTCGACCACCAGGGTGGCGCCGGCCATCGCGAGCGTCTTCAGCTCGGTCGTGACGCGCTTCGCGAGGTCCGCTGCCGCCTTCGTGCGGGCAGCGGTCAACGCGGCCGCGGCCACCCCGAGTGCCTGTTCGTCCTGTTCGACGGACTGCTGGAGGGCGGCGATGCGGTCGTCGTCGCCGTCCAGCTCGAGCAGGCGGTCGCTCGCCCGCTGCCCGTAGTCGATGACGTCGTCGACGGTCTCGCCGTACTTGCGGGTGAGGCCGGCGAGCAGGGCGCGCCGTTCGTTGATGAGCTCGAGGTCGTGACCGGCCTCGGGCTCGAGCGAGCCGAGGTAGCTGGAGATGCTCGCCGAGGCCTCGGCCGCCTGGATGCCGAGCTCCGTGAGCTGTTCGAGCACGGGCTGCAGGGCGGCGTCGGAGTCGGCGACCCGCTCGACGGCGCGTCGGGCGGACTCGACCAGGCCGACGACGTCGGAGACGCCGTCGAGGGACTCGCTGGACAGGGCCTCGTGCGCCAGGGCCGCGGACAGCCGGAGTTCCTCGAGGTTGCCGAGCCGGTCGGCGCGCTCGGCGAGCTCGACGTCCTCGCCGGGCTGCGGGTCGGCCGCTTCGATCTCGTCCGAGGCAGCGCGGATCCGGTCGGCTTCGGCCACCCGCTCGTCGCGGTCGCGCGTCAGTGTCTCGAGTTCGCCCGTGTGCTGCTGCCACGCGTCGTACGCGGCGACGTACCGGTTCAGGGCCTTCTCGAGGGCCGCCCCGCCGAAGCCGTCGAGCGCCGCACGCTGCGCGGTCGACGAGGTCAGTCGGATCTGGTCGGACTGGCCGTGCACCGTCACGAGCTGGTCCGCGAGTTCACCGAGCACGGCGACGGGAGCGCTGCGGCCCCCGACGGTCGCACGGCTGCGCCCCTCGGCCGAGACCGTGCGCGTGAGGATCAGTTCGCCGTCCTCCACCGCGCCGCCGGCGTCCTCGACGCGTTCGGCGACGGCAGCGTGCTCGGGGACGTTCCACCGGCCCTCGACCACGGCGCTCGAGGCACCACGGCGGACAGAACCGGCGTCCGCCCGAGCACCGAGCAACAGCCCGAGGGCCGTGACGATCATGGTCTTGCCGGCACCGGTCTCGCCCGTGACGACGGTGAACCCCGGACCGAGTTCGAGCGTGGTCTCGCCGATGACCCCGAGGTCACGGATCGCGATCTCCTCGATCATCGGTGGTGCTCCTCGCCTCGGCCGGTCACAGGTGGTCCTCGTCCTCGTCGGTCTGCGGCCCGCGCCACCCGGTGACCGGGAGCCGGAACTTCGCGACCAACCGGTCGGTGAAGGGAGCGTCCTTGAGGCGCGCGACCCGCACGGGGTCCGGCGACCGTCGGACCTCGACGCGAGCGCCCGGCGGCAGGTCGTGCGTCCGGCGGCCGTCGCACCACAGCACCCCGACACCGCTCGTGCGCCGCAGGACCTCGATCGCGAGCGTGCAGTCCGGGCCCACCACGATCGGGCGGGCGAACAGGGCGTGCGCGCTGAGCGGCACCATCAGCAGGGCGTCGACGTCGGGCCAGACGATGGGACCGCCGCCGGAGAACGAGTACGCCGTGGACCCGGTGGGGGTCGACACGACGACGCCGTCGCACCCGAACGAGGACAGCGGGCGACCGTCGACCTCGGTCACCACTTCGAGCATGCGCTCGCGCGAGGCCTTCTCGATGGTGGCCTCGTTGAGCGCCCAACTCGAGTAGACGATCTGGTTGCCGACGACCACGTCGACCTGCAGGGTGACGCGCTCCTCGACGTGGTACTCACCCGACAGCGCACGCTCGACGGTCTCGGCGAGGGCGTCCCGCTCGCTCTCCGCCAGGAAGCCCACGTGCCCGAGGTTCACGCCGACGATCGGCGCCCGCGTCTCGCGCACGAGTTCGGCCGCACGCAGGATCGTGCCGTCGCCGCCGAGCACGATGACGATCTCGAGCTGGTCCGCCTGGACGTCGACGCCCAGGATGTCGACCTGCCCCACCGAAGCTTCGGCCCGCCGGATGTCGGCGTACTCGTCGAACGGCATCACCGGGATCAGACCGGCGGCGTGCAGGAGGTCGCAGACCTCGACCGCAGCGTCGATCGAGTCACGGCGACCCGTGTGGGAGACGAGCAGGATGTGCCGGTCGTCGCTCATGCGGTCCCCTCTGTGAGTTCGGTTGCCCGGACTCTCCATTCTGTCGGATTGCCACCGACACCACGCTGGAAGCGCGCGAGGTACTCGTGGTTCCCGTGCGTCCCGATGATGGGCGACGCCGCGAGCCCGGTGGTCCCGAAGCCCAGGTCCCATGCGGCCCACAGGACGTTCATCAGGGCGTCGTCTCGGAGTGCTGGATCGTGCACGATGCCCTCGCGCACCCCGCCGCGACCGACCTCGAACTGCGGCTTCACCAACAGGACGAAGTCGTCGGCGGGGACGGCGTCGGCCAGGGCGGGCAGCACGAGCCGGAGCGAGATGAAGGACAGGTCGCCGACCACCAGGGTCGTCTCGGCTGCGGCGCCGTCGAGCGCGAGGTAGTCCGACCGGGTCAGGCTGCGGGCGTTGGTGCCCTCGACCACGGCGACACGCTCGTCGACGGCGATCGTCGGGTGCAGTTGCCCGTGCCCGACGTCGAGCGCGATGACCCGGCGAGCACCACGGGCCAGGAGCACCTGCGTGAAGCCACCCGTGCTCGCACCGACGTCGAGCACCACACGGCCGGACGGGTCGACGCCGAACGCATCGAGCGCTCCGACCAGCTTCTGGGCAGCGCGGGAGACCCACTCGTCGGCCGCGTCGACCACGATGCCGGCAGCCGGCGAGGTCGGGGTGGAGGGCTTCACGACAGGACGACCGTCGACCGTCACCCGGCCGTCCTGGATGAGCTTGGTGGCAGCGGTGCGCGAACGCGCGAGGCCACGTGTCGCGAGCAGGGCGTCGAGGCGGACCGGGGTCGCGTCGGGCACGGCTCCGTCCGGTTCAGGCACTCGCGGTGCCGCCGCTCTCGAGCCGCGTGCGCAGCTCGTCGTGGAGTGCCGAGAACGCGTCTGCACGTTCGACGAGCGGCAGGGTCTCGGCCGCCGAGGTGCGCGCGGCGAACTCGTCCTGCGGTTCCAGGTCGGCGGACGGCTGCTCGGGGTTCGGCACGTCCGACACGCTACTCGCCGCCGTACAGCTGCGGGTCCACGTCGAGGCCGTAGATGGCCAGACCGGACTCCCAGATCAGCGCAGCGCCGGCGCGGAGCCGATCGATGTCGCTGCCCGCGTCGAGCACCCGCACCACGTGTCCCCGCATCGCCACGGTGGCGCTGCCGACGTTGACGTACCGCGTGCCGTCCTCGTCCTGCCGCCGGACGGTCACCGGGTAGGGCTCGGACAGACCACGGAGGTCCTCGAGCACGAACACCGGACGCGAGCGCTGATCGGCCGCGAGCACCTGCTTCGCCTGGTCGATGCCCGTGAGCACGAGGACGCTCGGGATCCCGACGTCGTTCGCTCCCTTGATGTCGGTGTCGAGACGGTCGCCGATGAAAAGTGTCTTCCCGCCGCCGAACCGCTCGACCGCGGCGTCGAAGATCGGGCGCTCCGGCTTACCGGCGACCACGGGCATCCTCCCCACGGCCTGGTGGACCGCGGACACGAGCGTGCCGTTGCCGGGGGCGATGCCGCGCTCGACCGGGATCGACCAGTCCATGTTCGTGGCGACCCACGGGATCGCCGGGTCGGCCAACGCGAACGACGCCTCGGCCAGTTCCTTCCACCCGAGGTCCGGGGAGAAGCCCTGGATGACCGCGGCCGGGGAGTCCTCGGCACTGGTCGTCACCGTGAAGCCGGCGGCCTCGACGATGCTCGACAGTCCCAGCCCACCGGTGACGAGCACCGTCGCGCCGGCGGGCACCAGCGTCGACAGGAGCTGCACGCCCGCCTGCGACGACGTGACGACGTCGTCCTCGGACACCTCGAGCCCGTAGCGCTCGAGGTGCTCGGCGACGTCGATCGGTCGTCGGGACGCGTTGTTGGTGATGTACCCGACCCGTGCGGTCAGCGAGGCCCGTGTGAGCGCCTCGACCGCGTGCGGGATCGCGTTCCGCCCCCGGTAGACGACGCCGTCGAGGTCCGTGAGCACCACGTCGACGCCGTCCGTCGGCGCGGTCGGGACGTCAGTCGGCTGCGGAGCCGTCGACGTCGCGGGGGTTGTCGTCGTCGAGCTCGCCGGGCTCGTCGGCGTCGCCGGGTTCGCCGACGACGTCGGGCTCGGCGAGGGCTGGCTCGTCGTCGTCGTCGAGGTCGGCGTCGTCGTCGAGCTGGTCGGTGTCGTCGAGCTCGCCGGCGTCTCCGTGTTCTTCGACTTCGAGCGTTTCCTCGACCACATCAACTGTCTCCCAAGCGTTCTCGTCGGCGGCTTCGGCGAGAGCCGTTGCCGCACGGTCGACACGGGCCCACCACTCGTCGGCCTCGTCCTGGCGGCCGAGCTCTTCGAGCGTGGCCGCGTAAGCACTGTAGAGCGCCGGTGACCACGTGTAGGCCGTGGACGGGTCCAGCTGTGGAATCTCCAGCTCGCCCAGGGCAGCTGTGGGGTTCCCGAGGTCGATGCGTGCGCCGGACATCGCGATCGCGAGTTCGACCTGTACGGCGGCGTCGAGCGCGGCACGCTCCACCGAACGGCCGAGTTCGAGCGCGCGCTCCGGGCGGCCGAGGCCTCGTTCGCAGTCCACCATCATCGGGAGCTGGTCGTTGCGGCCGGAGATGCGCCGGTAGGTGCGGAGCTCGCGCAGCGCGGTCGCGAAGTCCCCCAGGCGGTACGCCGTGATCGCAGCGGTCTCGCGGACGACACCGACGCGACCGGCACGGCGAGCGGCGCTCAGAGCGTGCTCGTTCGCCAGAGCGGGGTCCTCGTCGACGAACAGCGCCGCGGCCACGAGGTGCCGGGCGACCCAGTCAGCGTTGTCCTTGCTGAGCGTCTTCAGCTCCATGCGCGCTGCGGGGTCGAGGTCGCGCGCATCGATCTCGTCGGGGATGTCCGGGTCGTCGTGGCGCGGGCGGATCGACTTCGTGCCGTACGGGTCGCGGTCTTCCCAGTCGTCGCGGGCTGCCTCGCCGAACCGTGCGCCGGCGTGACGCGTCCCGTCGCCGAAGCGGCGTCGGTCGTCGCCACCGTCCTGACGCGGGCGGTCGCCACCACGGGCCGGACGGTCCGAAGCACCCCGGAAGGACGGACGGTCGCCGTCACGAGGCGGACGGTCGCCGTCGCGGGCCGGACGGTCGCCGTCGCGGGCCGGACGGTCGGAGCCACCGCGGTACGCGGGACGGTCAGAGCCGCCGCGGTACGCGGGACGGTCGCCGTCACGACGCGGACGGTCCGATGAACCGCCACGGTACGACGGACGGTCGCCATCACGAGCCGGGCGGTCAGAGCCGCCGCGGTACGGGCGGTCTCCATCGCGAGCAGGACGGTCGGACCCACCGCGGTACGCGGGGCGGTCACCATCACGACGCGGACGATCCGAACCACCCTGGTACGGGCGGTCACCATCACGACGCGGACGATCCGAACCACCACGGTGAGCAGGACGATCGCCATCGCGGGCGGGACGGGCGGGACGGTCGGGTCGGTCCGACCCACCGCGGTACGCGGGGCGGTCACCATCACGACGCGGACGATCCGAACCACCACGGTAGGCGGGACGGTCGCCGTCCCGCGCGGGGCGGTCTGACCGGAACGGACGGTCCCCGTCGCGGCTCGGACGCTCAGCGCCGCGGGGGCCGTCGCCGCGCGGCGGACGGCCGGAATCGCTGCGATCGCTCCGCCACGACGGACGATCGTCACGGTCTCCGGAGCGGAACGGACGGTCGCCACCGCTCCGCGGCGCACTGTCGCGACGTGCAGCGCCGTCGCGGAACGGACGGTCGGAGCGCTCAGGACGGTCACGGCGGTCGCCCTCACGGCGTTCGAAGTCCCGTGGACCGGACGACCAACGGCCTCCGCTCGCAGCGTCTCCACGCGGACCTCCGTCGCGTCGAGGGGCTCGGTCGTCCCGTCGGGGTCGGTCTCCCCGGTCGCCGTCGTTCCGCCGCTCGTCGTCGTTCGCCACCGTTGCTCCTCATCGCGTGCCCGAGCCGAAGGCCGGGCGTTCGTCCGCTGTGTCGTTGTGTTGGGTGCCGCGTCGGTCGGACCGACGTTCGAGCTCCAGTCCATCACGAACCGGAGCCGACGTCGAGCGACGAGCGGCAAAACAGAAATGGCCACCGGCCACCACCGTGAACGAGGGTCTCCCCTGCGAATTCACGATGGAGGGCCGATGGCCACATCTTCTTACGTTAAGTCCGGCGGCGTCCTACTCTCCCACAAGGTCCCCCTTGCAGTACCATCGGCGCTGAGAGGCTTAGCTTCCGGGTTCGGAATGTGACCGGGCGTTTCCCTCTCGCTATGACCACCGGAACACTCTCGACCATCAATCTGGTCTCAAACATGTTCCGGCTGCTGCCCACGAATGGGCAGAGCGGTGTATTCAGTTTGATTCCCGATCGTCTGTCGGGAACCACAAAGTGGACGCGAGCCCGTGCAACAAGTGC
>NZ_JADKSB010000012.1:0-123054 GCF_015350935.1 Curtobacterium sp. VKM Ac-2887 | reverse complement strand
CCCGGTGCCGGTCCGCCGGACCGGCACCGGGCCTCCAGGCCGTCACCTGGGTACGGTGGGCGGCATGAGCGACGAACGCATCGAGTCCCAGTGGTGGTTCAACGACAAGACCGGTCAGGTCGAGCAGGGTCCGCAGTCCCCGCAGCGTGACCGCATCGGCCCGTTCGACACGCGCGAGGAAGCGCAGCACGCGCTCGACCGGATCGCGGCGAACAACGAGAAGTGGGACGCCGACGACCAGTGACGCACCGGTGACGGCACGGTGACGGACCACTGACGCGTCGCACGGCCCCGCGCACGCCGCGGGACCACTAGCCTGGGACGAGGCCCGCCCGCGGCCACCCGATACACGGAAAGGTCGTGCATGGACAAGCAGACGGACTTCGTGCTCCGCACCATCGAGGAGCGCGGCATCAAGTTCATCCGACTCTGGTTCACGGACGTCATCGGGACGCTGAAGTCGGTGGCGATCGCCCCGGCCGAGGTCGAGGGTGCCTTCGCCGAGGGCATCGGGTTCGACGGCTCCGCGATCGAGGGCCTGTCCCGCTCGTACGAGGCCGACGTGCTCGCGCACCCGGACCCCTCGACGTTCCAGATCCTGCCGTGGCGCGGCGAGGTCGACCCGACCGCGCGGATGTTCTGCGACATCACGACGCCGGACGGCCAGCCCGCCGTCGCCGACCCGCGCAACGTGCTGAAGCGCACGTTGGCCCGGGCGAGCGAGCGTGGCTTCACGTTCTACACGCACCCCGAGATCGAGTTCTACCTGCTCAAGAGCCGCGAGTGGAAGGACGGCGGGCCGCAGCCCGTCGACCAGGCCGGCTACTTCGACAACGTCCCCGGCGGCAGCGCGCACGACTTCCGTCGCCGTTCCGTCCGGATGCTCGAGGACCTCGGCATCTCGGTGGAGTTCAGCCACCACGAGGCCGGGCCTGGCCAGAACGAGATCGACCTCCGCTACGCCGACGCACTGACGATGGCGGACAACATCATGACCTTCCGCACGGTCGTGAAAGAGGTCGCGATCGAGCAGGGCGTCTACGCGACGTTCATGCCGAAGCCGATCTCCGGCCAGCCGGGTTCGGGCATGCACACGCACGTCTCGCTCTTCGAGGGCGACCAGAACGCGTTCTACGAGGCCGGCGGCGAGTACCAGCTGTCCCGCACCGCCAAGCACTTCATCGCCGGTGTGCTCAAGCACGCACCGGAGATCACCGCGGTCACGAACCAGTTCGTGAACTCGTACAAGCGCCTCTGGGGTGGCGACGAGGCCCCGTCCTTCGTGACGTGGGGCCACAACAACCGTTCGGCGCTCGTGCGCGTGCCGCTGTACAAGCCCAACAAGGGGCAGTCCTCGCGCATCGAGTACCGCGGCATCGACTCGGCGGCGAACCCGTACCTGGCGTACTCGCTGCTGCTCGCTGCGGGGCTCAAGGGCATCGAGGAAGAGTACGAGCTGCCGGCCGAGGCCGAGCACGACGTCTGGAGCCTGACCGACGCCGAGCGTCGTGCCCTCGGGTACAGCCAGCTGCCGTCGAGCCTCGACCACGCCCTCAGCCTGATGGAGGACTCCGAGCTCGTCGCCGAGACGCTGGGCGAGCACGTGTTCAACTTCGTGCTCCTCAACAAGCGCCAGGAGTGGAAGCGCTACCGCGACCAGGTCACGCCGTTCGAGCTCGACACCAACCTCGGCGCCCTCTGAGCGAGCGCACCACATGACCGGTCGGACGACGTCGTCGCGTTCCGAGTTGGCCCGCCTGGGCTTCGCCGAGCTGTCGGAGAGCCTGGAGCGGATCGCCGACCTGGAGGCGCGGTTCGGCTCCGTCGTGCCGCTGCCGGTCAGCGGCACCCCGGCGCTCTGGGGCATCACCGCGGATCCCGACGGCGCGCTGCGGCTGCTGGAACGGCTGCTGGAGCGTGCTCCGGACGAGCTCCGCCCCGTCCTGACGGACGAGGCCGCGACGGAGCGGCTGATCCGCCTGCTCGGCGCCTCGGTCGGTCTCGGCGAGTTCCTGCACCGTCGTCCTGCCGAGCTCGCACTGCTGCTCGAGCCCGTCGTCGCACCCTGGTCGCAGGAACGGTACACGGCGTCCCTGCTCGAGGCGATCGACGGTGCCACCGGCGAGGACGCACGGATGTGCCTGCGGGTGCGGTACCGCCGGCACCTCGCGCAGATCGCCCTGTACGACGTGCTGCACTCGTCGCCGACCGAGGCGTTCCCGGCCGTCGCTGCCGGACTGGCCGACCTCGCCGGGGCAGCGCTCGACGCCGCGGTCGACGTCGCCCGGCGCGAGGTGCCGTTCCCGGCCGCCGACGTCGCTGCGACCCCGCTCGCGGTGATCGCGATGGGCAAGGCCGGCGCTCGCGAGCTCAACTACGTCAGCGACGTCGACGTCATCTTCGTCACCGAGGCCACCGACGACATCCTCACCGACCGTGCCGTCCGCATCTCGACGCGGATCGCGATCGCCGCGACCCACACGATCACCGACCTGGCCGCCGAACCCGGTCTGTGGGAGGTCGACGCGAACCTGCGACCGGAGGGCAAGGACGGCGCCCTCGTCCGCACGCTCGACTCGCACGTCGCGTACTACGAGCGCTGGGCGAAGTCGTGGGAGTTCCAGGCGCTCCTCAAGGCCCGGCCGATCGCCGGCTCGGCCGACCTCGGCGCGCGCTACGCCGAGGCCGTCGCACCGTTCGTCTGGAGCTCGTCGGCGCGCCCCGGGTTCGTCGAGTCGGTGCAGCGGATGCGCGAGCGCGTCACCGACCACATCCCCGACGGCGAGGTCGACCGGCAGCTCAAGCTCGGTCCGGGCGGCCTGCGCGACGTCGAGTTCACCGTGCAGCTCCTGCAGCTCGTGCACGGTCGTGACGACGAGTCCGTGCGCGTCCGTTCCACCCTCGAGGCGATGGACGCCCTGACCGCGGCCGGGTACGTCGGACGCGCCGAGGCCGCCCACTTCGGTCCGGACTACGCGCTGCTCCGGGTCCTCGAGCACCGTATCCAGCTCCGCCGACTGCAGCGGACGCACCTGATGCCGACCGACGAGGAAGAACTCCGCGTCCTCGCCCGGTCGAGCGGTCTGGCCACCTCGGCCGCAGCCCTCGAGACCCGGTGGCGCGCGGTCAAGCTCGAGGTCCGCGGCCTGCACGAGCGGCTGTTCTACCGTCCGCTGCTGTCCGCCGTCGCCACGACCGAGGGCGAGATCGTGCTGACCGACGACCAGGTCGTCGACCGGCTCGCAGGCGTCGGGTTCGTCGACCCGCCCGGTGCGCTGCGGCACATCCGGGCGCTCACCCAGGGCACGAGCCGACGTGCGGCGATCCAGCGCAACCTGCTGCCGGTGCTCCTGCGGTGGATGGCCGAGGGGCCGGCGCCGGACCGGGCCCTGCTGGCGTTCCGACGGCTCAGCGACACCCTGGGGGAGTCCAGCTGGTTCCTCCGGATGCTCCGCGACTCGTCCGGGGCTGCGCACTCGCTGACCACCGTGCTGTCGGAGTCGGCGTTCCTGTCCGGTCTGCTCGAGCGGTTCCCGGAGGCCGTCGCCTGGCTCGACGAGCCCGAGTCGCTCCTGCGTGCCCGCCCGATGGACTCGTTGCTCGCCGAGATGACCGCGACGACGGCGCGGCACGGCAACGACGTCGACGGTGCGGCCAGCCTGCTGCGCTCGGCGCGCCGCCGCGAGACCCTGCGCCTCGGCATGGCTGCGGTGCTCGGCCACCTCGACGTGGACGCCCTGGGTGCTGCACTCAGCGACGTGACCGAGGCGACGCTCGCCGGGGCCCTCGCGCTCGCCCGGCGGGACGCCCCCGCGGACTTCGAGTTCGGGATCATCGCGATGGGCCGCTACGGCGGGCGTGAGCTCGGCTTCGGCTCCGACGCCGACGTGCTTTACGTGTACCGCGCGCCGGACCTGGCGACCGAGGTGGCCTCCCGGACGGCACAGACCATCGTGCGCGAGCTGAACCGGCTCACCGAGGACACCGTCCACCCGCTCGACCTCGACATCGACCTGCGCCCCGAGGGCAAGAACGGCCCGGTGGCGCGCACGCTGGAGTCCTACGGCGCCTACTACGCCCGGTGGTCGCTGACGTGGGAGGCGCAGGCGCTGCTCCGTGCCCGCGGGGCAGTCGGCGACGACCAGCTGCTCCGGGACTTCGAGCACCTGGCCGACCGCACGCGCTACCCGGAGCGGATCGACGAGAACGAGGTGCGCGAGGTCCGACGCATCAAGGCCCGCGTCGAGTCCGAGCGACTGCCACGTGGGGCCGATCCGGCTCGCCACCTGAAGCTCGGGCGCGGATCGCTCAGCGACGTCGAGTGGTTCGTCCAGCTCCTGCAGCTGCAGCACGCCCTCGAGTTCCCCGCGCTCCGCACGACCTCGACGCTCGAGGCGCTCGACGGTGCCGTGGCCGCCGGGTTCGTCAGTGCCGACGACGGCGAGCGGCTCGGGGCGGCCTGGCGTTTCGCCTCGCGGACGCGCAGTGCGCTGGTGCTCTGGTCGGGGAAGACCACCGACGTCCTGCCCGTCGACCGCGTCCAGCTCGAGGGCGTCGCGCGGCTGATGGAGTACCCGCCCGGCTCGGCGAGCGAGCTCGAAGAGGACTATCTCGGCGTCACCCGACGTGCGCGGCAGGTCTTCGAGCGCGAGTTCTACGGCGCCTGACGCGGCACCGACACGCCCGGGCATGCTCCCAGGACGCGAAGGTGACGAGTCGTCGCAGGTTAATTCCCCGTGTCGCGCACCGTCCCCCGTTCGTTTCGGACTGTACCCCGATCCGGACAGACGGGCCGGTCGTTACCGCGCTGTGACCACCACGCGCCGGGCCGCCGGCGGACGTGCCAGAGGTCCGCGCCGACTCGCCCGGTGACCATGTCGTGAACAGGGGTTTCCCGGTGCGGTGATCCGCGCCTCCCGGCAGTGTTCGACGTCCACCAGGGTGAGTGACAGGGTGAACGCGGTCCGCAGGAGTGCTGTCAGCACGAGGGGGGACCACCGGTCCCGGTGGAGATGGGGACAAGTGTGTACCCCGTAACGCGTTCGAAACGCCCCCGGACGGGGGTCGCGTTGCGCTGGGGTTCAGGTTTCTGCGTCAATGGGGTCACCCGAACCGACCCTGATTCCCCAACGTCGCGGAATCTCCATCTCGAACGTTGAAGCAGGGATCAGTGTTCACCTTCATTCTGCAGATCAGGCAGATGGTCGAAGGCCACCCCGAGTTCTACCTGTTCGCCGTGTACTCCGCGGTGATCTGGTTGCTCTGGTTGGTCAAGGTCGTCATCTCCGCCCGCTACCGCCCGTTCACCGGCACCTTCGTCGGTACCACCAGCGTCGTCGTCCCCGTCGTGGACGAACCGCTCGACCTGTTCCGCGACGTCATCGGTCGCATGGTCGAGCAGCGACCCGGCGAGATCATCGTCGTCATCAACGGCGCCCGCAACGAGGCGCTCGAAGCCGTCTGCGACGAGTTCGCCCCGCTCGTCCGCTGGACCCACACGCCCATTCCGGGCAAGCGCAACGCCGTCAAGGTCGGCACCGAGATGTCCAACGGCGACATCACGGTGCTCGTCGACTCGGACACCGTCTGGACCCCCGGCGCGCTCGAGGAACTCCTCAAGCCGTTCGCCGACGAGTCCGTCGGCGGTGTCACGACCCGACAGCGCATCCTCGAACCCGAGCGCAGCTGGATCACCCGCTGGGCCGACTGGCTCGAGAACTCGCGAGCGCTCTACTCGATGCCCGCGCAGAGCGTCCTCGGGCAGATCGGCTGCCTGCCCGGGCGCACGATCGCCTTCCGGCGGAGCATCCTGATGCGCGTCATGGACAAGTTCATGCACGAGAAGTTCATGGGTGTGTTCCTCGAGGTCTCCGACGACCGCACGCTCACGAACCTCACGCTCAAGGAGGGGTACCGGACCGTCTACCAGTACACCTCGCTGGTCTACACGGACGCTCCGCTGCAGGTGAAGAAGCTGTTCAAGCAGCAGCTCCGCTGGGCCCGCGGCTCGCAGTACAACACGCTGCGCATGCTGCCGTGGATGCTCGGTCACGCCCCGGTGCTCGCGGCGTTCTTCATCACCGACATCATCCTGCCGTTCATGCTCTTCGGTGTGATCGCCGGCTGGATCTACCGTGCCTTCACCGGGCAGGGCGAGAACCTGTACCAGGGCATCCTGTCGCAGTACGGCTTCTCGACGGGCTTCGTCTACGTCGCCGCCCTGATGGTCGTCTCGTCGGTGCTCAGCATGGCCATCCGGCAGATGCGCCACCTGGCCGAGAAGCCGAGTGACTTCTTCCGCCTGCCGATGTTCATCATCGTGTCGACGTTCTTCCTCATGCCGATCCGGCTCATCGGCTTCTTCCGCCTGGCGCACGCGTCCGGCTGGGGGACCCGCGCCGGTGCCTACGCCGGCGGTCCGATGCAGGAGGACCCGTCCGACGCCGCGCAGCCGTCGTCCTTCGGCACCCAGACCCCGGTCAGCCCGATCGACGCCGCGGACCGTGCCCGGGCCGTCGACGGACGCGTGCCGCTCGGGAGCGACCAGGTGGCCGTGGACCGCGCGTTCGACGAGCTCTTCGGGGCCGACGCCACCACCAACTCCACCACGACCGTGCTCGCGACCCGGCGCGAGGCCGCTGCCGCAGCAGCAGTGCAGCCCGCAGCCCCACGGACCGCCCCCGTGAAGGCCCGCCGGTACAACCCGTACGCCGCGATCCCGTACTGCATCGGCATCGCGATCTTCGTCCTGGAGGCCTTCCTCATTGTCTGACATCATCCGCTCCTCCAGTACCTGGTGGGCGCAGTCGAGCAAGCACGCCCGCTGGACGGCCGTCGGCACGACCGCCATCGTCCTCGCCCTCGCCCTCATCACCTGGTCGGTCTGGGTCTCCCCGGCCGGCCCCGTCTCCACCGCCGTGCACCAGGCCCTCGGGGTCACCGCCCCGAAGGCCAAGAAGGTGTCCGCCGCCGAACTGCAGACGCAGCTCGACGCTGCCCAGGACCGCATCTGGGCGCTCGAGGGCAAGCTCGACTCCCGCACCGCCCAGGCCGGGTCGCGTGGCGACCAGATCACGGAGCTCAAGGCGCAGGTCGCGTCGCTCCAGTCCCAGCTCGGTTCCGCGAAGGGCTCGGGAGGCTCGTCCTCCGTCAACGCGTCGGGTTCCGGTGCGAACGGGGCCGGCACCTCGGGCTCCGGTACCGGGTCCGGGTCGGTCGCGTCCGACAACGGGTCGGGCAGCGGCTCCGCCGGTGGATCGGGTACCGGTTCGGGTGGCGGCAACGGTGGGGTGACCAACCCCAACCCCGGCCTCTCGACCGACCCGGGCACCACGCCCGTCGCCGTGCCGACCAAGGCCGAGATCCTCGGGCAGCAGTCGCGCTGGTACGGCCTGTACACCGCGCAGTCCCCGTTCAACTGGGCCGAGTACGACGAGGTCTCTCGGCAGGTCGGCACCGCGTCGAACATGACCGGGTTCTTCCAGGGCTTCGACCAGGCGTTCAACGCGAGTGCGATCCAGCGCTCGTGGGCGAACGGCCGCGTGCCGCTCATGACCTGGGAGACCGCCCCCGCGCAGACCGGCAACGACCAGAAGTACGTCGCCGGCTACACGAACCAGGACATCACCGACGGTGACTTCGATGCGTACCTGACGAAGTACGCCAAGGCGCTGAAGGCCAACGGGCAGCCGATGGTCATCCGTCTCGACCACGAGATGAACGGTTCTTGGTACAACTGGTCCGAAGGTGACGCCCAGCAGAACGCGAAGCAGTCGTACGTGAAGATGTGGCAGCACGTGCACGACGTCTTCCAGGCGAACGGCGCGAACGACTACGTCATCTGGAACTGGGCGCCGAGCCGCATCGACAAGCTCGGCAACGCGAAGTACCAGACGCTCGAGTACATGCAGAACTACTACCCGGGTGCCGACTACGTCGACTGGGTCGGCATGAGCGGGTACTACCGCACGGCCTCCGAGGACCCGACCTTCGCGAACACCTTCGCCGCCACCGTGCAGCAGCTGCGCGAGGTCGCACCGGGCAAGAAGATCCTGCTCAGTGAGATCGGCGCCACCGAGAGCGGCACCACCGTCTCGGGCGGCCAGAAGTCGAAGTGGATCAACTCGCTCTTCGACGCCCTGGCCGACCCCGCCAACGCCGACATCATCGGGTTCTCGTACTTCAGCGAGACCGCGACCACGGTCGTGGACGGCGTCCGCTCCACCAACGACTGGCGACTCAACTCACGAGCCGACTCCCTGCAGGCATTCGCCGAGGGCATCAAGCGCAACGACATCGACTACGACCTGCAGGAGGTCACGCCATGACCGCGTCCAAGAAGTCGCCCCACCAGGCCGACACCCGTCCCGCACCCGTCATCAGCGTCATCGGCACCGGCTACCTCGGTGCCACCCACGCGGCCGCCATGGCCGAGATGGGCTTCGAGACCATCGGCGTGGACGTCGACCCGGCGAAGCTCGCCGCGTTGTCCGCCGGCGAGGTCCCGTTCTTCGAACCCGGCCTGCCCGAGCTCATCACGAAGCACGTCGCGAGCGGCAAGCTCCGGTTCACGGCGGACATCGCCTCGGCCGTCGCCGCCGCGGACGTCCACTTCGTCTGCGTCGGCACCCCGCAGAAGGCGGGCTCGCACGCCGCCAACCTGGCGTACGTCGAGAGCGCCACCCGCGGCGTCGCCGAGAACCTCACCCACCCGGGACTCATCGTCGGCAAGTCGACGGTCCCGGTCGGCACCGCGGCGCGACTGCGCGGCATCGTCCGCGAGTTCACGCCCTCGGGGATCGACGCCGAGCTCATCTGGAACCCGGAGTTCCTCCGCGAGGGCAAGGCCGTCGAGGACACCCTGCACCCGGACCGCCTGGTCTGGGGCGGCGCGTCCGAAGCTGCCGACGCCGTCATCCGCGAGGTCTACGCCGCGCCGATCGGCGAGGGCACACCGGTCATCACCACGGACCTCGCCACCGCGGAGCTCGTCAAGGTGAGCGCCAACGCGTTCCTCGCCACGAAGATCTCGTTCATCAACGCGATCTCCGAGATGTGCGCGATCACCGGCGCCGACGTGTCGACCCTCGCCGACGCCCTCGGGCACGACGCCCGCATCGGCCGGAAGTTCCTGAACGCCGGCCTCGGGTTCGGCGGCGGGTGCCTGCCGAAGGACATCCGAGCGCTCATGTACCGCGCGAACGAGATCGGGGCGGGCCAGGTCGTCGGCCTCATGCAGCAGGTCGACGAGATCAACATGGGCCAGCGTCAGCGGGTCATCGACATGGCGATCGACTCGGCCGGGGGATCGGTGCTGAACCGTCGTGTGGCCGTGATCGGCGCTGCGTTCAAGCCCCTGACCGACGACGTGCGGGACTCCCCGGCGCTCAACGTGGCCGCTGCGCTCCACCTGCGCGGCGCCCAGGTCACCCTCTGGGACCCCGAGGCGATGGAGCCGGCGAAGCGCTCGTTCCCGACGCTGAGCTACGCCGCGTCGATGGCGGACGCGATCGAGGGCGCCGACGTCGTCCTGGTGCTCACCGAGTGGGACGAGATCATCACCGCCGACCCGGTCGCCCTCGGTGACCTCGTCGGTCGCCGCGTCGTGATCGATGCGCGCAACTGCCTCCCGGTCCACGACTGGGTCAAAGCGGGGTGGACCGTCCGTTCCCTGGGGCGGCCCACGCCGGTCACGGGTGCACCCGTGAGCGTCGCAGCGGGGACGAACGACTCGTTGGCCACGGCTCGCTAGTCACCGTTCGCGAAGCGGGGTCCGTGCCGGGCGGCACGGACCCCGTTCCCGTGTGCGCGGTGCCGGGTCGGATCGTGCACAGGTGGTCGAAACGGGCGTACCTGGTCGGAACTTTCGACCAGGTACGCCCGATTCGGCTTCCCAGTCCGGGTGCGATGGGAAGGAACGTGCGTCGCGACCAGCCGGGAGGCCCGGTGCCGGCCCGCCGGACCGGCACCGGGCCTCCAGACGGTCGCCGCAACCGCCCACCCCGCCAAAGCGACACATTCCTGCGGATGGTTCGCGGCACACTGTCGCTGTCGCGGCACACACGAAGGCCCCGCACCTGACGGTGCGGGGCCTTCGTGTGTCAGCGAGGATCAGACGCCGAAGTACAGCTCGTACTCGAACGGGTGCGGGCGCTGCGCCAGCGGGAGGATCTCGTTCTCACGCTTGTAGTCGATCCAGGTCTGGATGAGGTCCTCGGTGAAGACGTTGCCCTTCGTGAGGAACTCGTGGTCCGCCTCGAGGAAGTCGAGCGCCTCGTCGAGGGAGCCGGGGACCTGCGGGATGCCCTTTGCTTCCTCGGGCGGGAGCTCGTAGAGGTCCTTGTCGACGGGCTCGTGCGGCTCGATGCGGTTCTGGATGCCGTCGAGGCCCGCCATCAGCTGCGCGGCGAAGGCGAGGTACGGGTTGCCCGAGGCGTCCGGCGCGCGGAACTCGATGCGCTTGGCCTTCGGGTTGGTGCCCGTGATCGGGATGCGGATCGCAGCCGAACGGTTACCGGCCGAGTAGACCAGGTTGACCGGAGCCTCGAAGCCCTTGACCAGGCGGTGGTACGAGTTGATCGACGGGTTGGTGAAGGCGAGCAGCGCCGGAGCGTGCTTCAGCAGACCGCCGATGTACCAACGGGCCAGGTCGGACAGGCCGCCGTAGCCGTTCTCGTCGTAGAAGAGCGGCTTGCCGTCCGACCAGAGCGACTGGTGGGTGTGCATGCCCGAGCCGTTGTCGCCGAAGAGCGGCTTCGGCATGAACGTGGCGACCTTGCCCCACTGGTCCGCCGTGTTCTTGACGATGTACTTGAACTTCAGGATGTCGTCCGCGGCGTGGACCATCGTGTCGAACTTGTAGTTGATCTCCTGCTGGCCGCCGGTACCCACCTCGTGGTGCGAGCGCTCGAGCTCGAAGCCCGCGTCGATCAGCTTGAGGGTGATGTCGTCGCGCAGGTCGGCGGTCTTGTCGACCGGCGACACGGGGAAGTAGCCGCCCTTGTACGGGGTCTTGTTGGCGAGGTTGCCGCCCTCTTCGTCACGACCGGTGTTCCAGGCGCCCTCTTCGGAGTCGACCGCGTAGAACGACTCGTTCTGGGTGACGGAGTAGCGGACGTCGTCGAAGATGTAGAACTCGGCCTCGGGGGCGAAGAACGCGGTGTCCGCGATGCCCGTCGACGCGAGGTACTTCTCGGCCTTCTTCGCCACCTGGCGCGGGTCGCGGCCGTAGATCTCGCCGTTCCGCGGGTTGTAGATGTCGAAGATCATGATGAGCGTGCGCTCGGCGCGGAACTGGTCCACGTAGGCGGTGGTCACATCGGGGATCAGCTGCATGTCGGACTCGTGGATCGACGCGAACCCGCGGATCGAGGAGCCGTCGAAGAGCTGGCCGACCGAGAAGAAGTCCTCGTCGACGGTCGAGGCGGGGATGTTGAAGTGCTGCTGCACACCCGGCAGGTCCGTGAATCGGATGTCGAGGAACTTGACGTCGGTGTCCTTGATGAAGGCCAGGACCTCGGAGGAATCGCTGAACATGGGGGCCGATCTCCAATGGGTTGGGTGATGTCGGAGGTACCGATCAAGGCACCTCCGACGAGGCTATTGACACGGGGTTTCCCGGACGTGACTGAATTGTTTCGGGCGTGTTACGGGCGGCAGGTCGCCTACGCTTGGGGGCATGGCCCGCAGCTCCTCCAGTCCGTCCGCGCCCTCCGAGCACCCCGACGGCTGGCCGGGCAAGGACCTCGGTCTGCCGGAGGAAGGACCCCGCAGCGTCGGGCGGATCGGACGGCGGATCGTCGCCCTGCTCATCGACGGTGCCCTCGCCGACCTCATCGCCTACGTGACCGGGGTCTGGTCGCCGGTGAACGGTTCCGGGGACATCGCGCACTCGTGGGTGCAGTTGGCGATCTTCGCCGCGCTCCAGGTGCTCTTCATCTGCCTGCTGTCCGGGTCGTTCGGGCACATCTGCGTCGGGCTGCGCGTCGTGCCGATGCGCGGGGGCTACGTGGGGGTGTGGCGTCCGGTCGTCCGGACCGTCCTGCTCTGCCTGGTGGTGCCGGCGCTCATCATCGACCGGGACAGCCGCGGCGCGCACGACCGCATCGCCGGCACGGTGCTCGTCCGCCGCTGACCCGGGCCCGCGCCACCGGCCGCACCGCACGGTGCGAGGTTCGTCGCGGGGCGCTGCGGGGCGCTGTTCTGCACCGTGCGAGGTTCGTCGGCACGTGCGAGGTTGCCCGCTCGGTGCAGCGCGACAGGCTCGCACCGAGCGGGTAACCTCGCACTAAGTGGCCGAAGGCGCACGGTGCGCCCGGCTTGCGCCACCGACCGCACCGACCGCACCGACCGCACCGCACGCAGACTGCAGAACGCCCCCGACCTGGCACGGTCGGGGGCGTTCTGCGTGGTGGTTCGTGGACGGGTCAGCGCGGACGTCCGGCACGGGCACGCATCGGGTCCATGCCCTTCGGGATCGCCGCGGCGGGGCTCTGCGTGAGCGAGTCGAGGCGGTTCGCGACGGCCAGGACCTCGTTGCGGTTGAGTGACTTCTTGAACTTGTTCATGGCACGGGGGAGCTTGTGCAGCGTGAGGGCGTCGTCGCCGTCACCGACGCTGACCACGTGGACCGCGACGTTCGGGACGATGCGCTGCACTTTGCGACGCTCTTCGTCGACCTGACGCTTCAGGTTGCCGCGCTGGCCCTCGGTGATCAGGACGACGCCGGGACGCCCCACCGCGCGGTAGACCGCGGACTGCGAGCGACCGTGCACGGCGACGGGCATCTCGCTGGAGCGCCACTGCCGACGCAGCGAGTTGGAGAGCACCGCACCGACGGCGCCGGGCTGGCCCTCGATCTGCGAGTACGCCGCCCGCTCGGCCAGCCGGCCGAGGACGATGAGGAAGAGCAGCACGCCCATCAGGACACCGGCGACGATCCACAGGATCATCGCGAGCCAGTTCTGGCCCGGGAGCACCAGCGCCAGCACGATGCCGAGGACGACGGGGCCGACGAATGCGAGGGCGAACCACCAGACGGATGACGGGTCGGCCCGTCGGGTCATCTGGAAGACCTGGAACATCTGCTTGAGACGCCCCGGCTCCTTCGCCTTCGTGTCTGTGGAAGTGCTGCGTGCCATGCTGACAGGATACGGCCTCCGCGGTCCGGGGGAGACCGCAGTCGGTCCGGCTGTGCGCGAACACGCGTTGTCCACAGACCGGGCAGGACGGACAGGAGGCCCGGCTCGCCTCCGCCACGCTCGTCACCATGGACCCGAGCACCGACCAGAGCGTCGACGACGCCCGCAGCGACCGTTGGGTCGCGCCGGCCGACGACGCTGCCGTGGCGGCCTGGATCGCGGACCGGTGCGCCACCGGACACCGGCACCTGGTGCCCGTCGAGGCGGTGGGCCGGACCGGGGCCGGCGGGCTCGTGACCCTGCTCGACCGCCCACGCGGCACGCCGCTCCCGGTGGCGCTGGACCGTCTCGGCACCCCGACGACCGGGGTCGCGGTGACCCTCTGCGTCCCGCTCCTCGAGCTCCTCGTCGCGGCCGTGGACGGCGCGGTGCGGCTCGGCGTCGCCGGGATCGACGACGTCCTGGTGGACGACGCGGGCGCCGTGGTGCTGTGCGATCGCCCGGCTGGAGCCGTCCGCGACGGCACGGAGCTGCCCGGTGACGATGCTGCACGGGTCCTCGTACTCGCTGCCCGGGTCGTCTGGGACCGTGTCGACCCGCGCGATCCGAGTCGCGACGAGGTGGACGCTGCGCTCCTCGCGGCGCTCGACGGCGACCGCAGCACCGTGTGCGCGGCGCTCGACGCGGTCCGGGGTGCGGCGCCTCCGCGGCCGTTCCGATGGGCCCCACCGCCAGCCGACCTGGTGTTCGTCGAGGCGGACCCGCCGCTCGACACGACGGGCCCGGCAGCTCGACTGCGCGAGGTCGTCGAGCGCGGCATCCCGCTCGGTGCTGGTCGGCGGTTGCCGCTCCGCCGCGCCGTGGTCGGTGTCGTCGTCGCGATCGGTACGGTCGTCGCCGCGGTGTCCGTGCTCGGTGCCGGAACGGACACCGGGACCGGTGCGGGTGGTGGTGGCTGACGCGCCCGGACACCCCCGGACGCCGACGAACCGGAGCGGGAACGGGAACGGCCCCGGCTCCCCACGAGGGGGAACCGGGGCCGTCGGCCGTGGTGCTGGGGTCAGTACCCGAGGTTGGGGGCGAAGTTGCCCGCTTCCAGGCGGTTCTTGACCGCGACCAGGTAGCGCGAGGCGTCCGCACCGTCGATGATCCGGTGGTCGTACGACAGCGCGAGGTACACGAACGAACGGATCGCGATCGCTTCCTGGCCGTCGACCTTCACGACCGCGGGACGCTTCGTGACGATGCCGGTCCCGAGGATCGCCGACTGCGGCAGGAACACCACGGGGGTGTCGAACAACGCGCCACGCGAACCGGTGTTCGTCAGCGTGAACGTCCCGCCGGCGAGCTCGTCGGGCTTGAGCTGGTTGTTCCGGGTGCGCTCCGCCAGGTCCGCGATGGACTTCGAGAACTGCGCCAGGTCGAGCGAGGCTGCGTCCTTGATGACCGGGGTCAGCAGGCCGCGCTCGGTGTCCACCGCGATGGAGACGTTCTCGGACTCCGGGTAGACGATCTCGTCGCCCTCCACGGTCGAGTTGATCTTCGGGTGGGCCTTGAGCGCCTCGGACGCCGCCAGGGCGAAGAACGGCATGAAGGAGAGCTTCGAACCGGTCTTCTCGAGGAACTCAGCCTTGTGGGCGTCGCGGAACTGCGCCACCTTCGTGACGTCCACCTCGACGACGCTCGTGAGCTGTGCGGTCGAGGTCATCGACTGCACGGCGCGCTCGGCCACGACCTTGCGCAGGCGGGTCATCTTCTCGCGGGTGCCGCGCAGCGGCGAGACCTCGGCGACGAACGGACCGGACGCGGCGGCGGGTGCAGCTGCACCACCGGCGGCCGGGGCCTTCGCGACGGCCGCGAGCACGTCCTCCTTGCGGATGCGCCCGCCGACACCGGAACCGGTGACGGTGGACAGGTCGACGCCCTGCTCGTTCGCGAGCTTGCGGACGAGCGGCGTGACGTAGCCGGAGGCTGCGCCGTCCTGCGTCGGGTTCGGCACCGCGGCGGCGGTGGTCGCGCTCGGCGCGGCCGGTGCGGGTGCAGCAGCTGCCGGCGCTGGGACGGCGGCCGGGGGTGCGGCGGCGGGCGGCGGGACCGGAGCGGCCTGCGGGACCGGAGCGGCGGCGGGCGGTGCGGACGGTGCCTGCGCGGCCGCGGGCTGCGTCTGTCCGGCGGGGGCCGGCTCGGGCTCGGTGGGCTCCGGGGCGGGGGTCTCGGACTCCTGCTCGGTGCTCGGCTCGGCCTCGGGGGCCTCTGCCTCGGCAGCGGCTTCGTTCGAGGACTCGTCGGACGAACCGGAGTCGGACGAACCGGAGTCGGAGGAACCGGAGTCGGACGAGCCGTCGCCGATCTTCACCAGCGCGGTGCCGACCTCGACGGTCTCGTCCTCCTGCACGAGGATCTCCTCGATGACGCCGGCGACGGGCGACGGGATCTCGGTGTCGACCTTGTCGGTCGAGACCTCGAGCAGCGGCTCGTCGACCTCGACCCGGTCACCGACGTTCTTCAGCCATCGGGTCACCGTGCCCTCGGTGACGCTCTCGCCGAGCGCCGGGAGGCTGACGGATTCGCTCATCGGGTGGACTCCTCTTCGCGGGGGGTTGCAGTTGTTGTGGATGTCATTGTCACAGGGCGCGGACTCGTGCGGGTCACAGCGCGTGCAGCGGCTTGCCCGCGAGGTGCATGAACGCCTCGCCCAGGGCCTCGTTCTGCGTCGGGTGCGCGTGCACGAGCGGAGCGATGTCCTCCGGGTACGCCTCCCAGTTCACGGCGAGCTGGGCTTCACCGATGAGCTCGCCGACGCGGGCGCCGATCATGCTCACGCCGACGACGGGGCCGTCGACGACGCGGACGACCTTGACCGAACCGGACGTGCCGATGATGTGGCTCTTGCCGTTGCCGGCCAGGTTGTACTCGTACGAGTCCACCTTGTCGGCGCCGTACTCGGCCTCGGCCTTGGCCTGCGACAGGCCGACGGAGGCGACCTCGGGGTCGGAGTACGTGATCTTCGGGATGTTCTTGTCCTCGATGATCACCGGGTTCAGGCCGGCGATCTCCTCGGCGACGAAGATGCCCTGCTGGAAGCCGCGGTGCGCGAGCTGCAGGCCGGGGACGATGTCGCCGACCGCGTAGACGTTCGGCAGGTTGGTGGCGAGGCGCTCGTTCGTGGTGACGAAGCCGCGGTCCATGGCGACGCCGACCTCGTCGAGGCCGACGTTCTGCGTGACCGGGCCACGACCGACCGCGACCAGCAGGACGTCGCCGTCGAAGGTCTTGCCGTCCTCGAGCGTCACGACGACGCCGTTCTCGTGCTGCTCGACGCCCTGGAACCGGACACCGAGCGAGAACTCGATGCCGCGCTTGCGGAAGGCACGCTCGAGCTGCTTCGACATCGACTCGTCCTCAGCGGGGACGAGGTGGGGGAGCGCCTCGACGATCGTGACCTCGGCGCCGAAGGACTTCCAGACGCTGGCGAACTCGACGCCGATGACGCCACCGCCCAGGATGACGACCTTGTTCGGCACGTAGTCCATGCGCAGTGCGGTCTCGGAGGTGATGACGCGGCCGCCGATCTCGAGCCCGGGCAGGGACTTCGAGTAGGAGCCGGTCGCGAGCACGACGTTCTTGCCGACGATGTTCTGGTCGCCGACCTGCACGGTGTTCTGCGAGGTGAGTCGACCCCAGCCCTCGACGACGGTGATGCCGCGGGCCTTGATGAGGCCCTGCAGGCCCTTGTACTTCGAGGTGATGACGCCCTGCTGGTACTCGATGACCTTCGGGACCTCGACACCGGCGAACTCCGCGATCACGCCGTACTTCTCGGCGTCACGCGTCGCGTCGGCGACCTCGGCCGCGTGCAGCAGCGCCTTGGTGGGGATGCAGCCACGGTGCAGGCACGTCCCTCCGAGCTTGTCGCCCTCGATGAGCGCGACGCTCATGCCGAGTTCGGCGGCCCGGAGCGCAGCGGCGTAGCCACCGCTCCCGCCACCGAGGACCACGACGTCGTAAGTCTGTTCCGTCACCTGGTGCAACTCCCTCGTGCGTGTCGGGCCGATCGGGCCCTACGTGGACACCGCGGGGGCGGCGTCCGACGGTCGGACCGCGTGGTTCCGGTCCCGTCCCGTGCAGTACCGGTGGGAGGCGCGTCGATGCCCCGTCCCACCGGTACCAAACCTACTACTCGGACTGGAGGTCTTCTGCGAGCGCGATGAGCGTCCGGACCATCACACCCGTCGCGCCCTTGCCGAGCCACCCGTAGCCGCCGCCCTTGTGCTCGGACGGGCCGGCGATGTCGAGGTGCGCCCACGGGATGCCCTCGCCGACGAAGCGCTCCAGGAACTTGCCGGCGAGCAGCATGCCGCCGGCCGGGTTGCCGACCGTGGCGTTGACCATGTCGGCGACGTCGCTGGCGAGCCGGGCGTCGAGTTCCTCGGGCAGGGGCATCGGCCAGATCGGCTCCGACACACCCTCGGCCACGGCGCGGAGCTTCGCGACGAGGTCGTCGCTGCCCATCAGGCCGGTGGTGCGGTCACCGAGCGCGACGACCTGGGCGCCGGTCAGGGTGGCGACGTCGACGATCGCGTCGGGCTGCTCGAGCGAGGCGGCGGCCATGCCGTCACCGAGCACCAGGCGGCCCTCGGCGTCGGTGTTCGTGACCTCGACGGTCTTGCCGTTCTTGAGCGTGAGGACGTCACCCGGGCGGGTCGCCGTGCCCGACGGCATGTTCTCGGCGAGTGCGAGCCAGGCGGTGACGCGCACGTCGAGGCCCAGGCGTGCGGCGGCGACGGTCGCGGCGAGCACCGTCGCGGCGCCGGTCATGTCGGTCTTCATGCCGAGCATCGACGCCGCCGGCTTGAGCGAGAGCCCGCCCGAGTCGAACGTGATGCCCTTGCCGACGAGGGCGAGGTGCTTCGTGGCGGACTCCGGTGCGTAGCGGACGACGACCAGGCGCGGGGGACGCGCCGAACCACGGCCGACGCCGAGGATGCCGCCGAAGCCCTGCTCCTCGAGTGCCTGCTCGTCGAGGACCTCGACGGTGAGCGGGAGGTCCGAGGCGAGCCCGGTCGCCACGTCGGCGACGTCCTGTGGTCCCAGGTCGCCGGCGGCGGTGTTCACGAGGTCGCGGACCAGCGACGCGGCGTCGGCCAGGATCGCCGGACGGACTGCGGCGTCCGTCGCGGCGGACGGCGCGAGGACCGTCACGCGCTGGTCGCCACGCGCCGGCCCGGTCGTGCCGGCACCCTTGTGCCGCGTGAAGGCGTAGGCGCCGAGCGCGGCGCCCTCGAGCGCTGCCTCGACGAGTGCGTCGGTGTCGGTCGGCAGCGCGAGGGCGATCGACGCGGCGTGCGGCAGCTGGCGGACGGCACTGCCGGCGGCCGAGCGGTACGCGGCGGCGTCGGTCCCGGTGCCGAGCCCGATGAGCGCGATGCTCGCGGCGTCGACGCCGACGGCCGGGATGCGCACGAGCTGGTCCTTGGCGCCCGTCGCGCCGATCGCCGCGAGGTCGAGGTCGTCGAGCGCGGAGAACGGTGTCGTGGCCGGCTGGGCGATCGTCGCGGGGGCACCGTCGGCACCGGGCCGGACGCCGACCACGAGGACGTCGGCGGAGATCGAGGAGGGGGCGGAGGAGTCGGTGGAGAGCGTCGGTCGGACCATGCTCCAACCCTATCCACGCACTGTTCGCTGTCGGCGTGGCCGTCCCGCGCGGGGGCGTCGGTGGCCCCGCCTAGCATGGGGACGGTGAACCACCCCGAGGAGCTCTACACGTTCGACGAGGCCGCCCCGACCGTCCCGGCCGGGCTGCACCTGGTCGCCGGGCTCACCGGCTTCGCGGACGCCGGTTCGGCCGTTGCCCAGGTCACGACGTCGGTGCTCGCGGACCTCGACACCCAGCTCGTCGCCGAGTTCGACCCCGACGTGCTGCTCGACTGGCGTGCACGCCGGCCCGTCATCACCTTCGAGCACGACCACATCGCCGCCGTCGAGCCGCCCCGGCTGGCGCTGCACCTCGTGCGCGACGAGATCGGCCAGCCGTTCCTGTTCCTGTCCGGGTACGAGCCGGACTTCCAGTGGAACCGGTTCGTGGACGCCGTCACCGGCCTCGCCGCCCAGCTCCAGGTCGCGGACACCACCTGGGTGCAGTCGATCCCGATGCCGGTCCCGCACACCCGCCCGATCAGCCTGACCGTCTCCGGCACCCGCGCCGACCTCGTCGAGCAGATGAGCGTCTGGAAGCCCGAGACCCAGGCGCCGGCGAACGTCCTGCACCTCGTCGAGCACCGGCTCGCGACCTCCGGCGCGCAGGTCACCGGGCTCGTCCTGCTCGTCCCGCACTACCTGTCGGACACCGAGTTCCCGGACGCGGCCGTCGCGGCCCTGTCCGGCATCGCCGCGGCCACCGGCCTCATCTTCCCGACGGACGCCCTGCGCGAGGCGGGTCGCGAGTTCCTCACCCGGGTCGAGGAGCAGGTCGCCGGCAACGCCGAGCTGCAGCGACTCGTCGGTGTGCTCGAGGAGCGGCACGACACGTACATGGAGGGCAACCCGGTCGCGTCGCCGCTCACGGACGTCGACGGCGAGGTGCCGACCGCGGACGCGATCGCGGCCGAGCTCGAGCGCTTCCTGGCGGATCGTCGCACCCAGGGTGACGGCGGCGAGTAGCCGGGTCGGGCCCTGAACGGTCCGGAACGGCGGCCTGGAGGCCCGGGGCGGGCCCGCACCGTCCCTCCCGTCGGTCGTCCGGTCGCGACCAGGACGTCACCTGCGTCGGCGACACACGTCGCGTATCCGGCTCCGCCGGATCGGTAGCCTGTCGGGGTGAACTCCCGTCGCGCCTACCTGATCTGGGGCATCGCGGTGCTCGCCTACGTCCTCGCGGTGGTGCAGCGGTCCTCGCTCGGGGTGTCCGGGGTGGACGCGCAGGACCGGTTCGCCGTCTCGGCGGCGGTGTTGTCCACGCTCGCGGTCGTGCAGATCGCCGTGTACGCCGGACTCCAGATCCCGGTGGGCGTCGCGCTCGACCGGGTGGGGCCGCGCAAGCTCGTCCTGCTCGGCGCCGCGCTGCTCGTGGTCGGCCAGGCCGTCGTGGCCGTCTCGCCGACGGTCGGCCCGGCGATCGCGGGCCGGGTGCTCGTGGGTGCCGGCGACGCGATGACGTTCATCTCGGTGATCCGCCTGGTGCCGATGTGGTTCAGTGGCCGGGTCCTGCCGCAGATCTCGCAGTGGACGGGCAACCTCGGGCAGATCGGCCAGATCCTGTCGGCGTTCCCGTTCGCGGTGCTCCTGCACGCGGCGGGGTGGACGCCTGCGTTCGGGGTCGCCGCCGCCGCGAGTGCCGTCGGGCTCGTCCTGGCGTTCGTCTTCGTCCGCAACGGCCCCGTGGTCGTGCGGACCGGGACGATCCCGCTGCCGCACTCGTGGGGCGCCGCGTTCCGGACGTTCGGGCACGCGTTGCGTCGACCGGGCACGCAGCTCGGGTTCTGGTCCCACTACGTGACGCAGTCGTCCGGCACGGTGTTCTCGCTGCTGTGGGGCGTCCCGATGCTCCGCGGGCTCGGGTACAGCCCCGCCGAGGCCGCCGGCTTCCTGACGATCATCGTCGCCGTGGGCTTCGTCGCCGGGCCGCTGCTCGGGCTGTTGTGCGCGCGGTTCCCGATGCGCCGATCGAACCTCGTGCTCGGCGTGGTCGTGCTGCTCGCCGTGGTGTGGACCGCGATCCTGCTCTGGCCCGGCCACCCGCCGACCTGGCTGCTCGTGCTCCTCGTCGTGGCGATGGGCATCGGCGGCCCCGGTTCGCTGATCGGGTTCGACTTCGCCCGGACGTTCAACCCCGTCGGTTCCCTCGGGTCCGCGAACGGCGTCGTCAACGTCGGGGGGTTCCTGGCGGCCTTCGTGATGATGTACCTGATCGGGCTGCTGCTCGACGTGATGTCCCGCGTCACCGGTGAGACCGTGTTCGCCTGGGACAACTTCCGCGTGGCCCTCACGGTGCAGTACGTGGTGGTCGGGTTCGGTGTCGCGATGCTGCTGCACGCCCGGCACCGCACGCGCCGGGTGCTCCACGCGGAGGAGGGAATACGCGTCGGACCGCTCTGGGTTGCACTCGTTGCGCGCCTGCGGAAGCGGCACGTGCAATAATGATCACGGACCCACTCAGGACCCCCATCCTGTCGGAGCACTTCGGAGCGCCGATCAACCCGGGGGACTTGACATGGGTCTTAGTGCTGCCCGGAACGGTAGGACTCGACGACGCGGGGGACTGCGGCTCGGGCCCTGGGCGGCGAGGGAGGCCACGACCCCACGAACGTGGCACGACGAGAGAGGTGATCGCATGGCTGCCCGGAGCACGACGATCGATCCCACGAAGGACACTCAGCCCGAAGGTGCTGTGGCAGAGGACGCCACGGACGCCGAGGGAACCGCCGCGCCGAAGAAGCGCGCCACCAAGGCCCCCGCCAAGAAGGCCCCGGCCAAGAAGGCCGCCCCGAAGGCGAAGAAGGTCGACCCCGTCGACGAGGCGAACGAAGCCACCGACGAGCCGACCGAGGACGTCGAGGACACCGACGACAAGGCGATCAAGCCCGACGCCGCCGCTGCGGTCGCCGCTGGCGCGCTCGTCATCTCGCAGACCGACGACGACGAAGCCCCCGTCTACTCCACGACCATCACGGGTGCGACCGCCGACCCGGTGAAGGACTACCTCAAGCAGATCGGCAAGGTCGCCCTGCTCAACGCCGAGCAGGAGGTCGAGCTCGCGATGCGCATCGAGGCCGGCCTGTTCGCCGAGGACAAGCTGCAGCACTCGACCGGGCTGACCAAGCCGGCCGAGCGTGAGCTGCGCTGGGTCGCCCGCGACGGACAGCGCGCCAAGTCGCACCTGCTCGGCGCGAACCTCCGCCTCGTGGTGTCGCTCGCCAAGCGCTACACCGGCCGTGGCATGCAGTTCCTGGACCTCATCCAGGAGGGCAACCTGGGCCTGATCCGTGCGGTCGAGAAGTTCGACTACACCAAGGGCTTCAAGTTCTCGACCTACGCGACGTGGTGGATCCGCCAGGCGATCACCCGCGCCATGGCCGACCAGGCCCGCACCATCCGCATCCCGGTGCACATGGTCGAGGTCATCAACAAGCTCGCTCGTGTCCAGCGCCAGATGCTGCAGGACCTCGGCCGCGAACCCACTCCGGAAGAGCTCGCCCGCGAGCTCGACATGACCCCGGAGAAGGTCGTCGAGGTGCAGAAGTACGGCCGCGAGCCGATCTCCCTGCACACGCCCCTGGGCGAGGACGGCGACTCCGAGTTCGGTGACCTCATCGAGGACACCGAGGCGGTCGTGCCGGCCGACGCGGTGGGCTTCACCATGCTGCAGAAGCAGCTCGAGAGCCTGCTCGACTCCCTGTCCGAGCGTGAAGCGGGCGTCATCCGCATGCGCTTCGGCCTCGGTGACGGCCAGCCGAAGACCCTCGACCAGATCGGTGACACGTTCGGCGTGACGCGTGAGCGCATCCGTCAGATCGAGTCCAAGACGATGGCGAAGCTCCGCCACCCGTCGCGGTCGCAGTCGCTGCGCGACTACCTCGAGTAGGCCGATGCGGTTCTTCATCCCGATCCTGATCGGGCGGATCCTCCGTGCCCTCGCCAGAGCGCGGGGCGGGGGATCCGCGTACCCCGGCTTCATCGTGCTCAAGCTCGTGCCGGACTTCCTGCAGCACGTGACGAAGCAGTTCCCGAACGGCGTCGTCTTCGTGCTCGGCTCGAACGGCAAGTCGACGACCACGCACATGATCTCGGACATCGTCCGGGCGCACGGGCTCCGCGTCTTCACGAACCCGTCCGGGGCGAACCTGCCGCAGGGCATCGCGTCGGCGTTGCTGTCCGAGGTGTCGCTGACCGGTCGCCTGAAGGCGGACATCGGCATCCTCGAGGTCGACGAGGCCTTCGCGGTCGAGCTCGCCGGCATCCTGTCGCCGTCCACGGTGACGATGCTCAACGTGCAGGTCGACCAGCTGTACCGGTTCTTCGAGACCGAGCGCGTCGCCGACATGATGCTCGACACCGCGGCACTGTCCACGGCGAACGTGATCACGAACCGCGACGACCAGTTCCTCGACGCCTACGCAGCGCGGGCCGGCCAGCGGGTGCTGCGCTTCGGTGCGAGCGCCGAGGTCGTCGCCGCCGCACCGAACGGCCTGCAGAACGCCGACGACTTCGACCGGCAGGACGCCCAGCCGAACGCCGCTGAGTCAGAGGTCGTCGTGAACACCGGTGACGGTGCGACGATCCGCTTCGACGGTGCCGACATCGCGGTGCGCCTGCCCGCACGCGGCCTGCACTACGCGGTCGACGCTGCTGCTGCCACCGCCACGGCCAGCGCGGCACTCGGCACGCAGTTCCGCGCCGACGCCGTCACGAAGGCCTTCGGCACGATGAAGCCGGCGTACGGCCGCGGGGAACGACTCCCGATCGCCGGCGAGTCCGCCGAGTTCACGATGTTCAAGAACGCCGCGAGCCTCCAGCTCAACCTCGACGCGCTGCCGGACCGCCCCGAGCAGGTCCTCATGGCGATCGACGAGGGCACGCCGGACATCTCCTGGATCTACGACATCGACTTCTCGAAGCTCGACCACGTCGACGTCGTCTCCGGTGACAAGGCCTGGCAGATCGCGATCGCCCTCGAGCACGCCGGTGTCCGCATCGGCCGGGTCGACCCCGACGTCGAGGCCGCGATCAAGCACATGGAACAGCTCGGGTCGACGACCAGCGGGACGAAGAACTTCATCGTCAACTACGAGATCATGATGATCGCCCGCAAGGCCCTCGGCCACCCGGACATGGAGAAGACCGCATGACGGCCGACCGGCTGACCATCCTGCACGTCTACCCCCGGCAGATGGGCGTCTCGGGGGACCGCGGCAACGTCGCGGCCCTCGTCCGCCGTGCCGCCGCAGCCGGCCTCGACACCGAGGTGCTCGAGTACGCGCCCGGCGACGACCTGCCCGCCGCGGCCGACGTCGTGGTCATCGGCAACGGGCCGCTCAGCGCGATGCGTTCACTCGGTGCCGACGTCGCCCGCATCGCTGCGCCGCTCCGTTCGTTCGCGAGTGACGGCGTGCCGGTCATCGCCGTCGGCGGCGGGTTCGACCTGGCGACGAACGAGGTCGTGCCCACCGAGGGTGCTCCGCTCGCCGGGTTCGGCGTGTTCGACGCCCGAGCCGTCCGCGGTGCCGAACGTCGGGTCAACTACTTCGTCCTCGAGACCCGGTACCCGCTGCTCCCCGGTGCGTCGAAGCGGCTCGCCGGCTTCGAGGACCACGCCACCACGATCGAGCTCGCGGCCGGGGTCACCCCCTTCGCCGACGTCGTGTCCGGCGGCGGCAACCAGGCGGGCGCCCCGGTCGAGGGTGCGATCGTCGGCACGTCGTTCGGCACGCACACGCAGGGTCCGATCCTGCCGCTCAACCCGCAGCTGACCGACAGTGTCCTCGCCGCAGCCGCCGCACGAGTGGGCCGCGAGTACACGCCGGACCCGGAGCAGACGGCGACCATCGACCGCTACGCACGCGAGGCGCGCGCGACGGTCGATCGCTACGTCGACAAGGCGTTCAAGCGCATCGCGTGACGCTCACGAAGGCCGGGCCCTGACGGGACCCGGCCTTCGTCGTCTCCGCGCGTTCTGAGACGGGCAACAGACAGACGGGAGGCCCGGTGCCAGCTGGCACCGGGCCTCCCGTCTTGCTGTGCTCGCGCCTTCGCGCGCTACTTCGACTCGTAGAGTCGGCTGCTCTCGTCGTGCCACTCGATGGCGGTCGCCGCGAGCTTGTCCTTGAACTCGGCGCCGTGGTGCGCGCAGAAGAAGAGCTCGCCGCTCGACATGGTGGCTCGGATGTAGGCCTGCGCTCCGCAGCTGTCGCAACGGTCGGCGGCGGTCAGCTGGTGGTTGCTGACTTCGTCGATGGAGGGGTCCTGCACGGTCTGGGTCATTGCTGTGCTCCTCACGGATCGCAGGTGGTGCCGGGTGGTTGCACCATTTCAACACGTGATGCCTGAGAACGATGCATTGTGCAGTGCTGTTTCGCTGAGCGCGGATCGGTTGTCCCCAGTGCGAGTGTCCGCGACGAGGGTGTCGGTGCCGCTCGGTAGCATCGGACGGTGAGCTCCGACTACTCCGCACGCCATCTCTCCGTCCTCGAAGGGCTCGAGGCGGTCCGGAAGCGTCCGGGGATGTACATCGGCTCGACCGACTCCCGTGGGCTCATGCACTGCCTGTGGGAGATCATCGACAACTCCGTCGACGAAGCCCTGGCGGGGCACGGCGACGAGATCGGCGTCGTGCTGCACGCCGACGGTTCGGTCGAGGTCCGCGACACCGCCCGGGGCATCCCGGTGGACGTCGAACCGAAGACGGGCCTGACCGGGGTCGAGGTCGTGTTCACCAAGCTGCACGCCGGCGGCAAGTTCGGGTCGGGGTCGTACGCGGCGTCCGGCGGACTGCACGGCGTCGGTGCCTCGGTGGTCAACGCGCTGTCCGAGCGCCTCGACGTCGAGGTCGACCGCGGCGGCAAGACCTACGCCATGTCGTTCCACCGCGGCGAGCCCGGCACGTTCGACGACGCGAAGGGCATGGGTCCGGACGCCCCGTTCAGCCCGTTCACCTCGGGCAGCGAGCTGCGGGTGGTCGGCAAGGTGAAGAAGGGCGTCACGGGCTCCCGGATCCGGTACTGGGCGGACCGGCAGATCTTCACCGCCGATGCGCGGTTCAGCACCGACGACCTGGTCACCCGGGCACGGCAGACGGCGTTCCTGGTGCCCGGACTCGGCATCACGATCACCGACGAGCGCGTGTCCTCGATCGAGGCCGCAGCTGCGCGTGCCGAGGCGACGGGGACCGCCGTCGAGGCCGGCCCGGTCGTCGAGCGCTTCCGCTACGAGGGCGGCATCGGCGAGTTCGTCGAGCACCTCGCGGCCGACACCGCCGTCACCGACGTCTGGCGCGTGCAGGGCACCGGGACCTTCACCGAGACCGTCCCGATGCTCGACGACAAGGGCCACATGGTGTCGACCTCGGTCGAGCGCTCCTGCGAGGTGGACCTCGCGCTGCGGTGGGGCGACGGCTACGAGACGGTGTTCCGCAGCTTCGTCAACATCATCGCCACGCCGAAGGGCGGCACACACCAGGCCGGCTTCGAGTCCGGTCTGGTCAAGGCCGTCCGAGCACAGGTCGAGGCGAACGCCCGCAAGCTCAAGGTCGGGCAGGACAAGCTCGACAAGGACGACGTGCTCGCCGGCATGACCGCCGTGCTGACCGTCCGACTGCCCGAGCCGCAGTTCGAGGGGCAGACGAAGGAGATCCTCGGCACGCCGGCGGTGCGCAAGATCGTCGACCAGGTCGTGTCGAAGCGCATCACCGAGATCCTGACGTCGACGCAACGCACCGAGAAGGCCCAGGCGGCGACCCTGCTCGAGAAGGTCGTCGCGGAGATGAAGACCCGCATCTCGGCCCGCGCCCACAAGGAGACGCAGCGCCGGAAGAACGCGCTCGAGAACTCCTCGTTGCCGACGAAGCTCGCGGACTGCCGGTCGCAGGAGACCGAGGGCACCGAGCTCTTCATCGTCGAGGGCGACTCGGCCCTGGGGACCGCGAAGCTCGCACGCAACAGCGAGTACCAGGCGCTGCTGCCGATCCGCGGCAAGATCCTCAACGTGCAGAAGGCGTCCGTGTCGGACATGCTGTCGAACGTCGAGTGCGCGTCGATCATCCAGGTCATCGGCGCCGGCTCCGGCCGGACGTTCGAGATCGACCAGGCCCGCTACGGCAAGGTCATCATCATGTCGGACGCCGACGTCGACGGCGCCCACATCCGCACGCTGCTGCTGACCCTGTTCTTCCGGTACATGCGACCGATGATCGAGCAGGGCCGGGTGTTCGCCGCCGTGCCGCCGCTGCACCGGGTCGTCGTGGTGAACCGCGGCAAGCCGAACGACACGCTGTACACGTACTCCGAGCAGGAACTGCAGACCGTGCTGAAGAAGCTCGAGAAGACCGGCAAGAAGTACCAGGAGCCGATCCAGCGGTACAAGGGCCTGGGCGAGATGGATGCTGACCAGCTCGCCGAGACCACCATGGACCGCGCGCACCGGACCCTGCGGCGGGTGAACATCACGCACGCCGAGGGCGCGGCGAAGGTGTTCGAGCTGCTCATGGGCAACGACGTCGCCCCGCGCAAGGAGTTCATCCTGGCCGGCGAAGGTCTGGACCGCGACCGCATCGACGCGTAGCCGCGCGGCGGCGCTGGCACGAGTCTCGCCGGCGCTGGGCCGAGTCTCGGCCTCAGCGACTCGTCTCGGGCTGCGGGCCCCGAGTTCGGTCGCTCAGCCCGAGACTCGGTGCCGCCAGAGCGACACCGTGCCGCCACCGTGCGCGGTCCGTGCCGCCGAAGCGACAGTGTCCCGCGAACTGTTCGCGGGACACTGTCGCTTTCGCGGGGAGGGGCTGCCGCGCGCTACGCGTCGCCAGCGGTGCCGTCGAGCGCCGCGGCACTGCCCCCGATCGAGCCGATGACGGCCTCGAGCGGTGCCCCGGACCCGTCACGCTTCGACAGCCAGTCGGGCAGGGTCCGCGCGGCGCCGTCCGTCCCGACCGCGTGCGGGGGAGCGATGCCCGCCCAGCCCACGGTGAGCCCGTCCTCGCCCTTCAGGAACGCGTGCGCCCGGACACCCTGGGTCGCCCGGCCTTTGGCGGGGAACTCGGACAAGGCGGAGACCTTCGCGCGTCCGGAGTCGGTGCCCGGCAGTGCCGTGGAGGTCGTGGAGACCGTGGCGACCACGGCGTCGTCGGACCGGGCGACGGACCCGAACCAGATCACCGAGGACCCGGACGCCAGCGCCATGCCCGCGACACCGCCGGCCGGCAAGCCCTGGGCACGGACGCCCGACGCGGGGAAGCGCAGGAGCTGGGCGTTCGAGCTGATGAAGACCAGGTCGTCGGACTCGGGTGCCTGGGCGGCGCCGACCACCGCATCGCCGGGCTTCAGGCTGATGGCGACGAACTCGGGCTTGTCGGGCCAGGCTCCGGGGACGACGCGCTTCACGACGCCCTGCGCGGTGCCGATGGCGAGGGAGTCCGACGACGCGCCGGACAGGTCGACGAGTGCAACGACCGTCTCGCCCTTGGTGAGCACCAGGAAGTCCGTGACCCGTACGCCGGCGTCGAGGCGGACCGCGGCGGGCGGCACCGCCGGGACGTCGACGGGGGAGAGCCGCAGGACCCGCCCGGTCGAGGTCAGCGCGCCGACCTGGCCCCGGACGGTGCTCACCACGGCGGACCGGACGGCGTCGTGCTTGGAGCGCTTCGGGACGCGGACGATGCTCAGTTCGGACGTCGGGATGTCGACGCGGATGAGTCGTCCGGTGGTCGAGAGGAGCACGCGGCACGGCGAGTCGGCGACCTGGAGCGACTCCGGGTCGACCGCGGCCTTGCGACCGCCCTTGACGGGGGCGTCGGCCTCGGTGAGCAGGGTGCGGCGGGGGGTGGCGAACTTGTCGGAGACCTCGGTGAGCTCGAGCGCGACCTGGGCACGCAGCCGTTCGTCGGACGCCAGGAGTTCCTCGAGCGCAGCGATGTCGGCGAGGAGCTGGTCGCGCTCGGCCTCGAGCTCCATGCGCGAGAACTTCGTCAGGCGTCGGAGCCGCAGTTCGAGGATGTACTCGGCCTGCACCTCGGACAGGTCGAAGACGTCGCGGAGACGGCTCCGCGCGGCCTCGGAGTCGTCCGAGGTGCGGATGACCTGGATCACCTCGTCGATGTCGAGGATCGCGATGAGCAGTCCCTCGACCAGGTGCAGCCGCTCGCGACGACGCGCGAGCCGGTACTCCGACCGCCGGATGACGACCGACAGCCGGTGCTGCACGTAGACGTCGAGCAGCTCGCGCAGCCCGAGCGTGCGCGGCGACCCGCCGACGAGCGCGACGTTGTTGATGCCGAAGCCGTCCTCGAGCGGAGTGTGCTTGTACAGCTGCTCGAGCACCGCGGTGGGGTTGAACCCGCTCTTGATGCCGATCACGAGTCGGAGCCCGTGGTTGCGGTCGGTCAGGTCGTTGACGTCCGAGATGCCGACGAGCTTCTTGGACTGGACGCCGTCCTTGATCTTCTCGATGACGCGCTCGGGGCCGACCAGGTACGGCAGCTCGGTGACGACGAGTCCAACCTTGCGCGGGGTCAGGTTCTCGACGCTCACCTTCGACCGGGTGCGGAACGTGCCGCGCCCGGTGGCGTAGGCGTCGCGGACCCCGGAGAGCCCGACGATGGTGCCGCCGGAGGGCAGGTCCGGCCCCGGCACGAACTCCATCAGCTCTTCGAGGGTGGCCTGCGGGTTCATCAGCAGGTGCTTCGCGGCCTCGACCACCTCGCCCAGGTTGTGCGGCGCCATGTTCGTCGCCATGCCGACCGCGATGCCCGACGCGCCGTTGACGAGCAGGTTCGGGAACGCCGCGGGCAGGACGCCGGGCTGCATGATCTGGTTGTCGTAGTTCGGGACGAAGTCGACGACGTCCTCGCCGAGGCCCTCGGTCATCGCCATCGACGGTTCGGCCAGGCGGGCTTCGGTGTACCGGGCGGCAGCGGGACCGTCGTCGAGCGACCCGAAGTTGCCGTGGCCGTCGATCAGCGGCACACGCATCGTGAACGGCTGCGCCATCCGCACCAGGGCGTCGTAGATCGCGCCGTCGCCGTGCGGGTGCAGCTTGCCCATCACCTCGCCGGTGACGCGGGCGCTCTTGACGTGCCCGCGGTCGGGCCGCAGGCCCATCTCGGCCATCTGGTACAGGATGCGCCGCTGGACGGGCTTCAGGCCGTCGCGCGCATCGGGCAGCGCCCGCGAGTAGATGACGGAGTACGCGTACTCGAGGAAGGAGCCCTGCATCTCCTCGGAGACGTCGACGTCCTCGATGCGCTCACCGTCGGGCAGGCCGACTGCGTCCGTGCGTGCCATGGCACCTTTCTGGAAGACTCGTTGGAATGGGAACAAGCGTACCGACGGCCCCCGACGCCGCCGCGAACCTCGCCGACGTCTTCCCGAGTTGCCTCGTGGCGCTCGGGGCTGCGGACAGCCAGTGGTCGCGTGACCACGGCCTGGAGGCCCGGATCGCCCTCCGTCCCGCCCGTTCCGCGATCGTCGTCCTGGTCGACGGCCTCGGGAGCGTCGCGCTGTCGGCTCGCGCCGGGCACGCCCGCTGGCTCACGGCCGCGAAGGGGTCCGGCACCGCGAAGAAGCTGCGCAGCGGGTTCCCGACCACGACGGCCGCGGCACTGAGCACCCTGACCACCGGACGGTCGCCCGGCACGCACGGCGTCGTCGGCTACAGCGGCTGGAACCCGGACACCGGCGCCGTGATGAACCTGCTCGGCGGGTGGGACACCGAGGTCCCTGCGGACTGGTTCCTCACCGAGACGCTCTTCACCCGTGCCGCGGAGCTCGGCGTCGACCCCGTCGTCGTCGGCCCCGACCGGTACCGGGCGTCGGGCATGACCGCGAACGTGCTCGGCGGCGCGCGGTACGTGTCGGCGGACACGATCCCGGAGCGCATCGACGCCGCCCTGGCCGAGACCGCCACCGGTCGGTCACTCGTGTACCTGTACGTGCCGGAGCTCGACTCGATCGGCCACAAGTCCGGGTGGCAGTCCGACCGGTGGACGGCCACGCTCGAGCTGCTCGACGGTGAGCTCGCGCGCCTCGATGCCCGCGGTGCGTCGGACGTGGGTGTCCTGGTCACCGCGGACCACGGTGTGCTCGACGTGCCCGACCACGCGAACATCGCCATCGACCCGCTCCTGTTGACGGACGTCGTCGGGGTGGCGGGCGATCCGCGGTGCCGCCAGCTCACGGTGGCACCGGGCACCGACGTGCGCGGGCTGGTCGGGGCGTTCCGGGCGCGCTACGGCAAGAAGGCGTACGTCGCGAGCCGCGACGAGGCGATCGCCGCCGGGTGGTTCGGTGCGGTCTCGCCGCAGGTGGTCCCGCGCATCGGCGACGTGATCGTCGTGGCGCGCGGGTCGTGGGCGTTCAACGACGACCGCGCGCTGCGTGACGGCGAGGTGCCGAAGCGCATGATCGGCCAGCACGGCGCGATGACCGACGAGGAGACGTTCGTCCCGCTGCGGCTCGCCGGGGCGTTCGCGCAGTAGCAGCCGGCCGCGACCGACCACGCGGTCAGCGCCAGCCGGACGGTCGGCTCAGGCCGGGTCCTCCGGGCGGGTGCCGAAGACGATCTCGTCCCAGCTCGGCATCGACCGACGGTTGCGCTTCTTGCGCTCCGCACGGCCCTCGGCTTCGGGCGCCGATGCCGGACGGGCGTCGGCGGACGGCGGGACGGTGTCGCCCTCGGGCTCGTCGTCGAACCCCTGCAGCGGGATGTCGACGACGCTGATCGAGGTGCCGCGGGCCGGCTCGTCGCGCTGCTCGCCGAACGAGGCGGCCTCGCGCTCCCCGCGGCGGCGACGGAGGGCCTCGAGCAGGTCGGCGGTCTCGTTGCCGGGTGCGCGCTCCTCGACGGCCGCCTGGCCGATCCGGGGCAGCGGTGCTCGGAGCGGCGCGCGGTCGGGGACGTCGGGGTTCGTGACTGCCTCGTCCTCTTCCTCGACGCGGAAGGCGCCGGAGTCGAAGCGGGTGCCGTCGTCGTGCTGCTGCTCGTACTCCACGGCACGCAGTCGGGGAGCGATGCCCTCGTCGTCGGTGTGCGAGAGCCGGTGCGCGTCGCCGTTGTCCGGCACGAGCGTCGAGGTCTTCGGGTCGAAGCGCCACTGGGCGTCGTGCTCGACCTCGGCCGCGGTGTAGCGGACCCGGACCTGCCAGCCGCTCTCCGGGTGCTTCCACGAGCCCCAGCTGATCGCGGTGGCCTCGCCGGCCTCGAGCTTCGCGGTGATCGCCGCGCCGAAGGTGTCGGGGGCCTCGTCGTCGACCGGGGTCACCGGGACGCGGTGCGAGGCGTCGAGGACGAACGCGCGCTCGGCGAGCACCGGGCCCTCGAAGCGTCGGACGTACTCGACGTCGACGTCGAGCGCGGCCGCGACCTCGGCGGCGTCGGCACCACCACGGATGCGGGCCTGGACGTCCTTGGGGGAGACCCGCTTCTGCGGACCGGCGTCCGGGTTGGCCTGACGCACCTGCCCCGGCAGCGAGGACGTGACGGGCAACCGGAACTCAGTACCGCCGTCGGTCGCCAGGAGGAGTGCGCCTGCCTCGACTCCGATGACTCTCACGTCTTGCATGGTCCAGCCTTCCCAGCGTCGCGTACGGTCGTGCGTCGTACCCCGTGAGTATGCAGTGGTCGCGGACGGTTTCCACGGAGGCGCACGGGCGTGCCGCGGAGTCTGCGCATCAGTGGCGACGGGTGTCGGGAATGTCCCGATCCGGTCACGGGTTGCAGCGCCGTGACGACCCGCCGCAGATCTCGGTTTGCACTCTGGCGGGACGTAGTGCAAACTGTCGCCGCCGATCACCCGGCGACGACCTCTCGATACGAGAAATGGATGGGCATGGCCACCGATTACGACGCCCCCCGGAAGACCGATGACAACTCCGATTCGGAGTCGATCGAGGCCCTCAAGGAGCGCGTTCCCGACAAGATGTCGGGGGTCGTCGACGATGATTCGGACAACCCCGGCAGCTTCGAACTCGCCGGGCAGGACCTGAGCGACGTCGACCTCGACGTCGTGGTGCTGCCCCCGCAGGTCGATGAGTTCACCTGCGTCGAGTGCTTCCTCGTGAAGCACCGCTCCCAGCTCGACCACGAGTCGAAACTCGGGCCGGTCTGCGCGGAATGCGCAGCGCTCTAGACGCACCGATGACCGAAGGCCCCGCATCCTCCAGGATGCGGGGCCTTCGTCGTACGGTGCGGGACGGACGCGTGCCGGGCCTCCCGTCACCTGTGCGTGTCAGCGTCGCAGCAACGCGTCCCAGTCGACTGCGCGACGCAGCACCGGGACCAGGCGGTCCGCGAACGCTCTCGTGGTGTGCACCTGGTCGACCCGGACGAGCGTGTCGTCGATCACCGCGGGGCACGACGAGCCGTCGCTGCTGCACGACCACGCGGCCATGTCGACGTACGCCGCGCCCGGTCCGCTCGAGCGGACCGCGGCGGCCTCCGCGGTGCGTTTCGCTCGGGCGTCCGGGGTGACCGAAGCGGCGCACGGTCCGAACCCGTGGATCCGGTCGGGACACGTGGATGTGTCCGGACCGTACTGGGGTGCGCTGAGCACGAGCACGCGGCGGTGGTCGTTGCGGAACGCGCGGATCGTCTCGGCCATCGACCGTTCCCAGAGCTCGGCTGCACGGCCCGCTGGGAGGTCGCCGAGGTGCTCCCGGTACTCGCCCGTGACGGCGCTGATGACCACCAGTCGGGGGTCAGCCGCTGTGACCGCCCGGTGGAGGGCCCGTTTGGCCGTCAGACAGGCATCGGACCACCGGTGCCGCACCGCGCGTGTCGGGATGACGGCGCTGCAGCTCGCCACGCCTGTCACGCCGATGGCGGTACCCGTCGGTAGCGCTCCGACGACGGTCGGCGACCACGCGACGGTGGTGGAGTCGCCGACCACGAGCACATCGGCCCCGGTCGTCGCGCCGCACGTCCGGAGGGGCTCGCCGACGCCGACGAGGCAGCCGCCGTCCCGCATGGCGGGCGGCAGGGAGGCGCGGGTGGCACCGGCGGCGAGTGCTGTGGCGTCCGGGTGCCCGTCGACGGCCACGGCGGTGCGGAGTGCGCGAGCGTCCGCGAACGGGAGTCGCTCGGGGGCGTTCGTGGGTGGTCGCTCGAGCAGCCGCGCCGCGGAGGCCGGATCCCCGACGGTCATCGTGGCGACCGACAGTGTGACCACGATCGCCGGGACCACCAGTGGGAGCCGTCGGAGCCGTCGGAGGCGCTGTCGGTGTCGTGGCCGGTGCCCGACGGGACGTCGGGTCCGGAGCGGCTCCTCGACGTACCGCGTCGAGAGCGTGGCGAGCACGAGTGTGACCGTCACCGCAGCCGCCGTGCCCATCGCCCCGGGGGCGACGACGGCGGCGAACACCAAGAGCGGCCAGTGCCAGAGGTACGCCGAGTAGGAGACCCGACCGAGCGCGACCACGGGCCGGACCACCCACCGCACCGCGGGGAGCCGGAGCTGCAGGTCGCCGGCCACGAGCACCAATGCGGTCCCGACGACGACCGGGACCGTCGGGAACGGCGACACGGGGGCGAGGAGCACCCCGATGATGACGCCACCCGCGCCGACCGATCCGAGCCCGACGGTGACGGCTGTCGGCAGTGCCCGCGGCGTCGGGTGCGCGGTCACGGTCGACCGCGTCGCCACGGTCGGCAGCGTCGCCACGGTCGCTCCGAGGAGGAGCTCCCATGCCCGCGCCCAGGTCTGGAAGTAGGCAGAGTCCGTGACGGGACCGGCACCGACGGCGACGACGGTCCCGACAGCCGTGAGCGCGGCGACCACAACAGGGACCAGACCAGCGCGCCGACGTCCGCAGACCGCCAGGACTGCGAGCAGGAGCACCGGCCACACGGCGTAGAACTGCTCCTCGACGGCCAGCGACCAGAAGTGCCGGAGCGGCGAGGCCGCGGTCTCGGCGAAGTAGTCGGCATCCTGCCGGACGAGATGCCAGTTCATCGTGCCGACGAGCGCCGCGAGGGCGTCGCCGAGCACGGACACGAACCTGGGCCGGAACCAGAGCGCCGCCGAGACCGACACGGTGACGACGACGACCACGAGCGCGGCGGGGAGGAGACGCCGGATCCGACGCACCGCGAACCCGACGAGGTCGATGCGGCCGGTGCGGACGTGCTCAGCGAGCAGGCTCCGCGTGATCACGAACCCGGAGAGGACGAAGAACACGTCGACTCCGAGCCACCCGCCGGCAGGGGTGCCGAGCGCGTGTTCGGCGATCACCAGGGCGACCGCGACGCCGCGCAGGGCCTCGACATCGATCCGCTTCGTACTGGGTGGTTTCGTACGGGGTGGTTTCGTACGGGGTGGTGGAGAACGATCCATCACCCCAGACTGGCATGTGAGATACCAGGTCAGCGCGTATGTTGCATGGCCTCGACCACCTTGGTGGGCTGCCGGACGCTGACCAGCCAGTAGGGCGTCGGGTCGGCGTCGTCGCGGACCTCGACCTTGACGACCCCGCGCACGTAGCCGCGGAAGAGCGTCCACGCTCGTGCGTCGAGCTTCGGGCCGCGCTGCGTGGTCGCCTCGGCGCCTTCGAACGCCTCGACGCTGCCGACGAGTGCGCGGGGGAGGTGCGCCTTGCCGGCGCGGAACTCGCTGTCCGTGACCTCGATGGTGGGTGCGAGTGCCCACAGGAGCACGAGGACGCCGAGCTCCATGCCGATCGCCACGAGCACACCGGCGAGCACGCTGATGGGCAGGAACACGAGCAGGGTGGCGGGGATGACGAGCGCCGTCGCCAGGTACAGGGCGGGCGGGGCCCAGAGTCGTTCGCGGTACAGGGTCACGGGTCCATTCGACCACGACTCGGAGCAGGTCACGGTCGGGTCACGTCTCTGCACTACCCTCGACACGTGACCGAACCAGTCGACGTCCTCTGGACCGGGGAGAACCGCCCCGGACACGCCCACCCCGGCGACGCCGGTGCCGACCTCGTCTCGACCGAGGCCTTCGTGCTGCAGCCGGGCGAGCGCCACCTGGCCGCGACCGGGCTGCGGATCGCGCTCCCCGAGGGGTACGCCGCGTTCGTGGTCCCGCGCAGCGGGCTCGCCGCCAAGCACGGCATCACCATCGTCAACAGCCCGGGCACGGTCGACTCCGGGTACCGCGGTGAGATCAAGGTCTCGCTGCTCAACACCGACCGGTCCGAGCCGTACGAGGTGCACGTGGGTGACCGGATCGCACAGCTGATCGTCATGCCCGTGCCGCGGGTGACGTACACGCACGTCGAGGAACTCCCCGACAGCGTCCGGGGCCAGGGTGGCTTCGGCTCGTCCGGCTACGGTGACCGGAGCGGTGCCGTGACCGGCGCCGCCGATGATGTTCAGGAAGGAACGCGCGCATGAAGTTCGGTCGACGCAAGCGTGACGAGGGCGAGGTGGCCGAGGTCGAGGTGGCCGAGGCCGTCGCCGACGAGGTCGAGATCGCGGACACGACCCCCGAGGTCGACATCGCGACGGACGCCGACGCGGACCTCGACGAGGTCGACGGGGTCGCCCCGACGGACAAGTCCGCACCCGAGGACCGCGCCGAGAACGGCCCGCACGACGAGACCGAGGCGAACCTGGTCCGTCCGTACGTCGACCTGGGCGGCGTGAAGGTCCTGCCGCGCGAAGGCCTGCACCTGCGCCTCGAGGTCGAGGAGGGCTCGCAGCGCGTCGTCGCGGTCGGGCTCGACTACGACGACTCGACGCTGCAGGTCCAGCCGTTCGCCGCACCGCGCTCGACGGGGCTGTGGCACGAGATCCGCGCACAGATCGCCGAGCAGATCGAGCGCCAGGGCGGTGTCGTGACCGAGGTCGACGGCCCGTTCGGCCCCGAGCTCCGCGCGTCCGTGCCGGTCGCGGTCGACGGCGACGGCGGCACCGCCGGCGTCCGGCCGGCCCGCTTCGTCGGCGTCGACGGCCCGCGCTGGTTCCTGCGCGGCGTGATCGCCGGCAAGGCCGCCGAGCAGCCCGACGACGCGAGCGAGATCGAGGAGCTGTTCCGCAGCGTCGTCGTCGTGCGCGGCACGACGCCGATGCCGCCGCGCGACCTCATCCCGCTGCACATGCCGAAGTCGACGCAGACCGCGATCTGACGACCTGACCCGCCCTGGAGGCACGGTGCCGGAACACGACGACACCCACCGACCCGAGACGGCCGGGTCCGAAGCCCTGCCCGCGTCCGCTGGGACCCCTGACGCTGCGTCGGCTGCGCCGTCGTTCTCCTCGCAGTTCCGCGACGCGGTGCAGAACGCGGGCATCGCCCGCGTCGCTCCTGGCGAGGCGCCCTCCGGGCGTGCGCTGCTCGGAGCCGTCGGCGGGATCCGCGGGCTCGCCGAGTCGGTGCTGCCCGGGTTCGCGTTCCTCGTCGTCTACGCGATCACGAAGGAGCTCGTGCCGAGCGTCGTGATCCCGGTGGTCGTCGGCCTGGTGTTCGTCGTGCTCCGCCTGGTGCAGCGACAGTCGCTGACGATGTCCTTCGCCGGGATCCTCGGCGTCGCGGTGTCGGCCGGCCTCGCCCTCATCACCGGACGCGCCGAGAGCAACTTCATCCCGGGGATCATCATCAACTCGGTGTGGTTGGTCGGGCTCCTCGTGTCGCTGGCCGTCCGCTGGCCGCTCATCGGTCTCGTCGTCGGGTTCCTGCTGCCGGCGAACGAGGACGGCTCGCACGTCGACTGGCGCGCCGACCCGGTCAAGCGCCGCGTGCTGACGGTCGCCACCTGGATCTGGGTCGGGCTCTTCGCACTCCGCCTGGCCGTCGAGGTGCCGCTCTACCTCACCGCGCAGGTCGAGCTGCTCGCCGGCCTCAAGCTCATCCTCGGCGTCCCGCTCTACGCCGCCGTGCTCTGGGTCACGTGGCTGCTGGTCCGCACGGTGTTCGTGCGGAGGGACGACGCCGCCACGGTGTAGAGTTGTCTCGACATCAAGAGACTTTCCCGTCCGGCGCTCCGGCGTCAGCGGGATTAGGTTTGCCTTGCTGGTGGGACGGACCACGGCCCGCGATGATGAGGGCAAACCGATCAGTAGGGAGGCGGCACGGTGGCTGCAGTCAATAGCTTCGGCTCGAAGGACGCACTGTCGGTTGGGGGTGTCGACTACGCGATCCACCGGATCGACACGGTGCCCGGGCACGAGAAGCTCCCGTACAGCCTGAAGGTGCTGCTCGAGAACCTCCTCCGCACCGAGGACGGCAAGAACGTCACCGAGGCGCAGATCCGCGCGCTCGGCTCCTGGCGCCCCGACGCCGACCCGGACACCGAGATCCAGTTCTCGCCGGCGCGCGTCGTCATGCAGGACTTCACGGGCGTGCCGTGCATCGTCGACCTCGCCACCATGCGCGAGGCGATGGCGGACATCGGCGGCGACACGAACAAGATCAACCCGCTGTCCCCGGCCGAGATGGTCATCGACCACTCGGTCATCGCCGACCTCTTCGGCAGCACGGACGCACTCCAGCGCAACACCGACCTCGAGTACGAGCGGAACGGGGAGCGCTACCAGTTCCTCCGCTGGGGCCAGACCGCGTTCGAGGACTTCAAGGTCGTCCCGCCGGGCACCGGCATCGTGCACCAGGTCAACATCGAGTACCTGGCGAAGGTCACCTACACGCGTGACTTCGACGGTGAGACCTACGCCTACCCGGACACCCTCGTCGGCACCGACTCGCACACCACGATGGTGAACGGGCTCGGCGTGCTCGGCTGGGGCGTCGGCGGCATCGAGGCCGAGGCAGCGATGCTCGGCCAGCCGGTGTCGATGCTCATCCCGAAGGTCGTCGGCTTCAAGCTCTCCGGTGAGATCCCGGCCGGCGTGACCGCGACCGACGTGGTGCTCACCATCACGCAGGAACTCCGCAAGCACGGTGTCGTCGGCAAGTTCGTCGAGTTCTACGGCGAGGGCGTCAGCGCCGTCCCGCTCGCGAACCGCGCCACCATCGGCAACATGTCGCCCGAGTTCGGCTCGACCGCGGCGATCTTCCCGGTCGACGACGTCACGCTCGACTACCTGCGTCTGACCGGTCGTGACGAGGCACAGATCGCCCTGGTCGAGGCGTACTCCAAGGCCCAGGGCCTGTGGCACGACGCGTCGGTCGAGCCGGCGTACTCCGAGTACATGGAACTCGACCTCTCCACGGTCGTGCCGTCGATCTCGGGGCCGAAGCGTCCGCAGGACCGCATCGAACTGTCCAAGGCGAAGGACCAGTTCGAGGTCGACCTGAACAACTACACGACCCCGAGCGAGCAGACCGACCTCGACGACGCGGTGGAGGAGACCTTCCCGGCCTCCGACCCGATCGCCGCGGGCTCGACCAACGAGGACACCAACCTGCACGAGCACGTCTACGTGTCGAGCGCCCCGTCGACGGCCTCGGCCCCGACGAAGGTCGCGATGGACGGGGCCGACCCGTTCACGATCGACCACGGTGCCGTCGCGATCGCCGCGATCACCTCGTGCACGAACACGTCGAACCCGTCCGTCATGATGGCGGCCGGCATCCTCGCGCGGAACGCCGCCGCCAAGGGCCTCACCTCGAAGCCGTGGGTCAAGACGACGCTCGCCCCCGGTTCCAAGGTCGTCACCGACTACTACGAGAAGGCCGGTCTCACGACCTACCTCGAGCAGCTCGGCTTCTACACGGTCGGCTACGGCTGCACCACCTGCATCGGCAACTCGGGCCCGCTGCCCGAGGAGATCTCGCAGGCCGTGCAGGACAACGACCTGGCCGTCACGGCGGTGCTCTCGGGCAACCGCAACTTCGAGGGGCGCATCAACCCCGACGTCAAGATGAACTACCTGGCGTCCCCGCCCCTGGTCATCGCGTACGCCCTCGCCGGGTCGATGCACTTCGACTTCGACAAGGACGCCCTCGGCAAGGACCAGGACGGCAACGACGTCTACCTGCAGGACATCTGGCCCGACGCGGCCGAGGTGCAGCAGGTCATCGACGAGTCGATCGACACCGAGATGTTCACCCACGAGTACGGCTCCGTGTTCGAGGGCGACGACCGCTGGAAGAACCTGCCGACCCCCACGGGCGACACCTTCGAGTGGGACCAGGAGTCGACCTACGTGCGGAAGCCCCCGTACTTCGAGGGCATGACCATGCAGCCCGACGCGGTGTCCGACATCTCCGGCGCCCGCGTGCTGGCGAAGCTCGGTGACTCGGTCACGACCGACCACATCTCGCCCGCCGGCTCGATCAAGGCGGACAGCCCGGCCGGCAAGTACCTGGCCGAGCACGACGTGGACCGCAAGGACTTCAACTCCTACGGCTCGCGTCGCGGCAACCACGAGGTGATGATCCGCGGCACGTTCGCGAACATCCGCCTGCGCAACCAGCTGCTCGACGGCGTGGAGGGCGGTTACACCCGTGACTTCACGACCGCCGACGGCGAGCAGTCGTTCATCTACGACGCCTCGCAGCACTACCAGGAGCAGGGTATCCCGCTCGTCATCTTCGGTGGCAAGGAGTACGGCTCGGGTTCGTCGCGCGACTGGGCGGCCAAGGGCACGAACCTGCTCGGCGTCCGCGCCGTCATCACCGAGAGCTTCGAGCGGATCCACCGCTCGAACCTCATCGGCATGGGCGTCGTCCCGCTGCAGTTCCCGGCGGGCGAGACGGTCGAGTCCCTCGGGCTCGACGGCACCGAGGTCGTCTCGATCTCGGGCCTGACCGAGCTCAACGAGGGCCGGACCCCGAAGACCGTGCACGTCACCGCGACGCCGAGCGAGCACTCGCCCGCCGGCAAGCAGCCGGTCGAGTTCGACGCGGTCGTCCGGATCGACACCCCGGGTGAGGCCGACTACTACCGCAACGGCGGCATCCTGCAGTACGTGCTCCGGTCGCTCGTCTGAGTCCGTTGAACGACAGGAGCGACGTGCGCACGGGTCGCTGACGCGACCACAGGACGGACGGGAGGCCCGTGGCGACACCGCCACGGGCCTCCCGCGCGCTCCGCATGACGCGACGCGCCAGCGGCGCGCGGCGCCAGCGCCGACCGAGCCTGCGAGGTCGGTTGAATGGGAGTCCACGAGAATAGAGTGGGCCGACAGCCCCACGAAAGGAGCGCCCGTGAGCCTGCTCAGCAGCATCACGTCGCCGCGCGACCTGAAGCGTCTCTCCGACGTGCAGATGACCGAACTCGCCGCCGAGATCCGCCGGTTCCTGGTGGCCGAGGTCGCGAAGACCGGTGGGCACCTCGGGCCCAACCTCGGTGTGGTCGAGCTGACCCTCGCGATGCACCGGGTGTTCGACTCGCCGAACGACCCCTTCGTGTTCGACACCGGGCACCAGTCGTACGTGCACAAGCTCGTCACCGGGCGGCAGGACTTCTCGAAGCTCCGCGAGCGGGGCGGCATCGCCGGCTACCCGCAGCGCAGCGAGTCCGAGCACGACATCGTGGAGTCCTCGCACGCGTCGTCGTCGCTGTCGTGGGCCGACGGGATCTCCCGCGCGTTCGGGCAGACCGGACAGACCGACCGCACCGTCGTCGCGGTGGTCGGTGACGGCGCCCTCACCGGTGGGATGACGTGGGAGGCGCTCAACAACATCTCGGACGACAACGACCGTCGCCTGGTCATCGTCGTCAACGACAACGGCCGCTCGTACGCTCCGACGATCGGCGGCATGGCGCGGTTCCTCAGCTCCATGCGCACGCGGCGTGAGTACCGGGCGCTGTACGAGACCTCCCGGGCCGTGGCCGACCGCTTCGGCGCTCCCGGCCGGGCCGTGTACCGCGGGATGCGCGGGGGGCTGCACGGGTTCCTGTCGCGCTTCACGAACAACGAAGCGCTGTACTCGAACCTCGACATCAAGTACATCGGGCCGGTCAACGGCCACGACCAGCGTGCGATGGAGGCAGCGCTCCGGCAGGCGAAGGCCTACGGCGCCCCGACGATCGTGCACGCGATCACCGAGAAGGGCCACGGGTTCGAGCCGGCCCTGCGCGACCAGGCCGACCAGTTCCACGCCGTCGGGCACATCGACCCGGAGACGGGGGAGTCGCTCGACGCCGCGTCGGGTCCGTCGTGGACCTCGGTGTTCGCGTCGGCCCTGGCTTCTGTGGGCGATTCGGACCCCCGTGTCGTCGCGATCACGGCTGCGATGCTCCGGCCGACCGGACTGCACCTGTTCCAGGAGCAGCATCCCGACCGCGTGTACGACGTCGGCATCGCCGAGCAGCACGCCGTGACGACCGCCGCCGGCCTCGCGTACGGCGGCCTGCACCCGGTCGTGGCGCTCTACGCGACGTTCCTGAACCGGGCCTTCGACCAGGTGCTGATGGACGTCGCGCTGCACAAGGCCGGCGTGACGTTCGTGCTCGACCGCGCCGGCATCACCGGACCGGACGGACCATCGCACCACGGGATGTGGGACCTCGCGTTGCTGCAGGTCGTGCCCGGCATCCGGATCGCCGCACCGCGTGACGCAGCGACCCTGCGCGAGGAGTTCCGCGAGGCGATCGCCGTCGACGACGCCCCCACCGTCCTCCGGTGGTCGAAGGGCCAGGTCGGGCCGGACATCCCCGCCGTCCGTCGTCTCCCCGACGGTGTGGACGTCCTGCACGCCGCTGCGGACGGTGTCGAGGACGTGCTCTTCGTGGCCGTCGGCTCCATGGTGCCGACGGCGCTCGAGGCCGCGGCGCTGCTCGAGGCGCAGGGCATCGGCGTCACCGTCGTCGATCCACGCTGGGTGGTCCCGATCCCGGGCTCGCTCATCGAGCTGTCGCGGACGCACCGGCTCGTCATCACGATCGAGGACGGCGTGCGCGTCGGCGGCGTCGGGACCCGGCTCCGGCAGGACCTGCGGGCCGCCGGGGTCGACACGGGTGTGAACGAGCTGGGGCTGCCGGACGAGTTCATCGACCACGCGACCCGGTCGCAGATCCTCGCCGACGTCGGGCTGACGGCGCAGGCGATCGCCCGCGACGTGATCGACCAGGTCGTCGGGACGAAGTTGCCGCAGGCGAAGCCCGCGCGGTCGCGGGAGTCCGCCGACCGCTAGGCGGGTCGCGGAGGGTCACGCATGCCGACAGGGGCATGTCGTTCGGGGACGTCTGGCAGGATCGCCGCATGCGACGGGGGTTCAGGACGACGGCGGTGGCGATCGGTCTCGCGGTGGTGGCGCTGTCCTCAGGGTGCGCAGCGATGAACGACGGCACGGTCACGCCGGAGCTCGGCGCAGATGCCCGGGTCGGCGCCAGACAGACGATGCACCGTGTGGTCGACTGGGAGGGCACCGCCGCAGTCCACCGGGTTGATGCCACCTGGACCGACTCGTGCGGCCACGCGAGCAACTCCGGGTTCTTCCAGCCCGCTTCGGGCACGACGTGTCGGATCGACGCCGGAGCGGTGTACACGATCGACGGTGCAACCACACCGGTCGACGCGGTGCGCATCGCCGGACCGGCGCTGCGCACGGGCGGCCTGACCGACGAGGACCTCGTGGCACAGGCAATCCAGCCGGACGGATCGACACCGTACTTGGTCGACATCGGTGGGCGGCAGTCGATCGCACTCGGCAACGACATCGGGCAGGACCGGTTCGCGGTCGTGCGGGTCCGCGGTTGGGACGGGTCACTCGGACTGTGGCAGTCGGAGGGATCGTCCGTCGTGCAGTCCGCACCGGGTCTCGGCGTCGACCGACGCGATGACGCCGTCCGGGCGAGCGGGGCGGACTACGTGCTCGTCGTGACGCACAGCGCCGCGTACTTCACGTCGTACGACAACGAGCCGCCCGAGCCGCCGGCACCACGGCCGTCGGTCCCGCCGTGCTTCAGCGGCAGCAACGACTGCGTGGGCGGCTGACGGCGGCTCACGACGGGGGCGCTGCCGTGTCCTGTGCAGCTGCCGACCGCAGTGCAGCGAGGATCGCGCGCGCCATCGGCGTCACCCAGAGGACCTGGCCGGAGTCGAGGCCGTCGCGGCCCTCGCGGAGGATCCGGACGCGGGACGAGGACGGCGACTCGCGCAGGAAGGTCAGGACGATGTTCTCGGCCCGCAGCGCGAACAAGGTCCGGCGGGCGATGACGGCGCCGTCGTCGCGGATCTCCATGGCCGCGGCACCCGGAACGGCGTCGACTGCTCGCCGGAGCAGGGCCGGTACAGCGTCGAGCGGGACCGGCAGGACCACGGACGGCCCTGCGGCGGTCTTCGGTGCCCACCACTCCTGCGTCACTCCTGCACCGTACGCCAGGGCGGGCGTTCCTGAGGCCGGCGCTCCATCCCGGCACACAACCGAAGTCACCCCGAACCACGGCGATCTGCGGTTCGGGGTGACTTCGGTTGTGCGAGACGGACTCGCTCCGGCTAGCGGGAAGCCGGGCCGACGATCAGCGGGTCGTGGAAGCTCCCACCGAAGACGCGCTCGGACGCCCCACTGCGGTCGAGGTAGGGGCTGATCCCACCGGCCTGGAACGGGTAGCCCGCACCGAGGATCAGGCCGAGGTCGATCTCCTCGACGTGCTGAACGACCTCGTCCTCGAGCATGCGGTGCACCTCATCGGCCAGGGCGTCCTCGAAGCGCTGCTGCATCGCGGCAGCGTCGACGGGCTTCGCGTCCTTCTTCGACGGCGCGACGAGCTTGACGGCAGCGGGGTCGTACCCGGTCGCGTTGCCCTTCTTGTCGCGGGTCAGGATCTTCCCGTACTCGGCGATCTTCTTCAGCCCGTCACCGGGGTAGAAGCGCCCCGGCCAGGCGGCGTGGTGCGAGTCGAGCACGTGCGCTCCGACCGGCAGACCGACGAGTTCGAGCAGCTCGAACGGCGACATCGGCAGTCCGAGCGGCGCGGCACCGGCCGCCACGACGTCGAACGAGGTGCCCTGCTCGACGCCGCGCATCGCCTCACCGAGGACCCGTGCGAGCACCCGGTTGACGACGAAGCCCGGCTGGTCGGCTGTGATGATCGCCGTCTTCTTGAGGGTCTTCGCGACGGCGAGTGCCGTGACGAGCGTCTCGTCGGAGGTGTCGGCAGTGCGGACGACCTCGAGCAACGGCATCACGGCGACCGGGTTGAAGAAGTGGAACCCGACCAGGCGCGACGGGTCGGACAGCACCGAGCCCATCTCGGAGACGGACAACGACGAGGTGTTGGTGGCGAGGATGGCGTCCGGCGCGATGACCTGCTCGATCTTCCGGAAGACCTCTTGCTTGACGCTCATCTCCTCGAAGACGGCCTCGATCACCCAGTCGGCGTCGGCGAAGGCGTCGTACGACACCGACCCGCTGACGAGTGCGGTGATGCGGTTCGCATCGTCGGGGGAGATCCGCCCCTTCTCGAGCAGCTTGCCGACCTCGCCGCGGATCCGCTCCACACCGGCGTCGACGCGGGACTGGTCGACATCCGTGATCACGACGGGGACGCCGAGTCGTCGGGCGAACAGCAGCGCGAACTGCGAGGCCATGAGACCAGCGCCGAGGACGCCGACCTTCGTGATCTTCTTCGGCTCGACGCCCTCCGGTGCACCGACGGGCTTCTTCGCACGCTTCTGCACCAGGTCGAACGCGTACATCGACGCGGCGAACTGGTCACCGGAGAGCAGGTCGGCGAGGGCGTCGTCCTCGTCGGCGAACCGTTCGTCCAGGGAACCGCCGCGAGCGGCGGCCACGAGGTCGAGCGCGCGGAACGGCGACTTCGGCACCGTCCCGATCTTCGACGCGACCTGCCCACGGGCGACCTTGACGACCGTGCCCCAGGCAGCCTTCTCGAGCATGCCCGGTTCGCCCGGCCGCTTGACCGACACGCGACCGGCGATGACGCCGTCGGCCCACGCGACGGCTGACGGCAGGAACGTCACCGACGGGATCAGCGCGTCGCCGATGCCGATCTCGACCGCGGCCGCTCCGTCCATCAGGCGGTTGTTCTTGAGGGGGTTCTCCACGATGACCCGCAGCGCGCGCTCCGGACCGATCAGGCGGGGGAGCAGCGTCGCGCCGCCCCAGCCCGGGATGATGCCGAGGAAGACCTCGGGCAGGCCGATGCCCTGCGCCGCGGACGAGAACACTCGGTAGGTGCAGTGCAGTCCGATCTCGAGCCCGCCGCCGAGGGCGATGCCGTTGATGAACGCGAACGACGGCACGCCGAGGTCGGACAGCTTGCGGAGGGTGGCGTGGCCGAGGGCCGCGAGGTCGTGGGCAACGTCCCGCGACGGCACGGACGCTGCCTGCGACAGGTCGGCACCGGCAGCGAAGCAGTACTCCTTGCCGGTGATCGCGACGCCCTGGATCGTGCCGGCGGCCGCCTCGGTCTTCAAGGTGTCGAGCACCCCGGAGAGTTCGCGGAGCGTGCGCGGCCCGAGGGTGCTCGGACGCTTGTAGTCCTTGCCGTTGTCGAGCGTGATGAGCGCCAGGGTGCCACCGGAGGGCATCGTGACGTGCTTGACGAACGAGTGCGTGACGACCTCGTCCTCGCTGAGTTCGGACAGACGGTCGGTGTCGACGGTGGTCATGCTCATGCCCCCTTCCGAGCCGAACGTGCTGCGGACTTGCTGTAGCCGGGGTTCTCCCAGATGACGGTGCCGCCCTGGCCGAGTCCGATGCACATCGTGGTGATGCCGTACTGGACGTCCGGGCGCTCGGCGAACTGCGCGGCGAGCTGGTTCATCAGGCGGACACCGCTCGATGCCAGCGGGTGGCCGACGGCGATCGCGCCGCCCCACGCGTTGACGTTCGTGGAGTCCTGCGCGATGCCGTAGTTGTCGAGGAACGCGAGCACCTGCACCGCGAACGCCTCGTTGATCTCGAACAGGCCGATGTCGTCGATCGACAGGCCGGCCTTCGACAGCGCCTTGTCGGTCGCGGGGACCGGGCCGACGCCCATGACCTCGGGCTCGACGCCGGCGAAGGCGAACGAGACCATGCGCATCTTCGTGGGCAGGCCGTGCTCCTTGGCGCCCTCGGCCGAGGCGAGCAAGCTCATGGTCGCGCCGTCGTTGAGGCCGGCGGCGTTGCCGGCGGTGACCCGTCCGTGCGGGCGGAACGGCGTCTTCAGCGCGGCCAGCGCCTCGAGCGTCGTGCCCGGACGCGGCGGCTCGTCGGTGCTGATGACGTCCCACCCGTCGCCCTTGTTCACCTCGACCGGGATCACGTCGGGCTGCAGCTTGCCGGCGGCCCACGCTGCGGCGTACCGCTGCTGGGACTGGACGGCGTAGGCGTCCGTGCGGTCCTTCGTGATCGCCGGGAAGCGGTCGTGCAGGCGCTCGGCGGTGGACCCCATCACCAGCGCGTCGCTCGACACCATGCGTTCGGCGATGAACCGCGGGTTCGGGTCCGAGTTGAAGCCCATCGGGTGGCGTCCCATGTGCTCGACGCCACCGGCGATCGCGATGTCCGCGGCACCGAAGGCGATGGCACCCGCGAGCGTCGTGACGCTCGTCATGGCCCCGGCGCACATGCGGTCGATCGCGTACCCGGGGACCGACTTCGGCAGGCCGGCCAACATGCCGACGGTGCGGCCGAGGGTCAGCCCCTGGTCACCCTGCTGCGTGGTCGCCGCCACGGCGACGTCGTCCACCGCTGCGGTGTCGAGCGAGGCGTTCCGGTCGAGCAGTCCGCGCATCGCGTGCACCGCGAGGTCGTCGGACCGGGTCTTCCAGAACACCCCCTTCTCGCCGGCTCGTCCGAACGGTGTCCGAACTCCGTCCACGAACACGACGTCTGATGCCTTTGGCAATCCGGGCCTCCCAGATCCTCATCGATCGGGCCGGAACGCTGGTCGCTCCGGCCGGCCGGGCCTCGCCCGGCGACGCTCCCGACGCTATGCCCCCAGGCTGGGCGGCCGCATGCCGGTTGGGCGGTTCCTACGACTCGACGTCATCCGTCGGCGCGGGCTGCTGTGCAGCAGCGACAAAGGCCGACGCGATGATCGAGGAGAGTTCCTCCACCTGCCAGGGGCGGGCCTCGTGTGCGGCGAGGGCGGCCCCGACCAGCTCGGTCGACGGCGGCGACGGCGGTGCCCACGAGACCACACGCAGGGTCTCCGGCGTGAGCAGGTTCTCGAGCGGGATGTCGAGCTCCTCGGACCGCTTCGTCACCGCGGCCCGTGCGGCCTTGTACCGGCGGTCGGCCGCGGGGTTGCGGTCGGCCCAGGCGCGGGGCGGCGGGAGTGTCGCTTCACCGGATCCGCGGAGCTTCGGCAGGTCCTCGGTGGTCAGGCCCTCGTCGACCGCGGCCCACCAGCGATCGAGCTCGGAACGGCTGGCGCGACCCGTGAACGCCTTCAGGCCGCCGAGTTCGGCGCGCGACGACGGTGCGGCGGCTGCCGCTGCGACGATCGCGGCGTCGGGGATCGTGCGCCCCGGAGCGATGTCGGCCGCGCGGGCGTACTCGTCACGGGCGACCCAGAGCGACCGGGCGATCGCCAGTGCGCGGGCACCGCGGAGGGCGTGCATGCCGGACAGCCGGCGCCACGGCTCGGCACGGACGGGCTTGGGGGCGCGGTGCAGCACCGCGTCGAACTCCTCTTCCGCGATGCGGGACTTGCCGGCCTCGTCGAGCGTCGCGGCGAGGGCGTCACGCAGGTCGGGCAGGAGTTCGACGTCGAGCGACGCGTACACGAGCCACGACTGCGGCAACGGCCGGGTCGACCAGTCCGCTGCCGAGTGCGCCTTGGCGAGCGTGATCCCGAGCAGCTGCTCGACGACGGCGCCGAGACCGACGCGGGGGAACCCGGCGATGCGGGCTCCGAGTTCGGTGTCGAAGATGCGGGTCGGGACGAGACCCACCTCCTGCAGGCAGGGCAGGTCCTGCGAGGCGGCGTGGAACAGCCACTCCTCGTCGACGATGGCCGCCTGCAGTTCGGAGAAGTCGCCGATCGGGATCGGGTCGAACAGGAACGCGCCGGCACCGCGACGGAACACCTGGATCAGGTAGGCGCGCTGCGAGTAGCGGTAGCCGCTGGCGCGCTCGGCGTCGACGGCGACGGGCCCGTGACCGGCGGCGATCGCCGCGACGGCGTCGAGGTAGTCGTCGCGCGAGTCGATGACCTTGACGGCCTCGTGCGAGTCCTCGAACGCGGGGTCCGGTGCACCGGGGGTCGAACTGGCGGGGTCGGTCACTTGGCGAGCCTCCTCGGGGCCAGCAGGGTCACGCCGTCCGAGGCAGGAGGCAGACCGGCGAGCATGGCGACGATGTCCTGCCATGCCTGGACGTGTGCGGTGAGGTCGTCGCCGCGGGGCGTCCACGACGCGCGCAGTTCCAGCTGCGCGCCGTCGCCCTGTGCGGCGAGGTCGCCGTACCCGCGCGAGATGATCTTGGTGGCCGTGCCCGAAGCGTGGTCGTACTCGGCACCGTGCGTCTCGAGCGCGTCGACGAGCCAGCTCCACGTGACGTCGGCGACGAACTCGTCGACACCGATCTCGGGTTCGAGTGGTGCTTGCGCGAACGAGACCACCCGGAACGCGCCGCCCCAGCCCTCGGGTTCTTCGGGGTCGTACAGGGCGATGAACCGTCCGGTGCCGAGGTCCGACTCGACGCCGTGCGCGGTGCCGGACACGTCCGCCGCCAGGGCGATCGAGAACGGTGCGATCCGCGTGGGCGAGGGGATCTCGGTGACGGTGGTCTCGGAGCGGCTGCTGCCGGAGGACACGAACGCGCGGAGCCGCGCGAAGGCGTCGGGCTCTCGGGTTTCGGACACACATGCAGACTAGGCTCCGGGCCATGTCCCGATCCGCGCGACCCGCCGAGGACGCCGTCCAGGAGACCGCACGATCGGCCGGCTTCATCGCCCTCGGTGCCGGTCTGGCCGCCGCCGCGGTGGGGACGGCAGTCATCGGTGGCTTCGTCGCCGCCGTCGCCCGCGCCGTCGTCACCCCGGACCGCAAGCGCACCGAACGCGTCCCGATCCACGCCGTCGATCCGGTCCGGATGACGGTGACCATCGAGCGGACCGCCGACACCGAGCTGCAGGGTCGCTACTCGCTCTGGTTCGGCGCCGGCACCGGGCACATGCGCGTCGGAGAGGTCCTCGGCACCACCGACACCACGGTGACGCGCCGCATCATCGCGATCGACGCCGGCGACCCGACCGCTGCACGCCGCGGGCGCTGGGGCGGTTGGTTCTACCTGACCCCCGGCGAGCTCGACGTGCCCGTCGAGGACATCGACATCCCCACCCCGAACGGGCCCGCACCCGCCTGGGTCGTCCGTGCCGACGACCCGGACGCCCCGTGGGCCGTCCTGGTGCACGGCCGCGGGGTCACCCGCGCCGAGACCATCCGCGCCGTCCCCGTCTTCCGCGCCGCCGGCTACTCGGTCGTGCTCGCGTCGTGGCGGAACGACGGCGTCGCACCACCGAGCGTCGACGGCCGCTACGGCCTCGGCAGCACCGAGTGGGAGGACATCGACTCCGTCCTCCGTTGGCTCAGTGCCCAGAACGCGCAGAGCGTCGTGCTCATGGGCTGGTCGATGGGCGGTGCCGTCGTGCTCCAGACCCTGTTGCGCTCACGCTTCGCCGGCCTCGTCGACGGTGTGGTGCTCGAGTCACCCGTGGTCGACTGGCACGCGGTGCTCAAGTCGCAGAGCCAGCTCATGGGGTTGCCGCGGCCGGTCCGCAAGGTCGCCCAGCGCCTGCTCCGTACCCCGGTGCTGCACCGGCTCGCTGGCCTGCAGCAGCCGGTGGACCTGCGCGAGCTCGACATGGTCACCCGGTCCGCCGAGCTGACGGTGCCGATCCTCCTGCTGCACAGCGACGACGACGGGTTCGTCCCGTCCTCGGCCTCGCACGACCTGGCACGCGCACGGCCCGACCTGGTGCGGCTCGAGGTGCAGACCACGGCCCGGCACACCAAGCTCTGGAACCACGACGCCGACTGGTTCGACGCCCGCATCCTCGCGTGGCTCACCGAGGTGGTCCAGCGACGCGGGGCGGCCAGCGCGCGGTAGACGCAGGGACAGACAGACGGGAGGCCCGTGGCGGATCCGCCACGGGCCTCCCGTCTGCCCAGCGTCGCGTCTACGACACCGCAGCCTGCACCTGACGCTGCACGCGACCGAGCATGCCCACCATGCCGCGGATCCGCAGCGGGCTGACCGCCTCGGACAGCCCGATCGTCAGCGGGTAGTCCGCCGGCACGGCGAGCACCTGCGCTGCCGTCAGGCCGCTCAGGCCCTGCGCCAGGATGGAGGCGAAGCCGCGCGTGGTCGGCGCCTCGCGCGGAGCGGTGGCGTGCATGCGGACGACGTCGGGTGCGTCGCCGTCCTCGCCCACGGTCACCGTGATGAACACGGGGGACTGGCACTCCTCGACCCGTTCGAGTTCGTCCTCGTGCCCCTGCAGCCGTTCGGGCAGCGCGGGCAGCTCGTTCGAGAACTCGAGGAGGAGCTGCAGGCGGTCCTTCTGGCCCAGGGCGAGGAAGTCGTCGCGGATCTCGGCGAGGGTGGCGGGGAGGGTGGCCTCGGTGCTGTCGTTCATCGGTTCGGAACTGTACCCGGCTCCGCGCCCTGCACGATCGGGACGCGGACGGCGCTGCCCCACTCGGTCCACGAGCCGTCGTAGTTGCGGACGCTGTCGTAGCCGAGCAGGTGCTGCAGGACGAACCAGGTGTGGCTCGACCGCTCGCCGATGCGGCAGTACGCGATGACCTCGTCGGCGTCGCCGATGCCGGCGCCCTCGCGGTAGATGGCGTCGAGTTCCGCGCGCGGCTTGAAGGTGCCGTCCGGTGCGGCGGCGGTCGCCCACGGGATGTTCACCGCGGTGGGGACGTGGCCGCCGCGCAGCGCACCCTCTTCCGGGTAGTCGGGCGCGGTGGTGCGGGAACCGTCGTACTCGCCCGGGCTGCGCACGTCGATGAGGGGCTTGCCGAGGTGGGCGAGCACGTCGTCCTTGTAGGCACGGATCTCGGTGTCGATCCGGTCGACGACCGGGTACTCGGCCGGCGTGACGACGGTCTCCTCGGTGGTGAGGGCGCGGTCCTCGGCGATCCACTTCGCACGGCCGCCGTCGAGCAGGCGGACGTCCTCGTGACCGAACAGCGAGAAGACCCAGAGGGCGTAGGCGGCCCACCAGTTGTTCTTGTCGCCGTAGAGCACGACGGTGGTCTCGCGGCCGATGCCCTTGCTGCCGAGCAGTTCGGCGAACGCCTCGCCGTCGATGTAGTCGCGCTGCACCGGGTCGTTGAGGTCGGTGTGCCAGTCGATCTTGACCGAGCCGGGGATGTGTCCGGTCTCGTAGAGCAGGACGTCCTCGTCGGACTCGACGACGACCAGGTCGGGGGTGTGGGCGTCCAGTTGTTCCTGCAGCCACTCGGTGGAGACGAGACGCTCCGGGTGGGCGTAGGCGGTGAACTTCTCGGACGGGTCGACCGGTGCGGTCATGGTGGGCTACCTCCAGGTGGTCATCCGGCACCGGACTAGGATCGGTCGTCGGTGCCTGTGGGCAACGGTACGCGGACGTACCGTGCCCCAGCCGCAACGTGACACCGCACGACTTGCTTCCCGGAAGGGTTCCTGATTGTCCACGAACACCGCGCCAGCGCACCTCGTCGACCGTGACCCCCAGGTGACCCCGCAGCAGATGGCCGCGGCACTCGTGCCACCGCCCCAGTTCGCGGCCGCCTCGTTCGACTCGTACCGCCCGGACCCGGACTACGCCTCGCAGGCCGACGTGCGCGACGCCGTCGCCGCGTTCGTCGCGGCCGGTCCGACCGACGCGCCCCGTCGCGGGCTGTTCGGCCGCCGCAAGCAGTCGGTCGAGCCCGCTGCGAAGTCGGGCGTCTACCTGGACGGCGGGTTCGGTGTCGGCAAGACCCACCTGCTCGCCGCGGCGTACCACGCGGCCTCCGGGCGGAAGACGTTCGGCACGTTCATCGAGTACACGGCCCTGGTCGGCGCGCTCGGGTTCCAGGGCACGGTCGACCTGCTGCGCGGGACCGCGCTGGTGTGCATCGACGAGTTCGAGCTCGACGACCCGGGCGACACCATGGTCATGACCCGCCTGATCAAGGAGTTGAGCGAGACCGGCACCCGGTTCGCCGCCACCTCGAACACGCCTCCGGGCGCGCTCGGCGAGGGCCGGTTCGCGGCCCAGGACTTCCTGCGCGAGATCCAGGCGATGTCCGACCGGTTCGACACCATGCGGATCGACGGGCTCGACTACCGCCGCCGTGCGGTCGACGAGTCGGCGGGTGTGGTGTCCGACGTGGCCGCGGCACTGCCGGCCGGCACCGTCACGCTCGACGACTTCTCGGCCGTGGTCGCGCACCTCGGCTCGGTGCACCCGTCGAAGTACGTCGCGCTCGTCGAGGACCTCGACGCCGTCGGGCTCACCGACGTCCGGGCCTTCACGGACCAGACCGACGCGCTCCGGTGGGTCGCGCTCGTCGACCGGCTGTACGACGCTCAGGTCCGGATCGTGGCCTCGGGCACGCCGCTCGACCAGGTGTACCCCGACGCCATGCTCGACGGCGGCTACCGCAAGAAGTACCTGCGCGCAGCGAGCCGTGTCGTGGCCCTGAGCCGCGCCCAGGACTGACGCCCACCGCCCGGGGCATCCGCTGACCGGTCGGTGCACCCCCTGTCCAGGGGGCATCGGGCCGTGCGAAACACGACGTTTACAAACCGCGCCGTCGCGTTACATCCGCGAAACACATCGTGCCCCCTCGTGAAACGTCACCTCGCCAGACTCGGTGTCACCCGAGGCGGTCCAAGAGCCGCTCGTGCAATCGAGAGGTGAACAGATGCTTGATCAGGGCAACACGACGTTCGTGTTGGTCATGGCGGCGCTGGTGTTGTTCATGACACCCGGCCTGGCCTTCTTCTACGGCGGTTTGGTGAAGGCCAAGTCCGTCATCAGCATGATGATGATGTCGTTCGGTGCGATCGCACTCGTGAGCGTCCTGTGGGTGCTCTACGGCTACGCGATCGCCTTCGCCAACCACGGCGACGGCACGGCGGTCTCCGGTGTCGTCGGGTTCTTCAGCATCGACTGGAACCAGATCGGCCTCGGCCAGGCCTTCGAGGAGGCGCAGTCCTCGAACATCCAGGCGGCGTACCCGTCGATGGCGTTCGTCGGCTTCCAGGCCACCTTCGCGATCATCACGGTCGCGCTCATCTCCGGCGCCATCGCCGACCGCGCCAAGTTCGGCGCCTGGATGGTCTTCGCGGGCATCTGGGTCACGGTCGTCTACTTCCCGGTCGCCTCGTGGGTCTTCAACCTGACCTCGGGTTGGGCTGCCACGTGGGGGGTCATCGACTTCGCCGGTGGCACCGCGGTGCACATCAACGCCGGTGCAGCAGGTCTCGCCCTGGCGCTCGTCCTCGGCAAGCGCGTCGGCTTCGCCAAGGGTGCGCACAAGCCGCACAACCCGCCCTTCGTCCTGCTCGGCGCCGCCATCCTGTGGTTCGGCTGGTTCGGCTTCAACGCCGGCTCCGAGGGCGCCGCTGACGGCATCGCCGCGATCGCCTGGGTCAACACCCTCGCCGCACCGGCCGCTGCCATCCTCGGCTGGCTGCTCGTCGAGAAGCTCAAGGACGGCAAGGCCACGTCGGTCGGCGCCGCCTCGGGTGCCGTCACCGGTCTCGTCGCGATCACCCCGGCATGTGCCAACCTGACCCCGGGTTGGGGCATCCTGCTCGGGTTCGTCGCCGGCATCATCTGCTGCTTCGCCATCGACTGGAAGTACCGTCTCGGCTTCGATGACTCGCTCGACGTCGTCGGCGTCCACCTGGTCGGCGGCATCGTCGGCACGCTGTACCTCGGCTTCTTCGCCAACGACACCGGCCTGATCTACTCCGGTTCGTTCGAGCAGCTCGGCAAGCAGGCCACCGCGGCCCTGGCCGTCGGCATCTACTCCTTCGTCCTGGCGTTCGTCATCGGCTTCCTCATCGAGAAGACGATCGGCTTCCGCGTCAAGACCGAGGACGAGGTCGCCGGCATCGACACCGCGGTCCACGGCGAAGAGGGCTACGTCCTCTACGAGCAGACCGACGACTCGCCGGTCTCGGTCCGCTAGCCAGCAGACACCAGCTCCACGAGCACCACCCGCACGACGACGGGCCCCGCGCACACAGCAAGCGCGGGGCCCGTCGTCGTGCGGTCCGGCGTCTGTCGTCTTGCGTCTGTCGTCTGTCGTCTGTCGTCTGTCGTCTGGCAGGGTTGGGGTATGACGACGACGTCGACCCTCACCAACCTGCGCGAGGTCGGGGGACCGGGCCTGCAGGACGCCCGACCCCGCACCGTGTACCGCGCCAACACCGAACGCGTCGATGCCGACGCCTACCCGCACGGACTCGCCGCCGTGGTCGACCTCCGCCGTGACGACGAGGTCGCCCGCGTCCCGCACCCGCTCGGCAACACCGACGGCTACCGGCTCGTCCCGCTGTTCGACCCGTCGACCGTCGAGTCCGGCGCCCAGGCCGTGCAGCTCGACGAGCAGTACATCGACTGGCTCGAGCGCCACCGCACCGGGATCGCCGCCGCGTTCCGCGCCATCGCCCGGTCCGACGGCGACGTGCTCGTCTGCTGCTCCGCCGGCAAGGACCGCACCGGCGTCGTCAGCGGACTGCTCGCCCGACTCTGGGGCGCATCGATCGAGGCCGTCGGCGACGACTACGCCGCCAGCGCTGTCGGGCTGGCCGATCGGTTCGCCGCAGAGCGTGCGGTGAGCACCGACCCCGAGGCCACCGCTGTCGCGCAACGGTGCGTGCCGGAGACCATGACCACCGTGATCCGACACGTCGAGGCGCGGTGGGGCAGCGTCGCCGCGTACCTGCGCTGGGCCGGGCTGACGGACGCGGAGATCGCGGCGCTCTGACGGGCGTGCGTCGTCCTGGCGGCTCGCCACGTGCGGTGGTCGCAACGGCGGACGGGAGGCACGGTGCGCGTCCGACGCGCACCGTGCCTCCCGTCCGTGGCCCTGATCGCGGGCCGTGGTCCCGGCCCGTTCCGTCAGCTCACCAGGCGTAGTCCTCCGGTGAGGTCTTGTGCCCCGGGAAGATCTCGTCGAGCCGGTCCAGCGCACGCTGGTCCAGGCGGATGTCGACGGCGCGGACCGCGGACTCCCACTGCTCCATCGTGCGGGGGCCGGTGATCGGTGCGGTCACGCCGGGCTGGTGGAGGAGCCACGCGAGGGCGAGCTCGCCGGGCGTGTGGCCGAGCTCCTTGGCGAACGACTCGTAGGCGGTGAGCTGGTCGCGGTGCCCCTCGACGTACTCGGCGCTCCGACCCGACAGACGGCGGGAGCCGTTCTCGGTCTTCTCGATGACACCACCGAGCAGACCGCCCTGCAGCGGCGACCACGGGATGACGCCGAGGCCGTACTCGCGGGCGGCGGGCAGGACCTCGCGCTCGATGTCGCGCACCACGAGGTTGTAGATCGACTGCTCGCTCACCAGGCCGAAGGTGTGGCGGCGCTTCGCGGCCTCCTGCGCCTGGGCGATGTGCCAGCCCGCGAAGTTCGACGACCCGACGTACAGGACCTTGCCCTGCTGCACGGCGACGTCGATCGCCTGCCAGATCTCGTCCCACGGGGTCGCACGGTCGACGTGGTGGAACTGGTACAGGTCGATGTGGTCCGTCTGCAGACGCTGCAGGCTGGCGTCGAGCGACTGGCGGATGTTGAAGGCGCTGAGCTTGCCGCCGTTCGGCCAGTCGATCATGTCGCCGTAGACCTTGGTCGCCAGGACCGTCTTCTCGCGACGGCCGCCGCCCTTCGCGAACCAGCGGCCGATGATCTCCTCGGTGGCACCCTTGCCCACCGAGCCGCCGTAGCCGTTGGCGGTGTCGAAGAAGTTGACGCCGAGCTCGTGGGCCCGGTCCATGATGGCGTGCGAGTCGTCTTCAGTGGTCTCCGGGCCGAAGTTCATCGTGCCGAGCACTGCTCGTGAAACCGACAGCCCTGTCCGTCCGAGGTGTGTGTAGTCCATGGGTCCGGTCTACGCGCTCCGAGGGGCACCCTGCCAGGCCCTGGGAGTACCGGTTCTGCATGGTGGGGTGCATTGTTCTGCTTGCTGGGTGCATTGTTCTGCATGGTGCGTGGCTGCATGCCGTCCGGGGCATGTCCGCGATCCGGGGAGGAGTACCGTGACGACGGTGAACACCCCAGCACTCCGTGGCAGCCGGATCCTCGGGTTCGGTCACCACCAGCCCGAACGCATCCTGACCAACGACGAACTCTCGACCATGGTCGACACCAACGACGAGTGGATCCGCACCCGGACCGGGATCCAGACCCGCCACATCGCCGGTCCGGACGACAGCGTCACGTCGATGGCGATCGAAGCGGGCCGCAACGCCCTCGCCGACGCCGGCGTCTCGCCCTCGGCCGTCGGACTCGTCATCGTCGCCTCCACCACGCACCAGGACCGCGCGCCGTACACCGCCGGTCGGGTCGCCGCCGCGCTCGGGATGACGAACGGTCCGGCGCCCATCGACATCAACACCGCGTGCAGCGGGTTCGAGTACGCGCTCGCCCTCGCCGACCAGTCGATCCGCGTCGGGTCCACCGACGTCGCGCTCGTCATCGGGTCCGAGACCCTCTCCGCCATCGCCGACTGGACCGATCGGTCGACGTGCGTGCTCGTCGGTGACGGGGCCGGGGCCGCCGTGCTCGGCGTCGCCGACACCCCCGAGATCGGGCCCGTCTCATGGGGCAGCGTGCCGCACCTGCTCGACGCGGTGCGGGTCGAGGGGACGCCCGGCCGGTTCAACCAGGAGGGCCGATCGATCTACCGCTGGGCCATCACCGAGGCCGAGGGGCACGCCCGCAAGGTCGTCGAGGCCGCCGGGCTCACCATGGACGACATCGAGGTGTTCGCGTTCCACCAGGCGAACCTGCGGATCATCGAGCCGCTCGTCACCGCACTCGGCGGGGAGTCGAAGTTCGTCATCCGCGACGTCGTCGAGTCCGGGAACACCTCGGCCGCCAGCGTCCCGCTCGGGTTGTCGAAGGCATGGGCGCGTGGCGACCTGCCCGAGGGAGTCCCCGCGCTGCTGTTCGGCTTCGGCGGCGGGTTCGCGCACGCCGGCCAGGTCGCCAGGACGCCGGTGCGGTCGTTCTGATCGGGCGTCGGTCGTTCTGATCGGGCGTCGGTCGTTCTGATCGGGCCTGCCGCCCGGCTCAGCGCTCGGGCGTCTCCGACCAGAGGTCCTCGTCCTTCGCGGAGCCGCGGCGCCAGCCGAGTTGCTTCTGCTGCTTGGGCTGCTTGGGCTGCTTCAGCTGCTTGTCCTTGGGCTGCTTCTCGGGCTTCGCGGGCTTGGGCTCGAGGATGATCGGGAAGTGTGCCGACGGCGGCCCGAACCCGGTCCGCGAGGCCTGGATGACCTTCCGCCCGAGCGCGTGGTTGCCGAGCCCGCCGACGGCTGCGCCGATCCCGAACGGCAGTGCACGGCCGAGCACCGACGTCCCCTGACGCACTGCGAACCGCTTGATGAACTGGTCGCGGACCTGCCCGCCGAGGCCGTTGACGACCTGCTTCGGCAGGGACGAGGTCACCATCTCGCCCCAGAACGCCGTGCGCGCCTGACCGCCGGCGATCTGCCCGCCGAGCTGCTTGATGAGCTGTGTGCCCGGAGCACCGAGGATCATCGCCATCACCAGGGTCCGTGCCCGTTCGGGGTCGTCCAGGGCGATGCCGTGCACCTCGGTCACCGACTGGGCGAACAGCGCGGTGGTCTCGAGGAACCCGACCGTCTCCGCGCCGCTCAGCCCGAGGGCGGCCACCATCCCGACGCCCGGGATGACCGCGCTCGCACCGACTGCTGCGCCACCGGTGGTGACCGCGGTGAGGTACTGCCGCTCGAGGATCTGGATGACCTCGGCGGGGGTGGCGTCCGGCTTGCGTCGGCGGATCGCGTTGACGTGCGCCACGACCACCGGGCGCTGGACGCTGATGGCACGGTCGAGCCACTTGACCCACCCGCCGGGTTGTTGCGGCTGCGGGGTTCGGGAGTCGTCGGGCATGGGGGAGACCTGGGCGTTCGGCAGCGGCACGATCGCCTGGTCCTTCGGGGAGCGGGCCATGCGCTCACCGTACGCCGGGCATGTGGGAGGCTCGCTGGATGGACATCGACGGCGCGCCCGGTCCGGCTGACGACGCTCGTCGGGCCTCCGGGTTCCTGACGGTCGCCGAGGTGCGCGGCTTGCTGCCCGAGGTCGTGGTGCTCGACCCCGGCTCCGTGCTCGTCGGCGCGGACGTCACCCTTGCAGCCGGGGTGGTGCTGTACCCCGGAGTCGTGCTCGAGACGCGTGCCGGGGGTTCGATCGCCGTCGCATCCGGCGCGCGGCTCGGTCCGGGCCAGGTCACCGTCGTCGCCACCGCGGCCCGGGTGACCATCGGTTCCGCTGCCGAACTGGGCCCGGGGCCCGTCACGATCACGGCCACCGGGGCGGACGTGCTCGTGGGGGACGGCGCTCGGTTGTCGGGCGGCTGCCTCGTCGAGGGCCCCACCGAGCTCGGTGCCGGTGCGCAGGTGCTCGGGACGGTCGCCGTCCGTGACGCCGAGCTCGCAGCCGGGGGCGACCACCGCGAGCCCGACCCCGATCGCCGTGCCGGTGTGGTGAAGGGTGTCGGGCGGGTCCACGGCGTGCGGGTCGGTATCGGCGAAGTGATCGTCGGCGGTGGCGTGCCGAGTGCACCGCTCGTGATCGAACGGCAGCGCGAACACCACCCGGAGGCGCCGCGCCACTGACCCCGGCCGGCCCCTCGGAGCCGCTCGCCTGTTCGTCACCGGCACGGGACACCCGCCCGGCGGAGTGCTGCACGCACGCGGTCGGGCTGCATGAGGTCGGCCCACGACAACCGGACGACGAACCGGACCTCGGGGAACGAGCGGACGAAGTCCTCGCGACGCTTCTCCTGCCAGTGCGCCTCGGCGGTGCTCCGCCCCTCGAGCATCGTCGGGTCCTCGTACTTCGCGCGGCCGTCGACCTCGACCACGACGCCCTGATCGGGGAACCAGAAGTCCACGACGGCCGTCCCACCTCCGGTCCGTCGGAACTCGTGCTGCTGCACCGGCTCCGGCGCCCCGACCTGCCGGAAGCGCACCCGGCACACCGACTCCGCCGGCGACCCCGACAGCGCCGACCCCATCTCGATCGCCACCCCCGCCTTTGCCTGCGCCGAGCCCCGCAGTTCGAGATCAGCGGCCAGCGCCTCGGGCGTCGTGCGCCGATCGGCGAGCAGCTGGTCCACGACCGGCAGCGACTCGAGCAACGGACGGGTCGCAGCGACGTCCACCGCGCTCCGCGCCCACCCGGTGGTCCGCAGTCCGCCGGACTCGATGTACGCGGTCGGTGGCCGGGCTGCAGTGCCGTGCCGGACGAACCAGGCGGTCACCCGCGTGTGGGTGGTCGTCGGGTCGGACACGTGGACCTTCATCGGAGCTTCGCCGACGAGCGGCAGCCCGAGCACAGCGCACGCGGACTGGTGCGACACGAGGTCGCTGACGCGGATGCGGTGGAGCGATGCTCGGACGAGCACGTGGTGTCGTTCACCAGGGTGGAGATGGTCGAGCGCCCCGGGCCGGACCAGGACGCCGGGGCGGATCCGTTCGAGGACCCCGCGGTGGACATCGCGCTCGAGCGCCCGGCGTTCGGGATCCGGAAGGCCGGTCGTGCGGATGAGTTCGATGTCGTTCGCTCTGCCCATGCCCCACAGGCTGCTGGAAGCGAGTCGGAGCGAGGGCCCTACCGCGACGATCTGTGGACAGTCGAGCGCAACCGCCTTGTGTGGAGGAACGAGGGCGCTCCATTCGTGTGCACCTTGCGACGATGCACGTGTTGATCACCTCGTGCTTTGTCGACTCATGCACACGCAACAGTTGCGTGCGTATGTTCCGACGAACCACGCGCCGATCGACTCGTGGATTGTCGCAAAACGGGTGCGGGCCCCCCGCAGCACCTACGCCCGCGCGAGCTCCGCCCGCAGCGGCAGGTCCTGGTCCTCCAGGATGAGCTGCGCGCCCACGGCGGTCCGGGCGTTCACGACGATCGGCGCGAGCAGGTTGACGGTCGTCCCGGACGCGCCGGGGTTCGCCACCACGAGCAGCATGGCGTCGGCAGGGTCGGTCAGCTCGAGCCCAGCGGCCTGCTCGTCGGTGAGCTCGGGCGAGTACGACGGCAGGTGCACCGCGGCGTCGAGCACGAACAAGCGCGAGGAACCCCCGACGAGGGTGAACAGGCCCTCGGCGCCGTCCACCGGGGTCAGCGTGAAGACCGGTGCGGGGGACAGGCCGAACGGCGGGACGGCGAAGGTCAGGGAGATGCTCATCGGAGGTAGTCCATCAGGGTCGGCTGCAGGACCTTCGCGGTGACGGCGAGGGCTGCCTGGTAGTTGGTCTGCTGCACCTGCAGGTCGAGGACGGCCTTGGCGAGGTCGACGTCCTCGATGCCGGCGCGGCGGTTCTCGAGTGAGACGGCTGCCGTCTTCAGCGAGTCCTGGGCGGCGAGGGCGGTCGCGTGCCGGACACCGACGTCGGCCTGGGCACCGCGGACGGCACCGAGCGCGCCGTCGACGTCGTTGATCCGCGCGTTCACGTTCACCCCGTTCTGCAGGTCGCTGACGATGGAGTCGAGCACCCCGAACACCGACGACGCCCCGGTGCCGAAGACGTCGGCCCCGGCGGTGTCGACGCGCACGGTGGTGCCGTCGCCGATCCGGCGGGAGACGTCCGTGCCGGAGGCCGCCCACCCGGTCGCCGGGTCGTACGCGGCGGCGGCGGTCGAGGCACCGGCGAAGACCGAGCGGGTGCCGTAGGTCGTGTTGGCCCGTGCCTCGAGGTCGGACTTCAGCGACTGGAACTGCGTGATGAAGGCGTCGCGGTCGGTGTCGCTCATGGTGCCGGAGTTCGCCGCCTGCACGGTCAGGTCCCGCACGCTGTTCAGCACCGAGTAGACGCTGGACAGGGCGCTGTCGGTGGTCGCGAGCCAGGCGACGGCGTCGTTCGCGTTGCGCGTGTACTGCGCGGCGGCGGCCTGTTCCTTGCGGACCTGCATCGACGACGCGGCGCCGACCGGGTCGTCCGACGGCTTCTGGATCGCCTGCAGCGTGGTGGCCTGCTCGGTCAGCTGCGCCACGCGCGCCGCACCGGTCTGCAGCCGTGCCGAGGCCGCGGCCATCGACATCTGGGTGGTCACCCGGGTGATCACGATCAGCCCCTCCCGACGAGTCCGACGCGGTTGATGATGGTGTCGAGCATCTCGTCGACGGCGGTCAGGACGCGTGCCGCGCCCTGGTACGCGTGCTGGTAGCTCAGCAGGTTCACGTTCTCCTCGTCGAGGTCGACGCCGGCGCTCGACTGCTGCTGGGTGCGCGCGTTGGTCAGGGCGAGTCCGGTGAGCGTCGACTCCGTCGCGGCCGACCGGGAGGCGGTGCCCACCCCCGCCACGAACGTCGCCCAGGTCGTGTCGGCGGCTCCAGGGCCCGTGCCGAGTCGCGAGAGCGCATCGGCGAACGAGTCGTCGAGCTGCCCCGCCGCGTTCCGCGTCGCCAGGCCGGTGCCGTCCGTCGGGACGACGGACAGGCCCTGCGCTGCGGGGACGCCCGCCGCGAGGGCGAAGAACGCGGTGCCGGTGGTGCCGGCCGGGGTCGTGCCGGTGGCGTGCACGGCGTTGACCGTGGTGGCGAGCTGGGTCGCGACGGCGTCGTAGGACGCGGCGGCCTGGGCGAGCGCGCCGCCCGTGCCGTTCCCGTTCGCCGGGGCGAGGACGGCGAGGGCGCCACCGATCGACCCGCCGCTCAGGGACACCGCGCCGGCGGTGCCGGAGGTCCAGGTCAGGGTGACCGCGGCGCCGTCGGCGAGGCGTTCGCCACCGCCGAGGGCGACGGCGCGGGCGTCGGTGCCCTGCACGAGCGGGTTGCCGCCGAGCAGCACGTCGACCGTGCCGTCCGCGTTGGTGCGGGTCGTCCCGCCGGCGAGCGTCGCGATCTGCTCGGTGAGCTGGTCGCGCTGGTCGAGGAGTTCGTTCGCGGTGCCGCCGGAGGCCAGTGCGGTGCGGATCCGCCCGTTCAGGTCGGCCACCTGCTTCGCGGCGTCGTTCAGCTGGGTCACCTGGCCGGCCGCGGTGCCCCGGACCGAGGACCACTGCGCGTCGACGGCCTTCGACCCGGCGGCCAGGGCGGAGGCGACGGTGCCCGCTGCGCCGATGACGGCGCTGGCGGCACCCGGGTCGTCGGGGTGACTGGCGAGTTCGCTCCACGACGACCAGAAGGCATCGAGCTTGGCGCTCAGGCCGTCCTTGCCGGGCTCGTGCAGGCCGGTCTCGAGGGCGGACAGTGCCGTCGCACGGGCGTCGGCGTAGGCGGAGGACCCCGCGGCGACCCGGACGCCGACGTCGAGCGTCAGCGATGCCAGGCGGGCGATGCCGTCGACGGAGACGCCCTGACCGGCGAGGGCGGCGGTGCCGCGCATGAACCCGGTCTGCGTCGCGGGGATCGAGTTCTGCGTGACGCGCTGCCGCGTGTACCCGGCGGTGCCGGCGTTCGCGATGTTCTGGCCGGTGACGTCGATGCCGGCGCGGGCCGCGGCGAGGCCGGAGTACGCGGTGGCGAGGGAGCCGAAGGTGCTGACCACGGGGTTACAAGGTCCCCTCGAACAGGCGAGCGCCGTCGGAGCCGGCTCCAGAGGTGCCCGAGGCGTCGTAGGTCGCGGCGGTCGTCAGGGTGCCGGCGAGGGTCTCCTCGGTGGCCTGGGCGGCGGTGCGCAGGAAGCGGTCGTTCTCGTCGCGCAGGGCGCCGATCTGGGTGGTCAGCTCGACCATCGCGGTCAGGTGCGCGGCGAGGATCTCGCCCCACGGGCCGTTCGGCGCTGCGGCGACGACGTCGCGCAGGGGTGCATCGGCGGGGACGCCCCACTCCTCGGCGACCTCGGCACTCGACGCGGCGCGCTCGAGACCGGTGCTGCGGAGTCGTTCGAGGACCTGCTCGACCTCGCGGCTGGCGTGCGACACCCAACGGGAACGGCCCGCGGTGAGCAGGAGCTGCTCCTCCTCGAGCTTGAAGGTGAGCAGCTCGAGCAGTTCGCGTTCGCGCCAGAGCACGGCGGACAGGTCGTTCACGCTCATCAGCTCCTCCCGTGTGGGTCGTCGTCGGGTGTTCGGGTCTTCGGGTCCACCATCCGGCGGACACCGAGACCTATCGACCCGACGGCGGTGGTCGTAAGCGGCGGGGGACGTGACCTGCGAGGCGGACGTCCCCCGGGCCTCCCGGACAATCGGGAAACGCACCCCGTCCGGGGGACGGAAACGGTCGTTCTACGCGCTGGGTCCCCCCAAATGCCGACCGGGAAACACCGCGAATGCCCCCGCACTGGGGACGGATGAACCCCTGTTCAGGACATTGCCAGCCGATACATTCAGAACGCACCACGAGGGCGACCTCGAACCGCGTCACAGGGGCGCGGGGTGCACCGCTCGGAGGGAACCGGGCGGGTCTTCGGCGTACGCACCGGCCATCCGAGGCCGGCGTCCGTCGTGCCCAGGGACGGGTGAGTCGAGACAGTCACGTCAGGTCGATCAGGGGATCAGCATGGACCGCACCGCACGCAACGCGATGATCGTGGAGCACCTCCCGCTCGTGGGCTACATCGTCGCCGACGTCCGCTCCCGTGCCACGCACCTGGACCGCGACGACCTCGCCGCCGTCGGCTCCCTCGCCCTCGTCGCCGCTGCCGACGCGTTCGACCCCACCCTCGGCGTCCCCTTCGGCGCCTACGCCCGGACCCGGATCGCCGGAGCCCTCGCCGACGACATGCGCTCGGCCGACTGGGCGTCCCGCGGCACCCGGAAGCGGATCCGCGAGACCCTCGCCACGCAGGAGGCCCTGTCCGCCCGACTCGGCCGGAGCGTCGGCGTGCAGGAGATCGCGGACGCGATGGGTGTCGACCGGCAGACCGCCTCGGACGCGATGAGCGACGCGGCCCGTATCGTCGCGCCCCTCGACGAGACCGTGCACGACCTCGTCGCCGCCGACCTGCCGTTGCCCGGCGACGATCTGCTCGAGACCGAGAAGCGCCGCTATCTGCGCGCAGCCGTCGAGGCGCTGCCCGAGCGGATGCGCTTCGTCGTCGAGGCCGTCTACTTCGGGGACCGCTCGGTGACCGACGTCGCCGCGGAACTCGGCATCACGCACTCCGCCGTCTCGCAGCAGCGCTCCGAGGCGATGCGCCTGCTCCGCGACGGACTGGCCGCCCACTACGGCGACGGCGGTGCCGCCGCCGAACCCGCCTCGCGCACCACCGCGGCCCGCCGGAGCGCCTACCTCGCACGCGTCGCGTCGAACGCCGCCGCCGGCGTCGCACGTGCCGTCCACGACGCGACCGCGCCGGTCGCCGTGGCGGCGAGCTGAACCGTCGACGGGTATTTCCGTCGATTCCCTAACGACTCCCGGCACCCGGTCGAGAGTCATCCACGTCAGCCCACGGACGGGCTGTAGTACGACCCAGCATTCACGGAGGAAACCACCATGGGTATGTCCATCAACACCAACCTCTCGGCACTCAACACGTACCGGAACCTCAACTCGACGCAGAACGACCTGTCGAAGTCCCTCGAGAAGCTCTCGTCGGGTCTCCGCATCAACCGTGCTGCCGACGACGCGGCCGGTCTGTCGATCTCCGAGGGGCTGAAGTCCCAGGTCGGTGGCCTCACGGTCGCCGCCCGCAACGCGCAGGACGGCATCTCCGTCGTGCAGACCGCTGAAGGTGGCCTCACCGAGACCCACTCGATCCTCCAGCGCATGCGCGACCTGGCTGTCCAGGCCGGTAACGACTCGAACAACGAGGACTCGCGCAAGGCGATCACCACCGAGGTCGGCGAGCTCACCAAGGAGCTCACCCGCATCTCGCAGTCGACCAACTTCAACGGCATCAACCTGCTCGACGGCTCCGCCGGCACCGCAGGCGTCCTGAAGTTCCAGGTCGGCGCCAACGGCGACGCGGCGAGCCAGATCGACGTCGACCTGTCGAAGTCCAACGTGGAGTCCGTGTCGACCGCTGTCGGCGCCCTCACCTTCGACAGCGCGACGAACGCTCAGGCCGCCATCACCGCGATCGACGAGCAGATCAAGTACGTGTCCTCGGCACGTTCGAGCATCGGTGCTGTCCAGAACCGCTTCGACCACGCCATCAACGTGACGAACGTGGCCAAGGAGAACCTCACCGCTGCCGGTTCGCGCATCACCGACGTCGACATGGCCGAGGAGATGGTCAAGTACACGCGCGACAACATCCTCAGCCAGGCCGGCACGTCGATGCTCGCGCAGGCGAACCAGAGCACGCAGGGCGTGCTCTCGCTCCTGCGCTAGCACCCACGACGCCGCCTTCCGGGATCGTTCAGGCTTCCCGGGAGGCGGCGTCGCCCTCCTGACCATCCCCACGACGCCAGGGAGTGTCGACGATGTCATCGTCCGTGTCCTCGAGCACCAGCCTCGCGATCGACGGGCTCGTCAGCGGGCTCAAGACGACCGACCTCATCAACTCGTTGATGAGCGTCGAGGGCGTGCCGCAGACCCTGCTCAAGAACAAGCTCACGAGCACCAACTCGTTCATCTCGTCACTGCAGACGATCAACGGCTTGGTGCAGGCCCTCGCGACCAAGGCGAAGGACGCCGCCAAGGCGACCTCGCTCGACCTGTTCACGGCCACGAGCTCGTCGTCGAGCGTCACCGCCGTCACCGGCACGAACGCGAGCGCCGGGTCGCTGACGTTCAGCGTCGGCTCGACCGCGTCCGCCCAGGTCGGGGTCACCGCCGCGATGTCCACGTGGTCGGCCGCTGCCGAACCGATCACCCTGGTGGGTGCCGACGGCACGAAGACCACCGTCACGCCGTCGTCGGGCTCCCTCGACGACACGGTGTCGGCGATCAACAAGTCCGGGGCCGGCGTCACCGCCACGAAGGTCGCCGCGGGTGCGGCCGCCGACGGCACCAAGCTCTACCGGCTGCAGCTCACGTCCGCCAAGACCGGGGCCGCGGGGGGCTTCGAGGTGTACCGGGGGACCGCCGACCAGGTGACCGCCGGCACCGCGACGAACGTGCTGACCGAGGTCGGCGCCGCGGTCGTCGCCCAGGCGAAGGACGCCAGCGTCACGCTGTGGGCCGGCACCGCCGCCGAGCAGACGATCACGAGCGCGACGAACACGTTCACCGACCTGGTCCCCGGGCTCAGCGTCACCGTGTCGAGGGCCTCGACGGACCCGGTCACGGTCGGCGTCGCGCAGGACACCACGAAGGCCCAGTCCGTGGCGTCCGGACTCGTCGACGCGATGAACGCGGTCTCGGCCTACTACAAGACGAACACCGCGGTGACGAGCAGCACGAGTGCCACCAGCGGGTCGACGACCACGACCGCCGGGGTCCTGATGGGCGACGGCACCACGCGCGACGCCGTGCAGCGCCTGGGCAGCACCATGTCGGCGCCCGTCGGCGGGAAGTCGCCGTCGTCGATCGGCATCTCGATCACCAAGGACGGCAGCTTCACCTTCGACGCCGAGGCCTTCCAGAAGGCCCTCGCCACCGACCCCGAGGGCACGCAGGCGATGCTGTCCGGCGTCTCCGCGAACGTCGGTGCAGCCGCCACCGCGGCGTCCGACAAGTACGACGGGTCCATCACCACGACGATCACCGGCCAGCAGGCGGTCGCCAAGGACCTCAACACCCAGATCGACAGCTGGACCGACCGACTCACGATGCGCCGCGCATCGCTCCAGACGCTGTACTCGTCGCTCGAGACCAGCCTCAGCAAGCTCCAGTCCCAGTCCAGCTGGCTCGCCAGCCAGCTCGCGGCGACGACGAGCTGACGGGATCACCATGACCTTCGACTTCCAGGCCGCCGCCTTCCGCCAGGCCGCGCAGCCCCGCACCGTGACCGACCAGCGTCGCGCCCAGTACACGAACGAGGCCGTCCTGTCGGCCACCCCGGCGCAGCTCGTCACGATGCTCTACGACCGGTTGCTGCTCGACCTGCACCGCGCCGAGGCCGCACAGACCAGCGCCGACTGGGACGCCGCCCGCGAGCAGCTGCTGCACGCGCAGGCGATCGTCGGCGAGCTGTCGTCCACGCTGCGGATCGACGTCTGGGACGGGGGCGAGGGCCTGCTCGCCGTCTACAACTACGCGTCGACGTCCCTCATCACCGCGAACGTGCACCGTGACGTGCAGGCGACGCGCGACTGCATCCGGATCCTCGAACCCCTGCGGCAGTCGTGGCACGACGCCGCGGCGTCGCTGCCGGCGACGCCGACCCGCCAGCAGTCGACGGGCGGAGCCCTCGGTGTCGCGTGAACCGGCACCGTCGCCCGAACCGACACCGTCGCCTGAGCAGGAGGTGTCGCCCGAGCAGGTCGACCACCGCCTCGCCTGGGAGGCCCTCCTCGACTCCCTGGAGCACGACGCTGCCCGGCAGGCGGCCGACCCCACGGCCGTGGTGGAGTGGTCGGAGCCGGCCGGGCTGGGTCCGGTGCCGCGCGCGTTGGTGGGGCGTGCCTCCCGGCTGCTCGCTGCGCAGCGCGACCGCATCGCGGAACTGGAGTCGGACCGACGCGCGACGCTCGAGCACCTCGGTGCGCTGCGCGCCGTCGACGCGACCCGCGAGCCCCGTGGCGCGGTCTACCTCGACGCGTCCGCCTGACCCGCGCTCCCGCCACCTGTTCCACGACGAAGCACGCGTCGTTCGACGAGTGGTCTGTCGCAGAAGTGGTGCCACCCCCGTTCGGGGCGAGGGCTAACGCGGCCGGGGACGGGCACCGATAGCGCCACACGAGCACGGATCGCTCACCAGTTCGGCCACGGATCGGCCACCACCGCACGGCGACGTCCCACGGCGACGCCTGACGAGGGGACCACCGTGTTCGATTCCGTGACGAGCGTCGCGCTGCAGAGCGCACTCGACGGTCTGTCGATGCGCCAGAAGGTGATCGCGAACAACATCGCGAACATCAACACGCCGAACTACCACGCCGAGAAGGTCCAGTTCGAGGACGCCCTGGCGAAGTCGATCACCGACGGCAGCGGGAACACCGCGCCGACGGTCGCCCGCAGCCTCGAGCCGACGAACACGAACGGCAACAACGTCAACCTCGACGAGGAGACGCTCTCCAACGTCGACACCGTGCTCCGGTACCAGTTCGCCACGCAGGCGATGAACTCCGAGCTCACGAGCGTCCGTGCGGCGATGCGGACGAACTCGTGACGACCTTCGACGCGATCGGCATCGCGAGCACCGGCATGACCGTGCACCGGAAGTGGCTCGACGCCGTCGCCGACAACATGGCGAACGCGAACACCGTGAAGTCGATGGACGACACCGCGTTCCAGGCCCGATACGTCGAGGTCCAGGAGGGCAACGGCGTGTCCGGCGCCTACGTCAAGGGCGCCGCGTTCGGCAGCGCCGCCGGCCGGGTGACCTACGACCCGGACAACCCGCTCGCGAACGACGAGGGCTACGTCCGCATGCCGGACATCGACCTCGGCACGCAGATGGCGGACCTCATCATGGCCCAGCGCGGCTACCAGGCGAACGCCGCCGTGGTCGACCGTGCCAAGACCGCCTACGAGGCGGCACTGCAGATCGGGAAGAACTGATGCCCATCGACGCCGTCAACGGTGTGACCACCAACGCGATGACGAACGCACTGACCAGTGTGTCCGGCACCCCCAGCGACGTCACCGGCACCGCCGGCGCGACCAGCACCGACGGCAGCGGGTTCGCCGCCAGCCTCGGGAACGCCGTCGACGGGCTGCAGGCGCTGCAGAGCGACTCGAAGACCCTCGCGCTCAAGGCCGTCACCGGCAACCTCGACGACATCCACGACGCGACCATCGCCGCCACCCGCGCGCAGGTCACGCTCGAGCTCGTCTCCGCCGTCCGCAACAAGGGCGTCGACGCGTTCAACGAGATCATGAGGATGCAGGCCTGATGCCCGTCGCCGTCAAGAACGTCTTCGCGCGCCTGTCGGCGTACGTCAAGGGCTTCTCCGCCGCCCAGCGCACCATCGCGATCCTGGTGATCGCCGCGCTCGTGCTCGGTGGGATCGCCCTGGCGTCGTGGCTCGGCAAGGCGTCCTACGCGCCGCTCTTCACCGGGCTGGCCGCCGCCGACGCGAGCTCCATCACCGACCAGCTGCAGACCGACGGTGTGCCGTTCCAGCTCACCGACGGCGGCGCGACGATCCTGGTGCCGCAGGCGCAGGTGTACTCGGAGCGCCTCAAGGCCGCGTCGAACGGGCTGCCGTCGTCGAACGAGGGCGGCTACTCGCTGCTCGACCAGATGGGCGTGACGAGCTCGGAGTTCCAGCAGGACGTCACCTACAAGCGGGCGATGGAGGGCGAGCTCGCCAAGACCATCGGCGCGATGGACGGCGTGCAGACCGCGACCGTGCAGCTCGCGATCCCGGAGAAGTCCGTGTTCGTGTCCGAGGAGAAGGACCCGACGGCGTCGGTGTTCATCGCCACCGACAACGGCACCCAGCTGAGCACCGACCAGGTGCAGGCGATCGTGCACCTGACCAGCGCCTCGGTCGAGGGCATGCAGACCACCGACGTCTCGGTCGTCGACGCCAAGGGGCAGACGCTGTCCGCCGTCGGGACCGGTGCGACCGGCAGCGGCGCCGACCAGGCCGCCGACTACGACGCCGCGACGAGCAAGAAGATCCAGGACCTGCTCGACACCACCCTCGGGGCCGGCAACGCGACGGTCGTGGTCTCCGGCACGATGAACCAGGAGTCCGGCACGCGCACGTCGGAGAGCTACACGTCACCGACCTCGGGTCCGGTCGCGCTCAACGAGTCGAGCACCACCGAGCAGTACGGCTCCGGCGCCGCGGGCGCGTCGAGCGGTGCGACCGGGGTCCTCGGCCCGGACAACATCGCCGTGCCGAACGGCACCGCCACGAGCGGCACCGGTGACGGCGGCTACACCAACGAGTCGGCGACGAAGAACAACGCCGTCGACCACACCACCGAGACCACGCAGATCCCCTCCGGGTCCCTCGACCGGCAGACCATCTCGGTCGCGCTGAACTCGAAGGCCGACGCCGTGCAGAACGCGAACCTGCAGAGCATCAACGACCTGGTGTCGGCCGCCGCCGGCGTCGACCAGAACCGCGGCGACCAGGTCAAGGTCGCGATGATGGACTTCGACACCAGCGGCGCCGACCAGGCCGCGAAGGCCCTCGAGGCGCAGCAGAAGGCCGACCAGCAGGAAGCCCTGTGGTCGTCGATCCGCACCGCCGGCATCGTCATCGGCATCCTGCTCGCGCTCATCGCCGTCATGTTCGTCATCGCCCGTCGCAGCCGGAAGCAGGAGCGCGAGGCCGTCGACCTCGGCGAACTCGACGCCTTCGCCGGCGAGACGTTCCAGCTGCCCCTCGCGATGGACGGCGCCGCCGACCGCGCGACCCTCGGTGCCGGCGACGCCCCCACCGCCGTGCTGTCGACGATGCCCGCCGGTGACCCGCCGACCGAGGTGCTGACGACCGACGAGATCACGGCCGAGCGCCGCCGTCAGGACATCTCCGCGCTGGCCGAACGCGACCCGAAGCGCACGGCCGAACTCCTGCGCGGGCTCCTCGACGACCGGGCACCGGTGTGAGCGCCCTGATGCCGAGCGGCAGCAACGGCAACGGCAACGGCCCGGGCACCGGCAAGGGTTCGAACGACCGTGCCCTGACCGGCGCCCAGAAGGTCGCGCTCATCCTCATGCAGATGGACACCGACCGCGCGGCCGAGGTGATGAAGCAGTTCACCGAGATGGAGGCCGAGGAGATCTCGGCCGAGATCGTCCGGATGCGCCGCGTCGAGGACACCGTCGTCGACCAGACCATGTCGGAGTTCCACCGGATCACGATGAGCGGCCGGCTGCAGAAGCGTGGCGGCAAGGAGACCGCGCTCGGGCTGCTCGAGGCGTCCTTCGGGGCCGAGCGCGCCGCGGGCGTCATGGACCGGCTCGCCTCGAACCTGGCCGGCCAGTCCTTCGACTTCCTCGACGACGCCGAGCCCGGGCAGGTCATCACCCTGCTCGAGGGCGAGCTGCCGCAGACCATCGCCCTCGTCCTGGCCCACCTCAAGCCCGGTCAGGCGAGCGCCGTCCTCGCCGGTGTCGACGAGCGCGTCCGCACCGACGTCGCGCAGGCGTTCGCCACGATGGGCAGCGCGACCCCGGAGGCCGTCGGGATCGTCGCGGGTGTCCTGCGGCAGCGCGCCGGCGCCGTCGTGTCGCCGCGCGAGAGCGTCGAGGTCGTCGGCGGCATCGCGCCCCTGGTCGACATCATCAACCGCTCCGACGTCGCCACCGAGAAGGCCGTGCTCGACGGGCTCGAGGCCCGCGACCCGGAACTCGCCGAGGACATCCGCTCGCGCATGCTCACCTTCGAGGACATCGTCAAGCTCGAGTCGCGCGACATCCAGCAGGTGCTGCGCGGCATCGACTCGAAGCTCCTCGCGACCGCCATGAAGGGTGCGGCCGGACCCGTCGTCGAGACGATCCGCGCGAACGTGTCCGAGCGCAACCGCTCGCTGCTCGACGACGAACTGCAGGCCATGGGCCCGGTCCGCGTCTCGCAGGTCGAGGAGGCGCGCGCCGAGGTCGTCCGTTCCGTGCGCGAGCTCGAGGCGCAGGGCGTCATCACCGTGCACCGTGCCGAGGAGGACGAGCTCGTTGACTGACACCACGACCGCCGGCACCGTGCAGCGCATCGCGTTCCCCGCGATCGGCACCGCCGCCGCGACCGAACGTGCGTCCGGCGCCGACGTCCGCGGCCACGCCGCCGGCTACACGGCGGGACTCCGCGCCGCACAGGCCGAGACGGACGCCCTGCGCGCCCGCCTGCAGGCCGAACACGCCGCGCTGACCGCGTCGCTGCGCGCGGACACCGTCCGCCGCATCGCCGTCCTCGACGCCGCGACGAACGCGATGCTGTCCACGGTCGCGCCCGTCCTGAGTGACGCCGAGGCGTCCGTCGCCAGCGCGGCCACGGACCTGGCCGAGGCGATCGTCGGGTACGAGATCCGTGCCTCCCGTCCGGCGGTCGGTACCGATGACGACCGGGAGGCCCGGATCACGTCCGGTGCCGAGACCACCGTCCGGCGGGCGCTCGCGTCCATCGACCGCAGCGTCCCGGTGGCCGTCCGGCTCAGCCCGGCGGACGCCGCCCGCGTCGCCGACGTCGATCTGCCGGTGCCCGTGGTCGCGGACCCCGCGCTGCGGGACGGCGACGCCGTCGTCGACCTGCCGGACGGCATCCTCGACGCCCGGATCGCCACCGCACTCGACCGCGCCCGCACGGCACTGGGTGTCGAGCTGCAGGGGGTGTCCGCGTGACCGCCACGCTGCTCCGCCCCCGCGGGCTCGACGACGCCCTGCGGCAGGCCGCACCCCAGCGGGTCGGCGTCGTCACGAGCGCCGTCGGCCTCGGGCTGACGATCGCCGGGCTCGACGCCCACGTCGGCGAGGTCGTCACGGTCGGACCGGAGGACGGCGTGCAGACCGCCGTCGAGGTCGTCGCGACCGACGCCACCGGCGTGCGCTGCATGCCGCTCGGCCGCCTCACCGGTGTGACCGCCGGCACCCCCGCACGCCCCACCGGCCGGCCGGTGCTCGTGCCGACGGGTGCCGGGCTGTTCGGCCGTGTGCTCGACGGGCTCGGCCGACCGATCGACGACCGCGGACCGCTCGTCGGTGCCGGTGGCGAGCCCGTCGACTGGGTGCCGCTCGACCACGCGACCCCGAACGCGATGGCACGCACCCGCATCGACACCCCGATGCAGCTCGGCGTGCGGGTGCTCGACACCCTCACCACGGTCGGCCGTGGCCAGCGCATGGGGCTCTTCGCAGGCTCCGGTGTCGGCAAGTCCTCGCTGCTGTCGATGATCGCTCGGGGGAGCGACGCCGCCGTCAACGTGATCGCACTCGTGGGGGAGCGTGGCCGCGAGGTGCGCGAGTTCCTCGAGGACGACCTGGGCCCCGAGGGCCTCGCCCGCTCGATCGTCGTCGTGTCGACCTCGGACGAGCCCGCCCTCATGCGTCTGCGCGCCGCGTTCGTGGCCACCCGCATCGCCGAGTCGTTCCGCGACGCCGGCCAGGACGTCGTGCTCATGATGGACTCGCTCACCCGCGTCGCGATGGCACAGCGTGAGATCGGGCTCTCGGTGGGGGAGCCGCCGGCCACCCGGGGCTACCCGCCGTCGACGTTCTCGGTGCTCGCCGGGCTGCTCGAGCGTGCCGGGACGGACCGCGTCGGCAGCATCACCGGCATGTACACCGTGCTGGTCGACGGCGACGACCACAACGAGCCGATCGCCGACGCCGCCCGCAGCATCCTGGACGGTCACGTCGTGCTCGACCGGAAGCTCGCGATCACCGGGCACTTCCCGTCCGTGGACGCCCTCGGCTCGGTGTCCCGTGTGGCCTCGAAGGTGACGGACCCGGCGCAGCGCGGTGCCGCGACGACCCTCCGCAAGGTGATGGCCGCGCGTGCCGCCGCCCAGGACCTGCTCGACGTCGGCGCGTACCAGCGCGGCTCGAACCCGCTCGTCGACGCCGCCGTCGACCACCAGGGCGCGATCGACGCGTTCCTGCGCCAGGGGATGGACGAGCGGGCGACCGCCGATGCGTCCTGGCAGCGACTCGGTGGTCTCGTGCAGCAGCTGGGGGTGTCGTGATGGCCCGCCGCTTCCCGCTCGCGGCGCTCCTGCGCCTGCGGCACACCGAACAGGACCGCGCCGCAGCCTCGCTCGCCACCGCGAACGAGCGCGTGCGCGACGCCGCCGACGCCAGGATCGCCGCGCGCCGCAGCCTCGCCGACGCCGAGGGCGCGCAGCCGATCGAGGACGCCGCGACCCTGAGCGCCGTCGCCGCTGCGCGTGCCGCGACCCGCGGGATGCTCGAGGAGCTCGACGCCGTGGTCCGGACCCGCCGCGCGGACGCCGACCGGGCACAGGAGGAGTACACCGCCGCACGACGTGCCGCGGTCGGTCTGGAGAAGCTCGAGGGCAAGCACGCCGCCGAGCAGGCCGCCGAGGAACTCCGCACCGAACAGAACGCCCTCGACGAGATCGCGGCACGACGCCGCACGGAAGGTGGTGCCCGATGAGCGTCGAAGCGGTGCTCTCCCGGATCTCCGAGATCCGCTCCCAGATCGACACCCTGCGCGGTGGCTCGGCCGCGGCGACGAGTACGTCGTCGTCCGCCGGGTCGACCAGCGCGTCGTCGAGCGCCTTCGCCGACGCCCTGGCCACGGCGACCGGGAACACCGGGACCGCGACCGCTGCTGCCGCTGCGGCGACCACCAGCAGCGCGCCCGCCACGTCGGTCGACGCTGGCGCGGGCACCCTCGCGACGGGCAGCGGCGCCACCGGCTCCGACGTCGTCGCGGACGCGAAGAAGTACCTCGGCGTGCCCTACGTGTTCGGCGGCACCACGACCGCTGGCATGGACTGCTCGGGCCTGGTGCAGACGGTGTTCAAGGACCTCGGCGTGACCATGCCGCGGGTCGTGCCGGACCAGGCGAAGATGGGCGTCGAGGTCGGCTCCCTGAAGGACGCACAGCCCGGCGACCTGATCATCCCGAAGGGCGAGGGCCACGTCGTCATCTACGTCGGCGACGGCAAGGTGCTGCACGCGCCGCGCCCCGGCAAGGACGTCCGCATCGTCGACAACTGGTACTCGGACGCCGACATCGCCACCATCCGTCGCATCGTGCCGGCGCAGGCGTCCGCCACCCCGGCGACGACCGCGACCACCGCCGCGAGCAGCGCCACCGACCTGCAGACCGCCGCGCTGCTGTCCATGATGCAGTCCGGGAGCGCCGCATGAGCCTGACCATCGCCACCCAGCCCGCGCCCGCTCCGACGAGCAGCGCTGCGCCCGCCCGCACCACGTCCGACGCCGGCGGTGCCGGTTCGTTCGACGCCGCCCTGTCCGCGGCCGCCGCGACGGATCGTCGTGCCGGTGAGCGTGCACCGGCGCGCCGGGACGACTCCCGCGCAGCCGACGACACCGGTTCGACCACACCGACGAACGCTTCGACGACCAGCACCGGGACGGACGTGGCGGCTGTCGCTGACGGCGGGACCGCTGCCGCCGCGGAGGCCCAGACGCCCACGCTCCCGCTCCCACTCGCAGGAACGGTGCCCGCCTCAGTCCCTCCGATCGTGACGACGACCCCTGCCGAGACGGTCACACCGGCGACGTCGACCGCGCCCGAGCCGACGGCGCAGGTCGTCACCGCGACGACGGCGGCCCCGACGCCCGCCCCGGAGACGACCACGCGGACGACGACTGCTGCCGTCTCCGCCGCCACCGGCGCTGCCACGGGCACCGTGGTCCCGCTGTCGGCAAGCACCACGGCGTCCGCCCCATCCGCCACTGCACAGGCACCGGGTACGACCGCCGCAGTCCCCGCGGACGGCCCCGCACCGTCACCGGCGTCCGCCCCGAGGCCCGGCACCCCGTCCGGCGGGACGACCGGCACCGGCACAGGCACCGGCACCGTCGGAGTCACGAGCACGAGCACGAGCAGCGCGCCCACTGCCACTGCCGCTGCAGCCGGAGCAGCAGCGACGCTCCAGCCGACCGGCCCGGCCACCCAGTCCACCCAGCCCACCGACGCCACCGCCCCCGCGATCCCGACCGTCGTGACCGTGGCAGCGGCGACCGCCGCGCGGGGTGGGCAGACCGGCCACGGGACGGACCAGCAGGGATCGACGGCGGGTGATCCGGGCCTCCCGGCAGTCACCACCACGCGCGGCGGCGAGACGCCCTTCGTCCTGCCCACCACGCCGACCGCCGCGCCCGCCCCCGTCGCTGCCGCCGCGCCGGTCACGTCCCAGACGGCCACGCCCGCGCCCCTCGGTCAGCAGCTCGCGCGCCCGGTGTTCTCGCTCGCGCAGGCCGGCCCCGGGGAACACGTCGTCACGGTGCAGGTCGTGCCGGACAGCCTCGGACCGGTCACGGTCCGCGCACACGTCACCGCGCACGGCATGCACGTCGAGCTGTTCGCGGCGTCCGAAGCGGGCCGCGACGCGGTCCGCCAGGTGCTGCCCGACCTGCGGCGCGACGCCGCCGGCACCGGGCTGAGCACGACGCTCGACCTGTCGTCGCAGAACCACCCGGGCACGTCGGCGGGTCGCGACCAGCGACCGGCCGGCGGCCGCCCGCGTGCCGACGCCGGCCTGGAGGCACGGCGCACCTCCGCCGCGCAGCCAGCCTCAGCCGCCGCCACGTCCACCTCCACCATCCGCACCGCGGGACTCGACGTCCTCGCCTGACCGGCTCACGAACAGGAACGCAACCATGCCCATCGACGGCATCACCGGCAGCGTGGACCAGGCTGCCCAGGCCGCGGCCCTCGCCGCGAACTCGACCGCGAAGAAGTCCCAGACGATGGACTCCGAGGTGTTCATGAAGCTGCTCGTCACGCAGCTGCAGAACCAGGACCCGTCGTCGCCGATGGACACGAACCAGATGATCAGCCAGCAGACGCAGCTCGCGATGATGGAGCAGATCACCAACCAGACCACGACGGGGAACGAGAACTTCTCGCTCCAGATGCGCATCGCCGCCGCGAACCTCGTCGGCAAGCAGGTCAGCTACACCGACGCTGCGACCGGTACCGCCGTCACCGGGACCGCCTCGGCCGTGTCCTACGCGAACAGCGTGCCCACGGTCACCGTGAACGGGAAGGAGGTCGCTCTCGACGTGATCTCCGGCATCACCACCACCGCTCCGGCTTCCTGACCGTTCTCCTTCCCCTTCTCCTTCCTGCTCTTCCTGCCTCTCCGAAAGGACGCACCATGCTCCGCTCGCTCTACTCCGGGATCTCCGGCCTCCGCTCGCACCAGCAGATGCTCGACGTCACCGGCAACAACATCGCCAACGTCAACACCGTCGGCTTCAAGGCCTCGTCGACGGTCTTCCAGGACACCCTGTCGCAGATGACCCAGGGTGCCGGCGGACCGCAGACCGGTGTCGGCGGCACCAACCCGGCGCAGATCGGCCTCGGCGTCCAGGTCGCCGGCGTCTCCACCAACTTCGCGCAGGGCTCGGCCCAGGCCACCGGCAAGGCCACCGACCTGATGATCTCCGGCGACGGCTTCTTCGTCACCCGCCTCGGCAACGACACCGTCTACACCCGCGCCGGTGCGTTCGACTTCGACGCGGACGGCCGCCTGGTCACCGCCGACGGCAAGATCGTGCAGGGCTACCCGGCCACGAACGGCGTCGTCAACGACAACGGTGGCCTCGCTGACATCACGCTCCCGCTCGACGCCGCGGCACCGGCCGTCCGCACCACCTCCGCCTCGGTCGCCGGCAACCTGCCGTCCGAGACCGCCGTCGGCGACACCATCACCCGCGAGGCCACCGTCTACGACGCCTCGGGCGCCAAGCACACGATGTCCCTCGCCTACACGCGCACCGGCACCGGCTGGGACGTCACCGCACGCAACGGTCAGGGGACCACCACGAACGGGTCCCTCACGTTCGGCACCGACGGCAAGCTGACCTCCGGTGGCGCCCTGACGGTCGGCGGCATCGCCGTCGACATGGGGGAGCTCACGGGCTTCGCCTCGCTCAACACCGCGTCGATCGGCTCGCAGAACGGCCGCGAGGCCGGCGCCCTGCAGGGCTACGCCATCTCGAAGGACGGCACCGTCACCGGCACGTTCTCGAACGGTGCGTCGCTCGCCCTCGGCCGCATCGCCCTCGCGACGTTCGCCAACCCGGCGGGCCTCGAGAAGACGGGCGCCTCGGGCTACCGTGCCACCGGCAACTCGGGCACCGCGACCGTCGGTGGTCCCGGCTCGGCCGGCGTCGGTTCGCTCGCGGCGGGCACCCTCGAGATGTCGAACGTCGACCTGTCGCAGGAGTTCACGAACCTGATCGTGGCGCAGCGCGGGTTCCAGGCGAACGCGCGCATCATCACGACCTCGGACGAGGTGCTGCAGGAGCTGACGAACCTGAAGCGGTAGGCGGGCTGCGCGCGTCGCGGCGCCGTGCGCTGCGCGCTTCGCGTCGCGCTTCGCGTCGTGCGCTTCGTGAGCAGAAATGGTCGGGTGCCTCCGGGCGACCCGACCATTTCTGCTCACGATCGCCGGTCGCGGCGTACGGTCCCGGCGTACCGTCGCGCGCATGAGCTCGCACACCACCGGTACCGCTTCGGTCACCGCCAAGACCCTGCTCCGCATCGCCCTCGGAGCCGTGCTCGTCTCGCACGGCTCCCAGAAGCTCTTCGGCGCGTTCGGCGGCGGAGGCATCGAGGGCACCGCGCAGGGCATGCACGCGATGGGGTTCCGCCCGGCCAAGCGGAACGCCGTGCTGGCCGGCATCGGCGAGGCCGGCTCCGGTGCCGCCCTGGCACTCGGGCTTGCCACCCCGATCGCCGGTGCGGGCGCCGCGACGACGATGGGTGTCGCGTCGAGCGTGCACACCCCGAACGGCTTCTTCAACGCGGACGGCGGCTTCGAGTTCCCGGCGTTCCTCGGCTTCTCGGCGGCGATGTTCGCGCTCGGCGGCCCCGGTCCGGTGTCGCTCGACCACGCCACCCGGCACGTGTTCGACCGCCCGTGGCTGCGGGCGGTCGCCCTCGCCGCGATCCCGGTCGCGATCGCGGTCCAGGTCGCGCAGCGTCGGAAGGCGCTCGCGTCCGACGCGGCGGCGCCCGAAGACGCGTAGGCCACCGGACGGGAGGCCCGGTGCCAGCTGGCACCGGGCCTCCCGTCCTGTCCGTGGGCGGCGCACCTGCCGCGCTCGCGCCCGTCTCAGACCAGGACGGGGAACGTGGCGAGCAGGCACGCCCCGCCGACGAGGCCGATGACCGCGGCGACGAACAACGCGATGCGAGCCCACTCGCGGCTGCCTCGGTCCGACACGGCCGCGAAGAACAGGACGAGGGCGAACAGCACCGTCAGGAGCGAGTAGTCGTCGGACTGCTGGTTGTCGGCGAGGGCACGGTCGAACTGCCGGTCCGCCTTCGCCGAGAGCGCCGTCGCGCGGTCCGATCCGGCCGGCACGTACGCGTCCGTCGCGAACGGCCCGTCCGCGGTCCGACCGGTACCGTCCCACTCCTCGAACGCGGTGCGGAGCTCCGGGGAGAACCGCTCCTGCACGTAGCTGCGGAGCGTGGCGTCGTCCCGTGAATCGGCGAGCACCCACTGCACCCAGATGGTGACGTCCCACTGCCGTGCGTCGCGCGCGCCGGATGCGGCGTCGGCGGCCTGGATCCGGGCACTCGACGCCTGGCTGAACGAGATGGACATCTCGCCGCCCCACTTCGACTCCTGGAAGCCGCACCAGGCGGTCACCACCGCGGTGATCGAGAGGAGGACCACGGTCGCCACCTCGCGTCGGCGCGTCCAGTGGGGGCGCTCGGGCTTCTCGGTCATCGTCATCGTCATCGTCCTGGTCGGTTAGGCGCCCGGCAGCGGGAGCGTGCGTGCCCACCGTCGGATGGCGGTGTAGGCGGTCTCGCGGACCCGGGGTTCCGAGAGCATCACGTCGTGCAGGGCGCCGTGGATGCGGGCGACGCTGACGTCGTCGCCCAACGAGAGCGCTCGGTGCGCGACGGCGTCGACGTTGAGTGCGACGTCGACGTGGGTCATCTCCTCCGACCACTTCGGGGACAGCAGGCTGTGCGTGCTGAGCAGCACGAGCGTCGGGGTCTCGGCACCGAGCCCGTGGGCGACCTGGTCCTGACCGGCGAACACCGCTGCGAGCCACCCCGGGTGGAGCGGGAAACCGCGCTCCGGACGCCAGGCCTGGTTGTAGGTCCAGCTACCGTCGGACCCGCTCGACACGGTGCGGGTGTAGAAGCCGGGGTCGACGGTCGGGAGCGGTGCGAGGGGATTGCGCCGCGCGCCGAGCTTCATCAGCGGCGCGATCAGCTCGCGGGCGAAGCCGGTCGCCTGGAACTCCAGCCACGGACTGTTGAGCACCAGCCCGGCGGCCACACCCCGGTGGCGGCTGTTCCAGAGTGCCAACGTCAGCCCGCCGGTCGAGTGGCCGAACAGGATGAGTCGTCGACGTCCGTGCTCGGGGTCACCGTGCCCGATGGTGTCGAGTGCCGCAGCGATGTCCTCGTCGTAGACCGTGAGGTCGTCGACGTACCCGGGGGTCTGGTGCGGCAGGAGACTCCGGCCGTACTTCCGGAGGTCCAGGGCGAAGAAGCGCGCGCCGAGCGCCTCGAGGTGCTCCGCCATCTCGCGTTGGAAGAAGTAGTCGGACCATCCGTGGACGTAGAGCACGTCGGCGCCGCCCAGCGGGAGGTGGTCCGACCGCCACGGGATCGCGGTCCGCCACCGTCGCGGGAGCCGGTGGGTCCGGGTCCGTCGCACCAGGGTCGCGGTCACCGGTCCTTCGTCGTCGTCCTCGAGCGGCAGGGAGCGGGCCTCGAAGTCGGGACCGAGCACGTCCGGGGCCCACCGGTCCGAGCGAGCGCCGTGACCCTCCGGGCGCGCAGTCGATCCGCTCACGGTGTGGGGAACACCGTTGCCCAGTCGTCGCGGACGCTGACCACGGTGATGTCGCGCTTGTCGGCCTCGCGGAGCACGACCTCGGCGCCCTTGTCGTACGGCAGGTCGCCACGGCCGGTGTCGTCGTCGTGGTGGACGAGCAGCCGGAGTCCCCGGTCGCCCGGCACCGTGTACTCGAGCAGCTCCCGGTCGCCGTCGGAGTTCCCGACCGCGACCGCCGGCCGCCGCCCGATCCGGCTCCAGACCCGGACGGGCTTCTCCGGGCCGTCGTCGAAGAACGCGAGTGCGTCGACGTAGCGGACCTCGCCGTCGACGTACTCCAACCCCATGGCCGAGCCGATGACGTGCTCCGGGGCGATGCCGTAGTTCTGCTCCGTCATGGGACGCATGAAGTCGCGTTCCCCCGCAGACACCACGTAGCAGGTGAACCCGTGCTCGTGCAGGAGCCGCACCAGCTCGACCATCGGCTGGTAGACCGTCGCCGCGTAGGGAACGCCGAGCACGGGGTGTTCGGCGTGCGCGTAGAAGTCCGACACGAGCCGTCCGTAGTCGTCGACGCTCATGCCGGCGGTCACACGCCCCACCGCGGCCAGCAGCAGCCGGAGATCGGAGTCGTCCCCGCTCGCGTGCCGGTCGACGGCGCCCCCGATCCACGACAGGTCACCGGACTGCGCGGCCGCGTAGGGCTGCGTGCGAGCGAGCTCCGGATCGGCGGACGCAGCAGCGGCCCACTGCTCGACGAGCCAGTGCAGCTGGGTCGGCATCGGCTTCTCGTTCCAGAGCGTGCCGTCGTTGTCGAAGACGGCGACGCGGTCGTCGACCGGCAGCGGGGTGTCCCCGCCGGTCGTGCGGGTCAGGAACCGTTCGACGGCGTCGCGGGCGTGCCCCGGGCGCCAGGAGGGGAGTGTGTCCATGCCCGGGATCGTCCGGCCGCGCAGGCAGGTGCGCACCATCCTGATCGGGTGAACCGGAACGCCCGTCGCGCCGGATCGCCCGAAGCGGGTGGTGCCGGCCGCGCGCCGTCGGCGCTAGACAGCAGTCCCACGCACTCCTGAAGGGAACACGATCATGGACTTCTGGTACACGTTCTGGGCAGTGATCTGGTACGGGCTGCTCATCTCGGCGCTCATCGCCTCGCTCATGGCGCTCTTCTCGGTCCTCGCGGACCTCGTGCGGGATCGTTCGCTCAGCGGGTGGTACAAGGCGATCTGGGTCTTCTTCCTGGTCTTCGTGCCGTTCCTGACGACGTTCGTCTACCTGATCGCACGCGGTCGTGGGATGGCGGACCGCAGCGCGGAGTCCGCCCAGCGGCAGAAGGACGCCGCCGACGGCTACATCCGCACCGTGGCGGGCACGTCCCCGTCCGACGAGATCGCCAAGGCGCGCGCGCTCCTCGACGCCGGCACGATCACGGCGGCGGAGTTCGACGCGATCAAGGCGAACGCGGTCGGCAGCACCCGCGCGGCACCGGCACCGGCTGCGGCGTGAGCGACCGGGCGACCGAGCTCGTCGTCATCGCCTTCGACGACGACGACGGTGCCCGGGCGGCGCACGACGCCGCACTGCGCCTCGACCGCCGCGCGGAGATCGCCCTCGACGGCATCGCCGTCGTGCACGTCGACGAGCACGGTCGCACGCACGTCGACTCCACCGGGCGTGATTCGCAGCGTGGTGCGCGGGCGGCCTCGAGCGCGGTGTTCGGCACCGTGCTCGGGTTCCTGTTCCTCATGCCGTTCGCGGGGCTCGTCGTCGGCGGTGCGGTGGGGGCGCTCTTCGCGAGCCTGGACCGTGCCGGCGTGGACGCGGACTTCCGGGAGCGTCTCGCCGTCGAGCTGGCGCGGGGCGGGGCGGCCGTCGTCGTCTCCGTGGCGTCTGGCGACGGGGACCGGCTCGTCGGCGCGATGACGGACCTCGGCGGCACGGTGCTCCGGACGACGCTCTCCGACGAGGACCTCCGGGCGATCGCGCACGACCTGGGCGGGCGCCCGTGACGAGCGCAGTCGGTCCGTCGGCTCGGACACTCGTCCTCGTGACGGCCGCGTCACTCGTGTCCACCGTGGCCTTCTTCGTCGCCTTCGGTCTCGTGGCGCCCCTCGACTGGTGGTGGACGCTCCCGGTCGCGGGGGTCGGCCTCGTGGTCGTCGTGATCCTGGGGCTCCTGCTCCGCCGGTTCGACGGTCGGCACCTGGTGGTGCGGTCGACCGCCACGGCGGCCCAGGGACTCGGGCTCCTGCCGATCGCGTGTGCGCTGGCGACCGCCGTCGCGGTGGCCGTCGCGCTGCTGACGGGCTGAGCAGACGACGTCCACGATCTCACCCGGTCGGGGTGGCCCGCACCGGAGCGCACCCGAGCACGATCCATGCACGAGCACGACCACACGAACGAGGAGGACAGCGATGCCGAAGGACAAGCCGAACATCCTGGTCATCTGGGGCGATGACATCGGGATCACGAACCTGAGCGCCTACAGCGATGGCCTGATGGGCTACCGCACACCGAACATCGACCGGATCGCGGATGAGGGCATGCGCTTCACCGACTCCTACGGGGAGCAGAGCTGCACCGCCGGCCGGTCGTCCTTCATCACGGGGCAGAGCGTGTTCCGCACGGGGCTCAGCAAGGTGGGCATGCCCGGCGCGGACCTGGGGCTCCGCGCCGAGGACCCGACGATCGCCGAGGTGCTGAAGCCGCACGGGTACGCCACCGGGCAGTTCGGCAAGAACCACCTCGGCGACAAGAACGAGTTCTTGCCGACGGCGCACGGGTTCGACGAGTTCTACGGCAACCTGTACCACCTGAACGCGGAGGAGGAGCCCGAGTCGGCGAACTGGCCGTCCATCGAGGAGTTCCCGGCCTTCAACGAGCGGGCCCGGCCGCGCGGCGTGATCCACTCGTGGTCGACCGACGAGGACGACGACACCGAGGACGGTCGATACGGACGACGTGGCAAGCAGCGCGTCGAGGACACCGGCCCGCTGACCAAGAAGCGCATGGAGACCATCGACGAGGAGTTCGCGGACGCCGCGATGGACTTCATCGGGCGTCAGGCGGAGTCCGAGACCCCGTTCTTCGTCTGGATGAACACCACCCACATGCACTTCCGGACGCACCCGAAGCCGGAGAGCCGGGGGCAGGCCGGCCGGTGGCAGTCGCCGTACCACGACACGATGATCGACCACGACCTGGTGGTCGGCTCGCTCCTCGACCAGCTCGACGAGCTCGGGATCGCGGACGACACGATCGTGATCTACTCCACGGACAACGGCCCGCACATGAACACGTGGCCGGACGGCGGGATGACCCCGTTCCGCAGTGAGAAGAACACGAACTGGGAGGGCGCGTTCCGGGTCCCGCAGATGATCCGCTGGCCCGGCCACATCGAGGCGGGGTCGATCTCGAACGCGATCATCCAGCACCACGACTGGCTCCCGACGTTCCTGGCGGCGGTGGGGGACACGACCACGGTCGAGGAGCTCAAGGTAGGGAAGACGATCGGCGACCGGACCTACAAGGTGCACATCGACGGCTACGACTTCCTGCCGTACCTGACCGGGGAGGTCGAGCAGGGTCCGCGACCGGGCCTGGTGTACTTCTCGGACGACGGCGACGTCCTCGCGCTCCGGTTCGACAACTGGAAGGCGGTGTTCATGGAGCAGCGCGTCACCGGCACCCTGCAGGTCTGGTTCGATCCGTTCGTCGTGCTGCGGGTCCCGAAGCTCTACAACCTGCGGACCGACCCGTTCGAACGAGCGGACCAGACGTCGAACACGTACTTCGACTGGTTGTTCGAGAACGACTACCTGCTGCTCGCCGCCACGACGCTGGTCACCCAGTTCCTGGACACCTTCGAGGAGTTCCCGCCACGACAGCGCGCGGCGACGTTCAGCATCGACCAGGCGGTCGACAAGCTGCAGTCGTTCCTGGCCGGCGGCGACTGACGGTGCCGACCACCACCGGCCCGGCCACCGCCACGGCGATCCGCTCCTCGATGGTGCGGATCGCCGGCGGCGCGTTCACGATGGGCTCCGACCAGCACTACCCGGAGGAGTCCCCGGCGCGCAGCGTCACCGTCGCCGCGTTCGAGATCGCCCCGCAGGCCGTGACGAACCGGGAGTTCGCGGCGTTCGTCCGTGCCACCGGGTACCGCACGGTGGCTGAGCGGCCCCTCGACCCGGCGCAGTTCCCCGGTGCCCCGGCCGAGAACCTGCACGCCGGCTCGATGGTGTTCACCGGGACGAGCGGGCCGGTGGACCTCCGACACCTCAGCCAGTGGTGGGCGTGGACGCCCGGCGCGAACTGGCGTCGTCCCTCCGGTCCCGGCTCGACCATCGCCGACCGCGCCGACCACCCGGTCGTGCACGTGGCCCACGAGGACGCGGCTGCCTACGCGGTGTGGGCGGGCGGGCGACTGCCCACCGAAGCCGAGTGGGAGTTCGCGGCGCGCGGTGGCCTCGAGGGCGCGGAGTTCACCTGGGGGGACGAGGCGGAGCGCCCCGGGGAGCGGCGCGCGAACTACTGGCACGGCGACTTCCCCTGGCGCGCGGAACGCGGGTACGGACGGACGTCGCCGGTCGGGTCGTTCCCACCGAACGGCTACGGTCTGCACGACACGGCGGGCAACGTCTGGGAGTGGACGAGCGACCGGTACGTGGACCCCGCCGCCGAGCACGACTGCTGTGCGCCGGCGTCCGAGGCCGTGACCGTCGAGCGCCGGGTCGTGAAGGGCGGATCGTTCCTGTGCGCCGACAGCTACTGCCGCCGGTACCGTCCGGCGGCACGGCGTGGCCAGGAGTCCGACACCGGGATGAGCCACATCGGCTTCCGCATCGCGGGCTGACCGCCCCCGACCGGTCTGACCGCGCGCGACCGGTCTGACCGCCCCGTCCGGTGTCCCGCTACGCGGGGGTGATGCCGTCGAGTCGCGCCTCTTCCGCGTCGTAGCCGGCGCGGACCTGGCGGAGCACCAGGTCGTCGATCTCGTCCGAGTCACGGAGCCGCAGCAGGGTCGCGGCCTTGTGCTGCACCAGGGCGAGCTCGAGCGCGACGGCGGTGTCGTGCCGCTGCACCGCCGGGTGGTCGTCGTCGTCCTCCTCGCGCGCCTGGATCACATCCAAGTGCGCCTCGTAGTCCTTGCGCACCCGGTCGACGGTGGCCTGGTCGGCTCCGGTCGACCGTGCCAACCGCGGCAGGGCGTCGAGGGCCTCCTCGATCGCGGTCCGCTCGGCGTAGCGACGTTCCTCACCGACCGACTCGTCCTCGGGCAGCGCAGCCCGCCGCAGGACCGCCGGCAGCACGAGTGCCTGACCGACGATGGTGACGACGACCACGCCCGCCGTGACGAAGACGATGAGGTCGCGGTCCGGGAAGTCCGCTCCGGACTCCAGGACGCGGGGGACGGCGACGGCCATCGCCAGCGAGACCGCGCCGCGGAACCCGGCGAAGCCGCTCACGAGCCGGTCGCGGTGGCCCTCGCGGGGCGCGCCTCCCGTGCGACGGGTGACGAGCCAGACGGTGCCGCCCGCGGCGTTGAGGAACGCGAACCGGACCACGACGAGCACGACCGCGACGGCCAGGACGACGCCGACGGCGCGGAGCAGCTCGGACGGCGTCAGCGCCCGGGCCGCGACCATCGCCTCGATGCCGACCAGGACGAACAGTGCACCGTTGAGCAGGAACGTCAGGAACGACCAGAAGGCGCGGACCTGCTGCCGGGTCTCGGCGCGGTCGAGCTTCGGCCCGACCTGGCTGACGACGATGCCGGCCGCCACCACGGCGAGCACACCGGAGGCACCGATCGCCTCGGCAGCCAGGAACGCACCGAACGGCACGAGGAGCGTGACGAGGTTCTCGAGCACCACGGTGTCGACCCGGCGCAGCACGAGCGTGCCGACCCACGCCGCGGCGAGCCCCGCGGCCACCCCACCGAGGTACGACAGGACGAGCATCCCCGACACGCCCCAGAACGTGAGTTCCTGCGTGCCCACCGTGACGGCGACCGCGATGCCGTACACGACGAGGGTCGTGCCGTCGTTCACCAGGCTCTCCGCCCGCAGCACGGTGACGTTGCGGCGCGGAAGCATCTTCGTGAGCACCCCGACCGCGGTCGCGTCGGTCGGAGCCACGGCGGCGCCGAGCACCCAGGCCGGACCCCACGGCATGCCGAGCAGGTGGAGCAGGACGGCGACGGCGCCCGCCGTGGCGACGACGAGCAGCGTGCCCATCAGGACGATGCCGCGCAGGTTCTTCCGGATCTCGCGCAGCGACGTCGTCAGACTCTCCCAGTACAGGAGCGCCGGCAGGAACAACAGCAGGACGGCGTCGGCCGGCAGCTCGACGTCCGCGAACTCCGGCACGAAGGCCAGCGCAGCGCCGAAGACGAGCAGCAGGACTGGAGGGGCCACCCGGATCCGGTCCGCGATCCCCGCCGTCAGTGCGATGGCGAGGCCGAGGACGACCACCAGTTCAGGACCCAGCACGTGCACTCCTCGTTCGACCGACACTCCAGTCAACGCGGCCGACGGTGATCGTGCACACGGGAGCCGGAGCGACGCTCGGCTCAGGGCCCGTTCGCCGCGTCGTGTCGCAGGCGCGCGAGCACCCGCCGGAGGGCGTCGACGTCCTTCGGACCCCAGTGGGCGAGGACCGCGTCGAGGTCCTGGCTGAGCTGGTCGCTGATCCGCTCGCCGTACCCGCGGCCCTCGGCGGTGAGCGCGATCAACACGCTGCGCTCGTCATCGGGAGCCGGTACCCGGACCACGAGCCCGATGTCCTCGAGCCGGTTCGCGATCTTCGTGAGGTTGGCACGACCGGTGCCCAACGCCCCCGCGAGCACGCTCGGCTTCGTCGCTCCGCGGTAGGTCAGCTGGTTGACCACCAGGAACATCGACAGATCGGCCACCGGGAAGTCGATCGCGGTCATCATGCGCTGCCGGACCTGCGGGCTGTCCGCCCAGTGCACGATGCCCGCGAGTGCGACCCGGATGTCGAACGGGTCGGGGGTGATGACGGGGCGCAGGTCCACACCGCTCGGTCGTCCGCCGCGACGGGTCATCCGACCACCAGACGAACGGGACCGAGTAGGCCGTGGTCGCGGACGTGTGTCGTCTGCACCGCGTCGGGGTCGCCGAGCAGCTGCGCGATGATGTCGGGGACGTCCTCGTAGTACCCGCGGGCGAGCAACCGGTTGTTGAGTGAGCTGGCGACGCGGACGACCACCGTGTTCTCTCCCGTGCGCAGGTCGTCGGTGACGTCGACCACCGGGTGCGAGGTGTCGAACCCGCGTGCCGGTCCGCCGTTGAGCACGACCGAACCGAGCCCGCCGGCCGTCGACCCGAGGTCCAGCAGGAACCGGGCGTCGTCGTCGTCCACCGTGTCGACGGAGAACGACGTGGCGTACTCGCCGACCCCGGAGACCTCCGGTCCCACGGCGGGCAGGTCCTTCCACGGACGGAGCGGACCGGTACCGGCGTCGAGTCGTCGGACGTCGGTCAGCGGCCGGACCTCGCGCGTGACGTAGCCGTGGCCGCGGTCCTCGGTGATGAGCTCCTCACCGCCCGCGTCCCAGCTCTCGACCGCGATCCGCCAGTCGGTCATCTCGACGACGACGTCGGTCGTCGTGCGTCCGCCGAGCCGGGCGTCGAGTGCGGTCTCGCGCGCAGGCCCGCTGCGGTCGAGCGTGAACAGCGCGGTCTCACCGGGCGCGAGGTCCACGGTGACGATCGTCCGGTCGCCCTCGGTCCGTGCGGCCGGGTGGGGGAACACCGCGCCGGACCAGGCGTCGACGCGGTACACCGCGCCGGTGCCGGGCAGCGCGACCTCCACGGTGGTCGCCGAGGTCGTCTCGTACAGGAAGTGGTACAGGTACACGTGCAGCAGGTCACCGTCCTCGCGCAGGTGCGACAGGATGCTCCGGTCCTCTGTCACGAACTCGGCGCGGCCGGTCACGCCGAGGCCGCGCAGGGCGGCGACGGTGTCGGCGGCGTCGTCGATCGCGGTCACCGACGGCAGGGCCAGCAGCCGCTCGACGGTGTCCGCGAGCTCGGCGTCGCGTCCGTCGAGGCCCGGGGTGCGGGCGGCCGCTCGGGGGTGGTGCGTGTCCGTCCCGGCGATCAGCGACTTGAGCTCACGCGTGCCGTGCACGACGAGGATCCGCACGCCGTCCTCGGCCCAGGCGAGCAGGCGTGCTGCGACGTCGGCATCGAGCGCGCTCTGGAAGACGAGCAGTGCCTGGTACCCGGGGCCGTCCGGTTGCACCAGGCCGCCGTCCACCCGGACGTCGTCGCGGAGCAGCAGCGACCCGTCGAGGAACTCGTACGTCCACCCGGCGTCCTGCATGCCGAGGTCGCGCCACCAGTGGTTCTGCCGGTCGCGCATCCAGTACTGGCCGTAGGCGACCTCGTCGGGGACGCGGCCACCGTCGGCGTCGCGGAACACCATGCCGGACGCGTTGTCGGTGAAGTGGTCGGTGTGCAGGATGCCGACGTCGATCCGCGGGCGTCCCTGGCGCAGGACGTACTGGTACCGGCCGATCGCGTCGTTCCAGAGCGGGTAGAACTCGGCAGCGGGCTGCCGGGCGTCGAAGCGCTCCGAGAACATGCTCCACATGCCCTCGTGTCCCGGCCAGCTCGTGACGCCCTCGGCGCCCGTGGTGCTCGCCCAGCCGTGCAGGACGGTCTTCGTGATGCCGGCGGCGAGCTGCGTCGCGACGATCTGGTCGTAGAACCGGTGGTCGAGCATGTGGTTACGGGTCGTCGCACCGGTCTCCGACGAGTACTGCTTGCCGAACAGGTGCGCCGGCCCCGCGAGCAGCCGGTACGCGTCGATCTGCGCGGCGAACTCGAGCGACTCCGTCTCGATCCCGTCGACCTCCGGCCCGGGGCGCGTCAACTCGAACGGCAGCCCGTAGCTGATCTCGGACCGCAGCGTCATGCCGTTGGCGTGCAGGAACGCCGCGAACGGGCGCAGCATGTTCTCGATGTACAGGTCGGTGAGCGTCCGGACGTAGTCGAAGCGGACCTTCTCGACGTCGACCGCCCGGTCCGGCACCGGTTCGGCGTGGTACGTGGTGCTCGACGCCATGAACGGAGCGCTGCGGGTCAGGAACGGCAGCCACGGCGTGATCGGGTAGCCGCGGCGCGTCCGGAACTCCTCGGCGACGTGCGCTCCCCAGAAGAGGCCACCGTCGCCGTAGGTCGACAGCTCGAGGGAGTCCATGTACATCTGGGCACGGGGATTGCGGGCGATCTCGGCGCGGAGGCCAGGGGTTAGGACGACGTGTTCCCAGTAGTCGATCACGGCATCCACGCCCGCTCGCTCCAGGTAGTTCACCGTCCAGTTGACCGTCGCCGACGGTGACGCCGTCTGGCCGGTGCCGTGGCTCCAGAACGTGGACAACCGCCAGGTGCCGCCCTCCGGTGCGGTCCAGTCGAGTGCCTCGTCGGTGACCGCGCTGGTCAGGTCCACCACCGAGTCGGGGTCCAGCACGGTTGCGGCGCCGGAACCGGCGGAGTCCGGGACGACGCGCGTCGCGACCACCGCGACGAGCGTCTGGACGCGCACCGTCCCGCGTTCACCGGGGAGCGTCGTGTGTGCGATCGGCGCGTCGAGGTCGATCCGACGGAGCGCACCCGAGCGGCTCGTCCCGCCGGGCAGGTCCTCGTGCACGACGTCGAGTTCCTGCGCAGCGGCGGGGTGGTCTGCGTCGATCGTCGGCAGGTTCGCGTTCGACCAGTTCGTCCCGGACGTGAAGCTCACCGACATGCCCCTGGCGGTGGTCTCCTCGACGACGATCTGCGAGTCGTGCACCCACTCCTCGGATCCCCAGCCGTACCGGCCGTGGTCGATCGCCCCTTCGTCCATCGCCAGGAACTCCATGCCGCCGAACCCGAGTGCGTGGGCGGTGTCGACCTCGCGTCGGAGGGTCACGTCGGTGTGCAGCCCCTCGGCGAGCCACCACCGCAGCTCCGGACGGTACTCGATGGCCGGATGGGCGACGCCACGGGCGAGGTGCTCGATCGACATGGTGTTCTCCTCGGGAACGCGCGGCGACGGTGCCGCTGCGATGACCGTAGGTTCTGGGAGTCGCAGAAGTCAATGTCCTCAGGAAACGAACAGCGAGGCTGTGGGCAGCAGGCGGAGTAAACGATCCTTGCGGTTGCGGCACTCGGCGAGCTACAGTGCCGCCGACCGGTTGAACCGTTTCATCCGGTGTTCGGCCGACGTTCAAGGGAGAACGCAGTGAACCGACCCCAGCAGCCCGCCCGGCGACCGCACCCCTGGTGGGTCGCCGTCGTCTCGGGGATGGCCTCGTACATCGACGCGGCCGCGATCGTGAGTTCCGGCACCGCGCTCGTCCTGTACCAGCAGTCGATCGGCATCACCGGCACGCAGATCGGGGTGCTCTCCGGCGCGCTCACGTTCTGCATCGCGATCGGCGCGCTCTCCGGCGGGCGGCTCGGCGACCTGTTCGGCCGGCGCGCGGTGTTCATCGTGACGATGGCCATGACCGTCGTCGGTGCAGGGGTCCTGGTGGCGAGCCCGGCGTTCACGGGACTGCTCATCGGCACGATCCTCGTCGGCCTCGGCACCGGAGCGGACCTGCCGGTCTCGCTCGCGACGATCTCCGAGGCCGCGACCGACGAGAACCGGGGCGGGCTCGTCGGCTTCTCCCAGGTGCTCTGGTTCGCCGGGATCCTGGCGACCTACGCCATCTCGGCGGGCGTCGGAGACCTCGGCCGTGCCGGTGGTCAGATCATGTTCGCGCACGTCGGGGTCGTCGCACTCGTCGTGATGGTCCTGCGCTTCACGATCCCGGAGTCCACCACGTGGTCCGACGCCCATGCCGAGAAGGCCGCGGGCGCACACACCGTCCGTGCTGCCCGCCACGGCATCCGCGACGTGCTGACGCAGCGCATCTTCCTGCTGCCGTTCCTGTCCCTGCTGGTCTTCTACACGTTGACGAACCTCGGCGCGAACACCGGCGGGCAGTTCGGCGCCTACGTGGCCGTCAACGTCGTCGGGCTGTCGGTGCCGTTCTTCTCGACGATGAACCTGGTCAGCGTGCCGATCGGGATGCTGCTCGCGTTCTGGTTCATGCGCATCGTCGACGGTCGGCTGCGGATGCCGTTCTACATCGTCGGCGCCGTGTGCCTCGTGGTGAGCTACGGCCTGCCGCTCGTGTTCGGCTTCTCGCTGCCGACCCTCGTCGCGATGCTCGCGTTCGGCGCGGTGGGCAACGCGTTCGCCTTCGAGGCGATCATGAAGGTCTGGTCGCAGGAGTCGTTCCCGACGTTGCTCCGCGGTTCGGTCCAGGGAACGATCATCGCGGTGGCCCGGATCGCCGCGGCGCTGCTGGCGTTCGTGACCCCGCTGCTCCTCGACCACCCCGAGGTCATGTACGGCATCCTCACGGCGCTCGTCGCGGTCGGTGTCGTGGTCGGGTGGCTCGGGTTCCGGCACGCGGTCTTCGACGCGTTCTCGATCGAGGGCAAGGACCTCGCCGACGCGCAGGAGGCACTCTTCGCCGCCGGTGTCCGCGATGACGCTCCCGCAGCCGCCGCTCGCCGCGACCACCGCTGACTCACGGAGCGAGACCGCTGCTGCTGCGCGACCTCGCGGATCCCCGCGCCACCCGACGCCACCACGCCCGCCACGGCAACGAGCTCGCGAGCGCCGAACCGATCACCACGCTGCCGAACCAGGCGACGACGACCCCCGGGATCGGCACGAGCAGGCTCGCCCACAGCAGCACCGCGAGCACCCCGAGCACGTACGCCGCCCCGGCCTTCAGGTACCGCAGCCGCTTCAGCCCCGCGGCTTCGTCCAACCGCGAGGTCAACCGCGCCAGGAACACGGCACCGACACCGATCGCCGCCACGGCGACCGCCGCCTGTTCGAGCGCTCCGAGGCCGTCGGCGCCGAGGGTCCCGGACCCGGACAGGCTGTACACACCGTCCAGGATCTCGAACAGCATGAACACCACGAGCCCCCGCTCGAACACCACCGTCGACGCGTAGGCGTGGATCCGCCAGGCACCCCGCCCGACCCCGATCGACGCGGTGTCCGAGCCGACGCCGTCGAGCGCCCAGGCGGCGACGCGCTTCGACCCGAGGTACGCGACGATGCCCGCCGCACCGCCGAGCACGACCGGCAGCAGGGCTCCCGGCGACCATGCGCGGTCGACACCGACGAGGACGGCCGTGACGGCGACCCCCGTCGCAGCGGTGACCAGCGACCAGACGCGAGGACGCGCGACGGCGGCGAGCCGGGCCTCCAGGCGGCCCAGCCAGGACCTGCGCGACGCACGGTCCGTGTTGAACAGGTACTCGGCGAACACGAGCCAGATGAAGGCGGCGCCGAAGGCGGCGAGGGCGGGTCGCACCTCGGCGAGGTGCGCCGAGAACGAGCCAGGCGCGAAGACGGCTTCCTGCACGGAGCTCGCGGGGTCGGTCGCGTCGCCGACCGCGACCGCCGCCGGCGGCAGGAGCAGCCGCATCGCGAGGACGCCCGCGACGATCCCGAGCGACAGGAACAGCCGTCGGGCGGGGGAGTGCAGCCGTCCGGCGATGCCGGCCATCGGCACCGACGAGTCGGCGGCCATCGCGATCTCGAGGAGCGCGAGCGCGACGAACGCCAGGGCGGCGGCGGGGCCGAGGACGAACCAGGCCGCCGCGGCGGCCGCGACGGTGATGAGCAGGGGGACGGTCAAGAGCGATCTCGTGGCCATCACCCCATCCAGCACCGGTCGCCTGGGTGGGTGGTGGAGCGCTCCTGCGCATCAGCCTGGAGGCACGGGTCGATCCGCGCAGAACGGGTGACGGCCCGTCCCCACTTGCGGGGACGGGCCGTCGGGTCACGCGGGCAGGCGGTCGCCTCAGTCGTGGAACGTCTCGATGGACGCGCCGAGGGAGTTCAGCCGTTCCTGCAGCTGCTCGTAGCCGCGGGCGATGATGCCCACGTTCCGCAGCACGCTCTCGCCCTTCGCCGCGAGCATCGCCAGCAGGATGACCACCGCGGGCCGGAGCGCCGGCGGGCAGCTGATCTCGGCGCCGGAGAAGTGCGTCGGACCGGTGACGTCGAGGCGGTGCGGGTCGCGCAGGGTGACGCTCGCGCCGAGGCGGGTCAGGTCGAGCAGGTGGATCGCCCGGCCTTCGTAGACCCAGTCGTGCACGAGCGTGGTGCCCTCGGCCATCGCGGCGATGACGACGAAGAACGGCAGGTTGTCGATGTTCAGCCCGGGGAACGGCATCGCGTGGATCTTGTCGATCGGGGCGTGCAGCTCGGACGGGTGCACGGTGATGTCGACCAGCCGGGTGCGGCCGTTCGCGGCGGGGTACTCGTCGGTGACGTCGAAGCGCAGCCCCATCTCGGCCAGGGTCGCGAGCTCGATCTCGAGGAACTCGATCGGCGCCCGGGTGACGGTGAGCGTGGAGTCGGTGACGATGCCGGCGGTCAGCAGGCTCATGGCCTCGACCGGGTCCTCGCTCGGCCAGTAGTCCACGACCTCGTCGATGCGGCTCTTGCCGGTGATGCGGAGCGTCGTGGTGCCGATGCCCTCGACCTGCACCCCGAGCAGCTCGAGGAAGAAGCAGAGGTCCTGCACCATGTAGTTGGGGCTGGCGTTGCGGATGACGGTCTCGCCGTCGCGGGCGGCCGCGGCGAGGATCGCGTTCTCGGTGACGGTGTCGCCGCGCTCGGTGAGGACGACGGACTTCGTGGGGACGTCCTGGTTCGCGACGCCGACCTCGTACCAGCCGGAGGTCGCCTCGACGTCGACGCCGAAGGGGCGCAGCGCGATGAGGTGCGGTTCGACCGTGCGGGTGCCGAGGTCGCAGCCGCCGGCGTAGGGGAGCCGGAAGGACTCGTACCGGCCGCTGAGCGGGCCGAGGAACATCAGGACGCTGCGGGTGCGGCGGGCGGCGTCGGCGTCGATCGCGTCGAGGTGCAGGTCGGACGGGGCGACGATCTCGAGGGTCTCGCCGTCCTCGGACCACGTGACGCTCGCGCCGAGGCTGCGGAGCACGTCGATGATCCGGTCGACCTCGACGATCCGGGCGACCTTGTGCAGGCGGGTGACACCGCGGTTGAGCAGCGAGGCGCAGAGCAGCGCGACGGCGGCGTTCTTGCTCGAGTTGACGGCGATGGAGCCGCTGAGCTTCCGGCCGCCCTGCACGCGCAGGTGGGCACGCTGCGGGGCGCCGCCGATCGAGACGATCTGCTGGTCGAGGGCGTCACTGATGCGGGTGAGCATCTCGAGGGACAGGTTCTGCCCGCCCTGTTCGATGCGGTTGATCGCGCTCTGGCTGGTGCCGACGCGTTCGGCGAGTTGCGCCTGGGTCATGCTGCGGCCCTTGCGGGCGCCCCGGATGAGGGCACCGACCTCGCGAAGCGGGGCGGCGGATGCCGGGGTGGCCGGCGAGACGACGGTGGTGGTGTCGGACATGGCGCCAACGTAACACGCTCATGAGATAAAAGGACTGGAGAACGACACCCGTTGCGCGCCCCGAGGTCTCGAATACGTCACAGCTGAGAATTCGGGGGACGAAGATGTCAGTCGAGTCGCCGCCAGACGCCGAAGTTGCCGGGACGAGCCCACGCCTCCCCGGCGCCCGCAGCCCGATCGTGCTCGGTCAGGCGGTAGGCCGAGTCCGGCGTCCAGCCGGCCACGACGCTCGCGCGGTCGTCGTCGACCTTCACCGCGTCCCCCGAGGTGCGGAACCACCCCGCGACGGTGAGGTGGACGACGTCGTACTCGGCGGCCACCCCGGACCAGTCGGGCAGCACCCAGGTGCCCTGCCGTCCGGTCGCCAGCCGCCAGTCGTTCCGTCGGGTGGTCGTGGTCACGTCGAGCGGCCAACGACGGCACAGCGCGGCCCAGTCGTCGGGGCCGTCGACGGTGAACACGCGAGCAGCGGGGTCGATCGGTGTGGACAGCGCACGAGCGTGCTCATGGCCGAAGGAATCCTCCACCGCCCACAGTGCAAGGGGACCGGCGGACGGGAAGGGAGCCCGGGTCGTCTGCAGGAGCGGCCACGGCGGCGTGGTCCACCAGACGCCGCTCGTCACGCCGGGACTGCCGGCAGCGACCTCGTCGCGCAGCTGCTGCGCCCAGTCGCGGAGCGCTTGCCCGGTGCTCGGGCGGCGCGGCTGGTCGTCGTCGTCGAACACGACGGTCCACGCTCCGCCCTGCGGCTCGGCGAGCTGTCGGACGACCGGACTGTCCACCGCCCAGCGCGCGATCCGCGTCAGCGCCGGCCGCAACTCGGGACGGCTGAGGAGCGCATCGGTCGCATCCGCCGGCTGCCACCAGAGCGCGCTCTCGGCAGTCGACTCGAGTGCCACCACGACGCTGTCCTCGCTGAGGACCGGCAGGGGCACGGCGGCGAGCGCGCTCGCCACGGCGTCGGGGTCGTCCGGTTGCTGCACCCCGTTGACGAGCTCGAAGCAGAACCGGCGCCCCCGCGGGTGGTCGAGCAGGTCCGCTGCGGTGATCACCAGTCAAGGCTAGTGACCGCTGCTAACGCCCCGGCCCCACCCGCCGATAGACCTCCGTGCAGGCCCACGGACGGGCAGCATCCCGCCCCACGGACGGCGGCGGGACGATCGAGAACCAGGACGGGCCATGATCGTCGTCACACGACTCAACGGCAGCGCATTCGCTGTCAACCCCGACCTCGTGGAGCGCATCCACGAGACGCCGGACACGACGCTCATCATGGTCGACGGGGCGAAGTACATCGTCCGCGAGTCCATGGCCGACGTCATCGACCTGATCGCCGCGTACCGCGCCCGCATCGTCGGCATGGCCTACGGCACCGACCTGCCGAACACGCGGAACGCCACCGGCCCCCAGCCGACGCTCACCGCGGTCGCACCCCTCCGCACGCAGGACGGGGGACGCTGACGTGGACATCGCGACGATCATCGGGATCCTGCTCGCCTTCGGCGCCCTGTTCGGCATGGTCGAGATGGAGCACGTCGAGCTCGCCGGGCTGTTCCTGCCCGCGCCGATGCTGCTCGTGTTCGGTGCCACCATCGGCTGCGGCATCGCGAGCACCACGCTGAAGGACGCCATCGCGAGCTTCAAGGCCGTCCCGAAGGCGTTCACCGGCAAGGTCACGCCGCCGCAATCGGTCATCGACGACGTCGTGGGCCTGGCGGAGACGGCTCGCTCGAACGGTCTGCTCGCCCTCGAGCAGGAGGCCGACAAGCACGACGACCCGTTCATGAAGAAGGCGCTGCAGAACATCGCGGACGGCACCGACGGCGACGAGCTGCGGATCCTGCTCGAGGACGAGATCGAGTCGAACGCGGCCCCCACGCGCAGTGCGAGTGCGTTCTTCATGGGGCTCGGCGGCTTCGCCCCGACGGTCGGCATCATCGGCACCGTCGTGTCCCTGACCCACGTGCTCGCGAACCTCGGCAAGCCCGACGAGCTCGGCCCCCTCATCGCGAGTGCGTTCGTCGCGACCCTGTGGGGCCTGCTCACCGCGAACTTCATGTGGCTGCCGATCGGCGGCAAGCTCCGGAAGCTCGCACAGCTCGAGTCGGACCGCCAGACGCTCCTGATGGAAGGGCTGCTCGCGGTCCAGGCCGGCAGCCAGCCCCGCCTGCTCGGTGAACGCCTCAAGGCGATGGTGCCGCCGGCCGCGCGCGCCGACACCTCGAAGAGCAAGGCCGGCAAGAACAAGCAGGACGCCGACGCCGACGACCAGCAGCTGGCGGCCTGACGATGAGCGCCAACCCCCGTGGGCGCGGCCGCGGTCGTGCGAAGAAGGGCCACGACGACGCCGAGCACCCCGACGAGCGCTGGATGGCCTCGTACATGGACATGATCACGGTGCTGATGTGCATGTTCCTGGTGCTGTTCGCCATGTCGACGGTCGACCAGGAGAAGTACATCGCCCTGAAGAACTCCCTGGCGACCGGCTTCGGCGAGGTGAAGTCGCAGAAGGTCGACACCGCCAGCGGCACGGTGGTGACGAAGGACCAGGTCGAGGACGGCTCCGGGTACTCGACCGACAAGTCGCAGGCCGACCACTCGACGGCGTCGTCCGGCACGAAGGACACCAACGTCGACCCCGCGTCGACCGTCGTGCCGGTGACCGCGACGAAGCAGGACCTCGCCGACGCCCAGAAGGAGCTCGACGACCTCACCGCGATCGAGCAGGCGATCAAGCAGAACCTCGCGAAGGCGGGGCAGACCGCGAACGTGCAGTTCACCGTCGACGCCCGTGGCCTGATCGTCCGGCTCGTCGGCAGTGAGACCTACTTCGGCACGAACAGCGCGGACCTGTCCGACCAGGCGAGGTCGATCATGGACGCGATCGCCCCGGTCCTGCAGACGAGCCACCACGACGTCAGTGTCGAGGGGCACGCCGACCAGCGGAACTCGACGGCGCCGTACGCCACCAACTGGGAGCTCAGCGCGGCCCGGGCGACGGGGGTGCTGCGCGACCTCGTCGAGCGTGGCGGGATGCCGGGCGACCACGTGCAGAGCGTCGGCTTCGGGTCGAGCCGGCCGCTCGCGAAGGGCGGGACCGACCAGGACCTCGCCCTGAACCGACGGGTCGACATCGTGGTGCTGTCGAACGCCGACCAGGACGTCAGCGCGCTGATGCCGGCACTGGCGAAGGCGCAGGACGGAGCACGCCAGGGCTGACGCACGACCGACGGGGCTGGAGACCCCGCATCCCCAGTACGGGGTACAGCACTGACGGGTGCCGCACAGGCGACCGATAGACGCACCCGTGACCGAGACCCTGCCAGCGCCCGAGGTGTACGACTTCGCGCGCCCGTCGACGCTCGCCCGCGAGCACGCCCGGGTCCTCGAGCTCGCGTTCGAGACCTTCGCGCGGCAGTGGGGCACGCAGCTCACCGCGAAGGTGCGCGCCGTGAGCCAGGTCACCTGCGAGCAGGTGCAGATGGTGACGTACGACGAGTACGCCGCCTCGCTGCCCGCGCTCACCGGCATGGTGCTGCTGCCGATCGCGGACGTCGCCCCGAAGGGCGTCCTGCAGGTCCCGCTCGACGCCGCGCTGACCTGGGTCTCGCACGCCCTCGGCGCCTCGAAGCCGCTGCCGACCCCGGAGCGCACCTTCACGCCCATCGAGCAGGCCCTCGTGCGCAAGATCGTCGAGGACGCCCTCGACGACCTCCGCTACTCGTTCGGCGGGTTGCTCGCGCACGACGTCACGGCTGGTGGCTTCCAGTTCAACTCGCAGTTCGCCCAGGCCGCCCAGAAGGGCGACCTGATGATCGTCGCGGCGTTCTCGATCCGCGTCGGCGACCGCGTCGCCCCCGGCACGCTCGCGTTGCCGGCCGAGGCCGTGCTGCCGCAGCTCGGCGAGGCCGCCGCGCACGTGTCGCCCGCCGACGCCCAGGCCCTGCTCGACGCGCAGCTCGCAGGCGTCCCCGTCGGCGTCAGCCTGCGCTTCGCCCCGGCGACGGTCCTGCCCACGCAGGTGCTCCGGCTCGCGGTCGGCGACGTCCTGCCGCTGCCGCACCCGCAGCACCGCCCCCTCACCATCGCGGTCGACGGTGAACCCGTCGGCACCGCCGCGGTCGGCGCGAACGGCTCGCGCCTCGCCGGCATCGTCGTCACCACCACGAGCACGGAGCAGCACTGATGACCGAAACGACCACCCTCCAGACCACCGCCGCCGAGTCGCTCGCGGCGCAGCTCCCGACGGCCGTCCCGCTGGGTGCGCTGCTGCTGCCGGGAGGCGCGACCCCGGTCGTGCTCGAAGCGGCGACCGACGCCGTGGTCGCGTCGTTCGTCGGCGGCCTGTCGGCCGATCTGGCCCTCGTGCTCACCGACCTCGAGGCCGTGATCGCGGCCGGCGGCACCGACCACGGGATCGTGGCCGTCACCGACGTGCTGCGTCCGTCGCTCGAGGCCGCCGCGTCCGTGCTCGGCGTGGGGGTCCTCGGCGAGGCGAGCCGCGAGTCGGCGGCGGCGCTGCTGGCCGACCCCGACACGGTGGTGTTCGAGCTGACCGCCGGTGGTGTCCCGAGCGGCTGGTTCGGCATCCGGGTGCGCGAGCACGGCACGGTCTCGGCCGCCGCACCCGTCGGGGTGCCCGCCAGCAACCTCGGCCGCATCAACAACGTCGAGATGACCCTGACCGTGGAGATCGGTCGCACCCGCATGTCGGTCCGCGACGTGCTCGGCATGGAGCCCGGCGCGGTCGTCGAACTCGACCGCAGCGCCGGTGCGCCCGCCGACGTCCTGCTGAACGGTCGTCTCATCGCGCACGGCGAGGTCGTCGTCGTCGACCAGGACTACGCCGTCCGGATCACCCGCATCCTCGACGTCGCCGAATCCCTCTGAGCCCCGCGTGGACACCCTCCTCATCACGCTCCGCGTCGCGCTGTCGCTCGGCGTCGTGCTCGCCCTCATGTGGGTGCTGCACCGTGCCAGCAAGAAGCGCTTCGCCGGCAAGACCTCCGGGCGCCGTGCGGCGACCGTCGAGGTCGTCGGTCGCCAGGGCCTCGGCGGCAAGGCGAGCGTCGTGGTGGTGGACGTCGAGGGGGAGCGCCTGGTGCTCGGGGTCTCCGAGCAGGGCGTCAGCCTGTTGACGAGCGGGCAGGCGCCCGCTCCGGAGCTCACCATCGTGACCGGACCCGTGCAGCTGCCCGTGCGGCCCGCCCCGTCGGCCGACGTGTTCGGTCAGGAACTGGCGCTGCAGGCGGACGCCCCCACGGGCCTCCCGTCCGACCGAACGGAAGCGACGGCGCAGCCCCTGCCGATGCGCCCGCGCAACCGTCGTCCGCAGCGCACCACGGTGCCGACCGCGCAGCAGCTGCAGGGCTCGATCCTGTCGGTCGACACCTGGCGGCAGGCGGCCGCCGCCCTGCGGAACCGGCGCGCCGGGTGACCGCGGTCCGCACCGGACGCACCGCAGCCCTCGTCCTGCTCGGGCTGGCGGTCGTCGCCGGCTTCCTCATGCTCACCGCGACCGGTGCCCACGCCGCCGGCGTCGTCGAACCGACCGCCCCCGCGACGCCGACCGCTCCCGCGAACGGCGACTTCAGCGTCAGCGTGAACGGTCCGGACGGCACCCCGTCGTCGGCCGTCGTGACGCTCATCGGCATCACGCTGCTGAGCGTCGCCCCGGCGCTCATGCTCATGATGACGTCGTTCACGAAGATCTTCGTCGTCCTCGCGATGACGCGGAACGCCCTGGGGCTGCAGTCGATCCCGCCGAACCAGGTGATCGCGGGCCTGGCGCTGTTCCTGTCGCTGTTCGTGATGGCGCCGGTGCTCGGGCACATCAACGACGACGCCCTGCAGCCCTACCTGGCCGGCCACCTCGACTTCAACCAGGCCGTCGAGATCGGCACGAAGCCGCTCCGGACCTTCATGCTGCACCAGACCCGTGACGAGGACGTCGCCCTGATCACCCGCGCCGCAGGGCTCGACAACCCGAAGTCGATGGCCGACGTGCCGATGACGACCGTCATCCCGGCGTTCATCATCTCGGAGCTCCGCAGCGCGTTCATCATCGGGTTCGTCATCTTCATCCCGTTCCTGGTGATCGACCTCGTCGTCTCGGCGGCGCTCATGTCGATGGGCATGATGATGCTCCCGCCGGTCATGATCTCGCTGCCCTTCAAGATCCTGCTCTTCGTCCTGGTCGACGGCTGGGGCCTCATCATCACGTCGCTCATCGAGAGCTACCACGTTGTCTAGGGGGCGGGCATGAACCAGCAGGCCGTCATCGACCTGGTCCTCCAGGCGCTCCTGGTCGCGGGCAAGCTCGCCGCTCCGGTGCTCGTCACGTCGCTCGTCGTCGGGTTCGCGATCTCGCTGTTCCAGTCCGTGACCCAGATCCAGGAGGTCACGCTCTCGTTCGTGCCGAAGGCCGTCGCCGTCGCGATCGCCCTGGTCGTCTGCGGCAACTGGATGATCTCGGAGATGGTGGCGTTCACGCACGTCGCCTTCGACATGATCCCGAAGCTCCTCGGCAGCGGCTGATGGAGCTCGCGATCAACGCCGACCGTCTGGAGGCGACCATGCTCGCCGGCGTCCGGCTCGTCGCGTTCTTCGTCATCGCGCCGCCGTTCTCGTACCGGGCGTTCCCCGGCACCGTGAAGGTGATCCTCGGGCTCGGCCTGGCGATCGGCGTCGCCCCCCGCGTCGCCGTCGGCTACGAGTCGCTCGACACCGGGCCCTTCCTGCTCGCGCTGCTCACCCAGCTCGTCGTCGGGTTGTCGCTCGGCTTCCTGGTGTTCCTGGTGTTCGCCGCGGTGCAGTCCGCCGGTGCGCTCATCGACCTGTTCGGCGGGTTCACGCTCGCGCAGGCGTTCGACCCGCAGTCGCAGGTCAACGGCGCCCAGTTCACCCGGCTGTTCCAGATGGCGGCGCTCGCGCTCCTGTTCACCTCGGGCGGGTACCAGCTCATCGTCGGTGGGCTCGTGCGGTCCTTCGACGCCGTGCCCCTCACCGGCAGCTTCGCGGTCGACGGTCTGGCCCACCTGCTCGTGGCGGCGATGTCGCAGATGTTCCTGGCGACGCTGCAGATCGCTGGACCGCTGGTGGTCGTGCTGTTCCTGGCGGACGTCGGCCTCGGCCTGCTCACCCGTGTCGCGCCGGCCCTCAACGCGTTCCAGATGGGGTTCCCGATCAAGATCGGGCTGACGGTCCTGTTCGCCGGTGCGCTCTTCATGGCCCTGCCCTCGGTGGTGTCGTCGCTGACCGGCGACGCCGTCCAGGCGATCACGGGACGGGGGTGAGGCACCGTGTCCGACAGTGGTGAGAAGTCCGAGAAGGCCACCCAGAAACGCATGCAGGAGGTCCACCGGAAGGGCCAGCTCGGCCGGTCCCAGGACCTCGGTGCGTGGATCGGCATCGCCGTCGTCGCCCTCATGGTGCCGTCGATGATCGGCAACGCGGCGGCCGCCGGCACGGCACAGCTCGTCGCCGTGCAGTCCGTCATCGCGAACCCGACGATCGGCACCATGAACCACGTGTTCGGCGACGCGATGGCCAGTGTCGGCGCGACCCTCGGCCCGATGCTCGCGGTGGTGCTCGTCGCCGTCACCGCGGCCGCCGTCGCGCAGGGCGGGGTGCACATCCGGAAGCTCGCGCCCGAGGCGTCGCACTTCGACCCCATCGCGGGCCTGAAGCGCGTGTTCGGCGTCCAGGCGCTCTGGAACGGGGCGAAGGCGCTGCTGAAGACCACCGTCGTCGGCCTCGTGCTCTGGTTCGCCGTGCAGGGCCTGATGCCCGTGCTCATGACCAGCGGCTCGCTGCCGTTGTCCGCCGTGCTCGAGGCCGCAGCGGACGGCGCGGGCACCCTGCTCCGCGCCGCGATCGCCGCCGGCCTCGTCCTCGCCGCGATCGACGTGCTCGTGGTCATCCGCCGCAACCGCAAGCGCACCATGATGACCAAGCGCGAGGTCAAGGACGAGCAGAAGAAGAGCGACGGCGACCCGCTCGTCAAGGGTCAGCGCCGCTCCCGCCAGCTCGCGATGAGCCGCAACCGGATGATCCAGGCGGTCGGCACCGCGGACGTCGTCATGACGAACCCGACCCACTACGCCGTCGCGCTCAAGTACGAGCCGGGCAAGGCCGCACCGCGGGTGGTCGCGAAGGGCGCCGGGCCCGTCGCCGACGTCATCCGTGCCCGGGCGGAAGCGGACCGTGTGCCGATCGTGCGCGACGTCCCACTCACCCGAGCGCTGCACGCCGCGTGCGAGCTCGGGCACGAGATCCCCGTCGACCTGTACACGCCGGTCGCCCGGGTGCTGTCGTTCGTGATGGCCCTGAAGGCCCGCGGCGCCGCTGCCGGCACCCACGCACCGCCGAGGCCGACCACGCCCGACGAGGTGGCGAGCGTCATCGACCCGGCCACGCTGACCGGTGACCTCCGCCCCCGCAAACTCCGCGCACCGCGCATCGCCGAGACCCCGACCGAAGGACTCCCCGCATGAACCGCAAGGACCTGCCGAAGCTCGTCGTCCCGGTGTTCATCGTCGGCATCATCCTGCTGCTGATCCTGCCGGTGCCGTCGTTCCTGCTCGACTTCCTGATCATCATCAACATCCTGCTGGCGCTGGTGATCCTGCTCACGACGCTGTTCGTGAAGAAGCCGCTCGACTTCTCGGTGTTCCCGTCGCTGCTGCTCGTCGCGACGCTGTTCCGCCTCGGCCTGAACGTGGCGTCGACCCGGCTCGTGCTCGGCGAGGGCTTCGCCGGCGACGTCATCCAGGCGTTCGGCCACGTCGCCGTGTCCGGGTCGATCATCATCGGCGCGGTGATCTTCCTGATCCTCATCGTCATCCAGTTCGTCGTCGTGACGAAGGGTGCCGAGCGCGTCGCCGAGGTCGGGGCACGGTTCACCCTCGACGCCATGCCCGGCAAGCAGATGGCGATCGACGCCGACCTGAACGCCGGGCTCATCACCGACCAGCAGGCGAAGGACCGCCGCGCCGCGGTCTCCGCCGAGGCCGACTTCTACGGCGCGATGGACGGCGCCTCGAAGTTCGTCAAGGGCGACGCGATCGCCGGCATCCTGATCATCATCATCAACCTGGTCGGCGGTATCGCGATCGGCATGCTGCAGAACGGGCTCTCCGCCACCGACGCCCTGTCGAAGTACGGCATCCTGACGATCGGCGACGGCCTCGTCACGCAGATCCCGGCCCTGCTCATGGCGGTCTCCACCGGCATGATCGTCACCCGCTCCGGCGCGGAGTCCGAGATGGGGGCCTCGGCCGCCACCCAGCTGTCGCAGTCGCGCAACGCCCTGATGATCGCCGGCGTCGCCGCCATCGCGATGGGGTTCATCCCCGGCATGCCGATCCTGCCCTTCCTGCTCGTCGGTGCGACCCTGCTGTTCACCGCGTGGCGCATCGGCCGGAACGCCGCGAACGCCGAGTCGGCCGCCGCCGAGCAGCAGGCCCTCGAGGCCGCCGCGCCTTCCGGCGACACCCCCGAGGACCTCATCGAGCAGATGCGCGTGCACGCCCTCGAGATCCTGCTGGCGCCCGACCTGGTCGACATGGTGTCCGGCGCCTCCGACGACCTGCTCGGCCGGGTCCGTGCCCTCCGTCGCAAGATCGCTGTCGACATGGGCATCGTCGTGCCGCCGGTCCGCACCCGCGACAGCATCGACCTGCCGCCGTCGACCTACGCCATCCGGATCGCCGGCGTCGAGGCCGGCCGCGGCACCGCCCCGGCCCGCAGCGTCCTGGCGCTCGGCGACCACCTGGACGGCCTGCCGGGCACCTCGACGGTCGAGCCCGTGTTCGGCCTGACCGGCAAGTGGGTGCCCGCCGAACTCCGGCACGCCGCCGAGATGACCGGCGCCACGGTGATCGACCGGGTGTCCGTGCTCGTCACGCACCTGCAGGCCGTCATCGGCGACAACGCCGCCCGTTTGCTCACCCGAGAGGACGTCAAGGTCCTGACCGAGGGCGTCAAGCAGGTCAACCCCGCCGCGGTCGAGGAACTCGTGCCGGGCATGCTCTCGATGGCCGAACTCCAGCGCGTGCTGCAGGGCCTGCTCGCCGAACGCGTGCCGATCAACGACCTCGGGCGGATCTGCGAGGCGCTGACCCTGCGCGCCAAGGCCTCCACCGACCCCGAGGGCCTGGTCGAGGCCGCCCGCGCCGCACTCGGCCCCGCCCTCGCAGCCCGGTACACCGACCAGGGCACCCTGCGCGTCATCATGATCGACCCGCTGCTCGAGCAGTCGATGCTCGAGGGCCTGCGACCATCCGAACAGGGCAGCCAGATCGTCCTCGACGCCCACCGCATCGAGCAGGTCCTGGGCTCCGTCCGCGATGCCGTGCGCAGCATCGAGGACCAGGGCCTGTCCGCCGTCCTGGTCTGCGCCCCGCAGCTCCGCCCGGCCGTGCACCGCATGGTCGCCGCCCAGTCGAACGGGCTCCCGGTGCTGTCGTACCAGGAGGCCACCGCCGCGGGCTCCACCATCGAGACCGTGGGAGTGGTCCGTGCCGCCGACCCGATTGCAGCGTAACGGCGCGACGCTCGACGAGGTCCGCGACGCCGTCCGGACCGAGTTCGGCGCGGGTGCACGGATCGTCGCCGCCGAGCGGGTCACCACGCCGGGCATCGGCGGGCTGTTCCGCAAGGCGCACGTCGAGGCCACCGTCGAGGTGCCGGAACCGGGGGAGACCCCGACCGCACGCGTCGTGATCGCCGACTCACCCGTCCAGCGGATCGGCATCGCGGCGCTGCTCGCCGACGCCGACGCGGCCGAGGCCCGCATCGCGCGCGGTGACGGCACCCAGGCGACGCGTGCCGACGCGTTCGCGTCGGTGCTCGACGGCTTCGTGGCGGACGGGATCACGGGGAGCGCCCCGCGCCCGACGCGCGCCCTGCCCGGAGCGGACGGGCCTGCGGACGTCGACCCGCGCCTCCAGGCCGTCACCGACACCCTGCCAGGAGGCCCGGCCACCGTCCCCGACGTCGCGCCCGGCCGGCGCGCGGCCCGGTCCACGGCGCCTGCCGTGCGATCTGCTGTCCCGGTAGTGCGGTCTGCTGACGGTGACCTGGTCCTGTTGGTCGGCCGGGCGAACGACGTCGACGCCGCGGCCGGGCTGTTCGCCGTCCGGCACGCGCTGCGGCCGACGGACGCCGCCGACCGGCGGTCCGCCATCCTCGCGCGTGCCGACGGCGTGCGCGACGGCCACGCGGTGCTCGCCGTCGCCGCGTGGGACGACCGGGCGACCGGCGAAGGGATCGAGGCCGACCAGGTCTGGGTGGTCGTCGACGTCGGACGGAAGCCCGAGGACACCGCGGCGATGGTGTCCGCGGTGGCCGCACGGCTGCCGGTGGCCGGTGTCGTCGCGATCGGCGCGGGGGAGACCGCCACGCCGGAGTCCGTCGACCTGCTGGGGGTCCCCGTCCTGTCGCTAGGCTGAGCGGGTGCTGGTACTCACGCGGAAGGTCGGCGAGCGGATCCTCGTCGGTGACGACATCGTCATCACGGTCCTCGACGCCCGGGGCGACGGCGTCCGGATCGGCATCGACGCACCACGCGGGGTGAAGATCCAGCGTGAAGAGGTCGTGCGGGCGGTCACCGAGGCGAACGCCGAGGCCGCTGCGGCTGCCGGCGCGACCGGTGCCTCCGGTGACGACGCCGAGGCACGGCTGCGTGCCGCGCTCGGCGGGTCCGCCCAGCCGACGGACCCGACCGAGTAGTCGCTCGCGGGCGCGCCCCGTGGCGGGCATCGCGCCCCGACTCTTCAGGGCGCGACGACGATGGCGGGGCGCGGACCGGACGGAACGACGGGCGGCTACGCGCGGGGCTTCTTCTCCTGTTCAGGGAGTCGTCCGGCTGCCGCCTCGGCGGCGAACCACGCACGGGCCTCGTCCTGGCGCGCCTGCTCCTCGCCGAGCGCGATCGGCGCCCGCACGTGGCCGGGCTCGTAGCCGAAGGTCTCGATGAGCTGCGGGACCACCGGACGGAGCCGCGCCACGAGCCGGTCGATCGACGCCGACACCGCACGGGCACGCTGCGCGCTCAGACGGCCGTGCACCAGGTACCAGTCGAGGTGCTGCTCGAGCAGTCCCAGCGCGAACAGGTCGCGCAGCCACACGAGGACCCGACGGGTGTCGCCCTCGGGGACCGCGTCGAGCCCCTCGGTGAAGGCGTCCCACTGCATGAGTTCCGCGTGGGCGCGCGCAGCCTCGATCAGCTCGTGCTGCGACCGGTTCAGGAGCACGGCCTGGCGGGCGCGGTCCTTGCCGGCGGTGTTCAGCCGGAGCCCGATCTCGGTGACCATGGTGTCCACGCGGCCGGCGAGCAGCGCGCGCTGCGTGGCGGGGTCGTGCAGGTCCGTGACGCTCGCGGCGAGCGACCCGCGGTCGGCGACGGTCTGGCCCAGCCGGCGGAGGCCCGAGGCGTCCGCGAGCTTCGCGCCCACCTGCGACGCGACGAACTTGGCGGTCGACGCGGCGTCGCGCGGCGCGCGCTTCCGGAAGTCGGTGAGCAAACGCTTGCCGACGAGCTGCAGCAGGACGGTGTTGTCGCCCTCGAACGTCACGTAGACGTCGAGGTCGGCGCGCAGGCTCGTCAGGCGGTTCTCCGCGAGGAAGCCGGCGCCGCCGCAGGCCTCGCGGCACTCCTGCAGGGTGTCGAGCGCGGACCACGTCGACAGTGACTTGAACGCGGCGGCCTGGGTCTCCAGGTCCTCGCGGCGCTCCGGGGTGTCGGCACGCCCGCTGAACACGTCGTCGAAGGTGCGGAGCAGCTGCTCGTGCGCGAACGACTGCGCGAACACCGTCGCCAGACGGGGGATGAGCCGGCGCTGGTGCCGGCCGTAGTCGAGCAGGACGCCCTCGACACCGCCCGCCGTCGGGAACTGCCGGCGCTGCATCGCGTACGTCAGCGCGATCTGCAGCCCGATCTTCTGGGCGACGACCGCGGCACCGTCGAGCGACACGCGGCCCTGCACCAGGGTGCCGAGCATCGTGAAGAAGCGGCGTCCGGGCGAGTCGATCGGCGAGCTGTAGGTGCCGTCCTCGGCGACGTCGCCGTAGCGGTTCAGCAGGTTCGTGCGGGGGACGCGGACGTGGTCGAAGTGCAGCCGGCCGTTGTCGATGCCGTTCAGGCCGCCCTTGACGCCGTCGTCCTCGCCGCCGACGCCCGGCAGGAACGCGCCGTCGTCGTCACGGAGCGGCACGTAGAACGCGTGCACGCCGTGGTCGACGCCCTGGGTGACGAGCTTCGCGAAGACGACGGCCGCCTTGCCGTGCAGGGCCGCGTTGCCGATGTAGTCCTTCCACGCCCCGCGGAACGGCGTGTGCACGACGAACTCCTGCGTGGCGGGGTCGTAGGTCGCTGACGTGGCGATGTTCTGCACGTCCGAACCGTGGCCGGTCTCGGTCATGGCGAAGCAGCCGGGGACGTCGAACCCGATGATGCCGGGCAGGAACTCCTCGTGGTTCCGTGCGGTGCCGAGGTGGTGCACCGCGGAGCCGAACAGGCCCCACTGCACGCCGGCCTTGATCTGCAGCGACGGGTCGGCGGTGGTGATCTCCTCGAACGCCGCCAGGTTGCCGCCGTGGTTGTCCTGGCCGCCGAGCTCGGGCGGGTACGGGCGCTGGATGGCTCCGGCGTCGACCAGGATCTGCAGCTGCTCGAACGCGCGGGCACGGTGCTCGATGGTGCCGAGTCCCTCGGTCTTGTGCAGTGCGGGGTCGAGCACGAGGCGGCGGGAGATCCGGCGGTCCTCGGCCCAGCGGCCGAGCAGGAGGGTCTCGACCATGTCGACGTCGATGCGGATGTCGGTGTGCTTGCCCGCGTTGTCGCTCGTGTGCTTGCTCGCGTTCTTGCCCGAGTTCTCGCTGGCGTTCGTGCCCGGGTTCACGCCGGCGTCGTGCTTCGCCGTGGGCGTGCCGGTGTGCTGCGCGGATGCGGTGTCGACCATGGTCGGAGTCCTCCTGAACTGCGGTGTCCGGTGTTGCGCTCCCCACGCTAGACACCACCGCCGGGAGCCGACGGAACGCCGTGCGGGCCGCACAACGCTGCCCGGCACGGACCGACCACGATGGTGGGAACCCTCCAACTGCACGCGTCGATCGATTTGATGAGCACCCATCAACGATTGGGCGCGCCACCGGCCCGCGGGGCAGACTGGCCGACATGTCAGGCTCCACCACGGGACACGATCCCAAGCCCAAACGCACCTTCTTCGGACAGCCGTTCGAGCTGTCGACGCCCTTCGCGGTGGAGCTCTGGGAGCGGTTCTCGTTCTACGGCATGCAGGGCATCGTCCTGATCTACATGTACTACACGGTCACGCAGGGCGGCCTGGGGATCGACAAGGGCATCGCGACCGGGATCATGGGCGCGTACGGCGGCGCCGTGTACCTGTTCACGATCATCGGCGCGTGGATCGCCGACCGGCTGCTCGGTGCCGACCGCACACTGTTCGGCAGCGCGATCGTCGTCATGCTCGGCCACATCGCCCTGGCGCTCATCCCCGGGGTGGCCGGCGTGGGCGTCGGGCTCGTGCTCATCGCGCTCGGGTCCGGCGGACTCAAGGCGACCGCCACGACGATCGTCGGTGGGCTCTACAGCCGCGACGACCCCCGCCGTGACGCCGGCTTCTCGCTGTACTACCTCGGCGTCAACCTCGGTGCGTTCTTCGGGCCGCTCCTGACCGGGCTGCTGCAGAGCTCGCTCGGCTTCCACTACGGCTTCGGGCTCGCCGCCGTCGGCATGGCAGCCGGCCTGGTCCAGTACGCCATCCGTCGGAAGAACCTGCCCGACACGGTGCGCCACGTCACGAACCCGGTCGACCGCCGACGCCTGCCGCTGATCGGCATCGGGGTCGTCGTCGCCCTGGTCGTGATCGCGGTCGCCGTCCTGACCGGGCTGCTGAACGTCGGCAACCTGCCCACCGTGGTCGTCGCGATCGTGATCCTCGCCACGATCGGGTACTTCGTCGTCATCCTGACGAGCGGCATCACGGCGCAGGAGCGGTCGCGGGTGTTCGCGTTCATCCCGCTCTTCATCGGCAGCGCCGTGTTCTGGTCGCTCTACCAGCAGCAGTTCACCGTCGTCACGGTGTACTCCGACGAGCGACTGAACCGCTCGCTCTTCGGGTGGGAGATGCCGGTCTCGTGGGTGCAGTCGATCAACCCGGTCTTCATCATCGTGCTGTCCGGGGTCTTCGCGGCGCTCTGGACCAAGCTCGGCGACCGCCAGCCGTCGACCCCGACGAAGTTCGGCCTGGGCACCGGCATCATGGGCGTCGCGTTCCTGCTGTTCTTGCCCTTCGTCGGCTCGGGCCAGAACGGCACGCCGCTGCTCGCCCTGGTCGGCATCCTGCTCGTCTTCACGCTCGCCGAGCTGCTGCTGTCACCCGTCGGGCAGTCCGTCGCCACGAAGCTCGCGCCGCCGAAGTTCCAGACGCAGATGGTCGCGCTGTTCTTCCTGTCCGTGTCGCTCGGCACAGCCGTCACCGGGGTGCTGTCGCAGTACTACGACCCGGCGAACGAGGCGCCGTACTTCGCCGTGCTCGGTCTCGTCGCCGTCGCGGTCGGCGTGGTCCTGCTCGTCCTGGCCAAGCCGGTCCTGAAGCTCATGCGCGGTATCCGCTGATCCGTCGCGGCATCCGCTAACCTGAGGGAAGCCACACGGCCGAAGCAACCAAGGAGTCACCCCATGCTCGAACTCATCGCCGGCATCATCATCGGCATCGGCGTCCTCGGTGGTGTGGGCTGCTGCATGGCGGTCGCCGCCATGATGAAGAGCGGCTCCGAAGAGTACTGAGCCCGCTGGGCTACTCGCCGCTGCCGGTCGTGATCGGCACCAACTGACGACTCAGGACGGTCGCGCGCTCGAATGGGCCGCGGCCGTCCTTCGTGTACACGGGCTCCTCGAACGCGACGGTCCACGACAGCGGTTCGCCGACGCCGGGGTAGCCGACGATCTGGTTGCCACCGGGAGCCACGATCACACCGATCGGCTCGTCGGCCCACCGCTCGCCGACCTCCGCGGAGTCGATGACCTGCACGAGCGCACCGATGCCGAGGCCGGGGGCGTCGTCGGGGCGGGGCTTGGGGGAGCGGCGTCCGAACACGGCATCACCGTAGCGGCGAGTGGTCAAGGATCGTCTGTGCGGCGCCTGTCGACACGCTGACGAAGCACCCGCCGGGTGGCCACGACATCCCGTCGGCCGTGCTCCGAGTGGTCGCAGGCCGTCGGCGGCGGCGCCGCCAGGCGACGCATCGTGACCAGTGCGCGAAGGTGAGCAGGGTGTTGCGACCGGCGGACGAGCGGCCGGGACGCCCGTGGCGGGCCCGCACCGCGCCTCCAGGCCGCCGTCGGCCGTTCCCACAGCGTGTGCCGGGTGGTCAGGACACGCCGCCTGCCGCGCGTCGAGTGGTCACCAACTGTCGGCGGCGCCGCCGCCATCCGACAGTTCGTGACCTCTCGGCAAGCGTCAGGCGTCGGCGGGGACCCGGGCGATCTCGGTGATGGACGAGTGACCGGTCTCGGGGTGCTTGCGCATCGAGAGCAGCCGCTCCATCGAGGGCTCGAGCGCCGTGACCTTGTCGAGCGGCGCACTCACCACCAGCTGGAAACCGAGCCGGAGCCACGCGGTGACCGCACGACCGGCGAACTCCGAGTCCGCCTTGATGAACGCCTCGTCGAGGAACACCGGGGCGAACCGCGGCCGGGGCCGGGTCTCGTCGCCGAGCTGGTAGCGGAGCGCCGCACCGACGATGAACGCCACGAGCTCCTGCGTCTCTCCACCGGACTTGTCACCGAGCGACGAGTACACACCGAGGTCGTTGCCCGACGTGTCGTAGCGGACCGCCGTGATCTCCATGTGCCGCCGGACGTCGAGCACGGCGTCGCGCTGGGTGGTGCGGCCACGGGCAGCGTCGGGGTCGGGGCGGATGACGGCCATGAAGCGCCGGAGCCGGCGGAACCGGGTCTCGAGCACGTCGTCGGTCAGCTCGGCGTCGACCGAGGCGGACAGGGCGCGGAGCTCGCGGCGGAACGCGGTGACGTCCTCGCGGGTGACCCGCCGGATCTGGATCTTCAGGCGGTCGCGGTTCGCGCCGAACGGCAGGTCCCGCAGGATCTCGTTGACGGGTTCGAGGCGCTCCTCGATCTCGACGACGGCCCGGTCGAAGGCTCCGGCGAGCGGCACGAGGTCCTCGCCGCTCCACTGCGACAGCCGGCGACGCCACTCGGTGCGGCGGGCGTGCAGGCCGGTCGCGACGATCTGGTCGAGGATGGCGTGGTAGTCCGGGTACGACGCGACGCCGGTGCCGAGGTTCGGGTCCGCCCAGGCGTCCTGGTACCGCTGGAACGTGAGCGTCAACGACGTCGAGGCCGCTGCGGCACCGTCGAGTGCCTGCGACAGCCGCTCCTCGAGGCGCCGTCGGAGCCGTCGGGTGGCGTCGTCGAAACCGTCCACACCGTCCGGTGCACCGACCTCGGCGAACGTCTCGGCGAGGAGTCGCGACTGCTCGTCGTCGGGCAACGACTCGGGGGTGTCGTCAAAACGCGACAGGATCTCGGCGGCGGCGTCCTGGCCGTCCACGAGCACGGCGTGCCGCTCCTCGAGGCGCTGCACGGAGAGCCGTGCAGCGGAGCGGCGGTCCGCGGTCTCGTCGAGCGACTTCCGCAGGCGGGCGACCGAGGCGCGCAGGGTCCGGAGGCCGTCGTCGGCGGCGAGGAGTGCCTGCCGTTCCTCGTCGAGGCGTGCCAGCGAGGTCTCGACGCCCTGGACGTCGATGGCGTCCCACGTCACGTCGACCACGTGCTGGTGCGCGGCGCGGAGGACGTCGAGCGCGGTGAGGTCCTGTGCGACGTCGGTGCGACGGGCCTCGAGCGTGGCGAGGTCCTGCGCGATCGACGCGAGCTCCTGCTCGACGGCGGCGACGCGGGCCTCGTTCGTGAAGCCGATGACGTTCGCCTGGCGGCGGTCACCGTGCGCACCACGCCGGCCGTCGCGGAGCTGGCCGGACTCGGTCACGCGCCGGCCACCACCACCGAGCTCCGAGGCGTCGGTGACGCAACGGGCGTCGGTGCGGTCCGACTCGATCCGCTCCCGCACCCAGGTGCTGAACGGCGAGTGCTTGATGGCGAGCTTGCCGGAGACCATCGCGGGATCGCCGTCGAGGTCCAGGTGTGGTCCGGTCGGTACGCCCTCGAACTGCACGCGGACGGGCAGGCGGAGCGCGTCGATCGCCTCACTGAACGCGCCGAGGCGGTCCTGGTCGACCAGCAGGGTGCGGGCGACGGGGGCCAGCACGGACTCGATCGCCGTGCGCCAGCGCTCTTCGCCGGGCTGCACGTCGAGCAGTTCGGCGACGAACGGCAGGTCGGCGGGGTCGATGCCGGCGGCCCGGGCCATCGCGAGCCGGGCCTCGTGCATCGGCAGGGGCATCGCGCCCTGACGGTGCTCGAGCGACTGCCGCTCCTGGCGCAGCGAGCGCTCCCGGTCGAGCAGCGGGTACTCCTCGCGCGTCAGGGCGTCGCGGCGGTCGTCCAACGACGAGCGCGAAGCAGCGTAGGAACCGAGGAACTCGTGCGAGCTGCGCTGCGCGGCAGTGAAGTCGGCCTCGGTCGCGACGGACGTGCCGAGCACCGCTGTGCGCTCGTCGAACGTCGCCCGGGTCCGGACCACCGCGTCGCGCTCACGGGTGAGTCGCTCGATGCGGTCCTCGAGCTGGGCGAGCGCGTTGCCGCCCTGGTCGCGCAGCCGCGCCTCGGCGTCACGCAGCTCGATCTCCACGGCGGCGTGCCGGGCCTCGGCGGCGGCGACCTCGGCGCGGGAGGCGGTACGCTCCCGGCCGTTGCGGTCCACCTCGGCGTCGAGCAGGTCCCGCTTCCGCGAGGCCGTCCAGTGCGCGAACGGGGAGACCTCGGCGCCGGTGGCGATGCCGTCCAGGGCCTCGGCCGCGGCCTTCGAGCGTTCGATCTCGTCGTGCAGGTCGGTGATCGGGGAGAGGATGCGGACCTTGCGCTCCTCGGTGTCCATCGCCTCGTACGCCTCGTCGAGCGCGGAGAAGTGCGCGAGGGCGCGGTCGGCCGCCTCGTAGGTGCCCGGGGTCTCGAGCACGAGCGACTTGTACAGCGCGTCGACGGTCGGCAGGTGCTGCCCGGCCTGGATGCGCGCGAGCAGGCGCATCGCCCGGTTCCCGCCGCCGGAGTCGCCGATGCCGAGCCGGGTCTGCAGCGTGTACGCGAGCTCCTGGTAGGTGTCGCGGATCACCAGCCCCGGTACGCGTCCGGTCAGCTCGAGGTGGTGGAAGCGGGTCGGCACGAACTCCTCGAGCCGACGCAGGTCGAAGGTGTCGTCGACCGTCGCCATGGTCATCTGGATGTCGCCGACGCCCCGCGCACGCCTCGGCACGATGTACGCCCGCAGCACCGTGAAGCGCCGCTCGTCGTCGTTCCGGAACGTGACCGCGGCCGCACCCCAGGTGGTCTGGTCGTCGCCGCGCAGGTTGACGTCGCGCAGGGCACCGGACTCGGGGTCACGGCGGGTGTCGACCTTGCCCCGCAGGTACGTGAGCAGGTTGCGCTGGTCGGCGCTGCGCGCGCGACCCGTCGTGGCGTCGTTCGAGGCGCCGTTGAACGGCACGTCGGACGGCATCATCACGGCCAGGTACGCGTCCATCAGCGTGGACTTGCCGGTGCCGGACGCGCCGGAGATGAGCGTCGCGGTGCCGGACAGCTCGACCTGCCGGTGGCCGTGGAACCCGCCCCAGTTCACGACCTGCATCGACTCGGCGCGCCACTGCGCGACCGTGTCGAACAGCGCGGGGATCTGGAAGGTGTCGGTCATGCTTCCGTCTCGCCGTCGTCATCGGTGTCGGTCTCGGCTTCGCCGTCTGCCGGGAGGCCCGTGGCGGCTCCGTCGGTCGGCTCGCCGCCCTGGTCGGTCGCGTCTTCGTGCGCGGTGGTGGTCCGCAGCCACGTGTCCAGTTCCAGCAGGCGCTCCAGGGGGAGCAGCACCTCGACGACGCTCGCCACCCGGAAGCGGTCCGGGTCCGAGGTGCGGATGAGGATGCGTGCCGTCACGAGGCGCTCGACGGCCTTCGCCACCCGGCCTTCGTCGCGCGTGCGGTCGGTCGCGGTCGCTGGTCGGAAGCCGGCGACGTGCCCGAGGATCTCCGCGCGGTCGACGACCACCTGGTCCGGACCAGGTCGGGCGTCGGCGCGCAGGCGCATCCGCAGGTAGACGAGGACGATCGTCTCCTCGCGGGTGTACGGCAGGTCGCGCAGCAACGTCGGGAACGTGCGGCGCTGGCTCTCCGAACGGGCCTGGCGCTTCCACGCGACCTCGCGGTCACGGTCGACGTGCAGCTCGAGGAACAGGTCGTTCAGACGCGACCGCAACTGGTACTCGGCGTCGAGCACCGCACGCCACTCGTCGGGGTGCGTCCGGGAGCTGACGTACGAGTGCCGGAGCAGCGCCACCAGCGCGCGGCGCTGGTGCTCGTCGAGCCGGCCCTCGTCGCCCTCGAAGAGGGCGAAGCTGGACTCGTCGCGTTCGTCGTCCTGCACGACCGTTGCGGGGTCGTCGTACGGGACGGTCTCGTCGACCGGTGCCGGCGTCGTGTCGCTCACCGTGCCTCCTGTGCGTTGTCGTCGTGGGGATCGCCGACCGGCGCGTGCTCGGCAGCGAGCGCAGCGGTGGGCATGTGGAAGGTGACCGGGCTGCCGTCCGGGCGCACCGTGCGGTGCTCGGCGACGTGCGCGGCGGACTCGAAGTCGTCGCGTCCGGTGAGCAGGTGGGCGAGGCCGAACAGCTCGACCGGTCGACGTTGCTCTGGCGGCAGCCCGTGGAAGGCGTCGACGCTCGAGTCGGCCTCGGCGAACCGGAGCGCGGCGCGCAGCTCGGTCAGGAGCGGTCCGCCGTGCTTGCGGAGCATCTCGACGTCGAGGTCCTCGAAGACGTCGTCGTCGGGTTCCTCGATGGGTGGCGGCACCGACTCGGCGTCCGGGTCGTAGAAGCGCTCGCGCAGGGTGCCGACCTCGGCCGCCGCCGGCAGCAGGGGGAGCGGGATGCGGTCGCGCGCACCGCCCTGGTCCATCAGCGTCGCCAGGCCGCGGTTGATCGAGCGGATCACGGCGTCGAGCTCACGGTCGCGGACCACGTCGTGGGCGACGATCTGGTCGCGCAGGGTCGCGGTGAGCTGACGCCGCTGGGCGAGGACGTCCTCGATGCCCTGGCGGAGGATCGTCACGGTGTTGCGGAACGCGCGACGCTCACCGGCTCCGAGGCCGTCGGCGAACGAGTGGGACAGGATCGTCGCGATGTCGTCGCGCAGGCGGAGCAGCAGGGCGTCGTCGCGCAGCAGCTCGAAGGCGCCCTCGAACGCGCGGCCCTCGGGCGTCGCCTGCATCAGGTTGTCGGTGCGCGCGAGGTAGTCGTCGAGGATCTCGCCGATCGGGCGGACCTCTTGTCGGAAGTCCTCGACGATCGAGCGGTGCATCGTCGCGACGGCCTCTTCGACGCGCTTGAAGTCGCTCGGCAGCTGCCGGATCAGGTCGGAGATGTTCGTGTACCCGTCGCGCATCCGGTCGTCCTCGACGGTGACGACGTCGTCGCCGTGCTCGAGGCGCTCACGCTCGGCCCGCAGTTCGGCGATCTGGGCGTCGATGCGGCGGATCTGCACGTCGGGGTCCGGCTCGGCACGGGCGGCCCAGCGGTGCACGGCGTCGACGATCATCGCGAGGCGGCTCTCGCTGATCAATGCGCGGTCGGCCGACAGGGCGTCGACGAGGCTCAGGGCCTCGAGCGCGTGACTCGTCAGGGAGTACTGCTCGTCGCCGTCGGGGGAGTTGGAGCGGACCAGCCACTGGGCCGCCACCCACTCACGGCAGAGGGCACGGCCGTTCGGTCGGGGGTCCTGCTCGCTCTGCTCGTGCTGTTCGCTCGCCGGCACGCGTGCACCCGATGCCTGCAGGCGCGCGACGTGCTCCTCGACCTGCAGGTGCATACGGTCGGCGGGGACGTACTGGACGTCGCGGTCGAACACCGTGCGGAACACGGCGAGGACCGTCGCGCTCGTCGGGCGGGACATGAGGCGCAGGGTCGGACGGTCGAGGACCGCTCGGACCCGGGCGAACTCGAGGTCGACGTCGGTCATGCGCCCCTTCGTCCGATCGTGCTGGTGGTGTGGCCCGCGTACTGCGGCCGGGTGAGATGACAAGAGCCCGACGCTGCTGCGTCGGGCTCTGTCTCAAGGGTGGGCGATACCAGACTCGAACTGATGACCTCTTCGGTGTGAACGAAGCGCGCTACCAACTGCGCCAATCGCCCCCTGCACTGTTCGTGCGAGTCGATAGTAGCGGAAGTCCGGCGGTGCATCGAACACGGCGCGCGCCCCGGGTGTGGCGCGCTGCGCGTGTGCAGCGGCGCACCGTGCGGCGTTGGGGCACGTTCGCACGGTGCGGCATTGGCGCCTCCGTGCGAGCTTGACCGCATGGTGCGGGCCTGAAAGCAGGCACGGAGCACGCAACTGCGCACCACATGGCGAAGACTGCGCCGTGCGAGGGGGCTCGAACCGGCCGAATCCGCATGAACTCGGGGGACACGCCCGGTGAACGGGATGGATTTTGGTGGATGACCCTGGGTTCGTATAGAGTTTACGTCGTCGCCGCGACAGCGGAAAGACAAATGCGGATGTGGCGCAGTGGTAGCGCATCACCTTGCCAAGGTGAGGGTCGCGAGTTCGAATCTCGTCATCCGCTCGAGTGTGGGGCTTTTCGAAGCCCTGCGACTCACCAGAGGGTATCCCACCGTTCGGGTACTCACGGAGACGTGAACCTCGATGGTGGGGTGGCCGAGAGGCTAGGCAGCGGCCTGCAAAGCCGTCCACGCGGGTTCGAATCCCGTCCCCACCTCCAGCAACACCCTCCAGATCCTGTGCGAACTCCGGTTCAGACAGGGAATCTGGGCGATTGGCGCAGCGGTAGCGCGCTTCCCTGACACGGAAGAGGTCACTGGTTCGATCCCAGTATCGCCCACCACCGAGAAGCCCCCGGCAGGACCATCAGGTCCGGCCGGGGGTTTTCGTGTTCCTGCGGCCACGTCCTCTGGTTCACACAGGACACTCGGCACGGATCTGGCACGTTCTGCTGTCCCACCGCATCGGAACCGCGCTGTCCCTCCGCGCGTCGCTCTCGCCCGATAGCCTCCTCCGCGTGAGCATCTCCGACTTCGACGTCGAGCCCAGAACCGGGTCGCGCTCCGGGGCGGTCTTGCTTGGAATCGCGAGCGCAATCGCCGGAGTTCTCGCGATCATCGGGTGGCCGTTGCCTGTCATCTCGTCGACACATGGCCGAGGTCAGCATGCTTGGGCACGGACCATCCGTGGGGTCCAAGACTGGTTCGCACACGACGGCTGGCGGATGTCCGGAGCATCGTGAATCTACGGTGCTTTCGCGGTCGTCGCCGCGGCCTCCTTGGTCGTTCTGCTTCATCCTGCTTGGAGCGGCCGCCGCGCCTTGCTCATCGTCGTCGTACCGGCCGGAGCGCTACTCGTAGCGGGCCCTGCACTGCAATGGACTCTCGGACTGCCCTGGTCAAACTACGGAAGCGAGTCGACCGGCGACACGGCCATTGGCATCATCGCGACGGTTGTGTGCGGCGCCGTGCTCATGGGCTTCCGTCGGGCAACGAGGCGTAGGGCCCGACGTGACACAGATCAGGGGACGCGCGCTCACTGACCTGGTGAGCCAGCGGACGGCCTCGTGAGGGGCTGCGGAATTGCCTGGCCACCATGCGCCGTCGGCGCGAAGACCACAACGGTCGCAAGAAGGGACCCAGGGCTGACGTCGTTGTACTCGTCGCAGCACCTGCAGCATGCATGTCCCGATGACCGATGCGCTACTGCGACAGGGTTTCATTCCTGGAACGTGGTTCGGTACGCGGTGGGGAAGGCGCCGACGATGCTGCCGAAGTGGCGGCGGAGGTTTGCGTCGGATCGCAGCCCGGTCGCTTCGGCGATCTGGGTCATGGTGAAGTCGGTGCGTTCGAGGAGTTCTCTGGCCAGGTCGATCCTGGCGCGGAGGACCCACTACATCGGGGTGACGCCGGTGTCGGCCGTGAACCGGCGTGAGAACGTCCGCGCCGACACGTTCGCTTGGCGTGCAAGGGCGGCGAGGAGAGATCGTACTGGAGGCGGTCGAGTGCCCAGGCTCGCCGCTTTGCGAGAGTCGCGGACGTCTTTGTCGGTCACACGATCAGCCAATCGGACTCGGTCCTGCGGCACCAGCGAGCGTCGTGACACCGGCCGTACAGATCGCGCCAGTTCGACCTGCGAACAACTCGGTACCGTGACCTGATGGTCTCCCTGCGCCTGCCCGTCATTTCATGCAGCCTCGACCCCGCCAGCTGCAGTCGCCGTCTCGCCGAGCAATCGGCAGCCCTCCTGACCGCGACGGGACACCGATCCGACGTCATTGACCTCGCATCGGTCGCGTTGCCGGCTTTCGACAACGACCGGGTGTTCGACAGTGATGCGTTCGGCGCGCTCCACAGTCTCGTCCGTGAGGCTGACGGGGTGGTGCTGGCGTTCCCGATTTACAACTGGGCTCCGTCGTCCACCGTTAAATCGCTCATCGAGGCCACAGGCGCGACCGGCGACGGCCGTTGTGCGGCTTGGTTCGACAAAGTGGTCACTTTCGTGTGCGCTGCCGGTCTGCCACACAGTTACATGGCGACCGGCGCGCTCACACAGTCCCTGATGTTGGACTTCAAATGCGTGGTGAACCCGTACACGGCGTACTTCTCGGAGCGGGACTGGGAAGCAGACACGCTCAGCGAGGACCGGGCCGCCCGCCTGAGCAAGACCATGACGGTGCACGCTGAGCTCGCGAGTCTGCTCAGCGGCAGAACCTACCGGTCGGACTGGGAGGTGTGAGCCTGCCAATTCGGTGTTCGGTGAGCGATCGCTCATCGGGACGCGGATTGGGGTGTGCGCCGGCGGAGAGTGGCGACGAGGAAGCGACAACCAGCGCGGCCGGTAGCCGATCGCCGATCGCCGATCGGACACTCCCATCGGCTCAGGATTGTTCCGTTCACTCACCGTCGGATCGGGCGGACCCGTGCAGTGCGAAGCCAATCGCACCAACGATCGCGGCCACGAATCCCATCGCGCTGATGACCAGCCCTCCGGCCATGAGCCCGACGTACCCGACGCCGCCGCCGATGAGCGCAATGACGAGTCCTGCGGCCAGAGCCCCCGCGTCGATTGCAAGGCCGAGCACACGAGGCGGCAGGCGGGACAACATGCTTGCATTCAACCCTCCACTCGCGGCGTCCGGCAGCTGATCGGCCAACGGAACTCGTCGAGGCGTGAAGCCGCACAAGTTCGCCGAGGCCACTTTGCCTGTCGTCGCCGGAACTACGCTCACGTCGTGAGCGATGTTGACGAACCTGACGACCCCATCCCAAAGACATGGACAACGCGCTATCGAATCCCCATTGCAGTCGGCACCGGGTTCTTGACCGCGCTGTGCTTCTGGCTGCTGTTCACCGGTGGCACGACCGCGAAGTGGATCGGCGGGGTCGGGTTGGCCGCCCTCGTCGTCTGGGTGTTCGTGTTTCAAACGCTCTACCGCCGCGGCTACTGACCCATCCGCGGCGGCGTCGCGTCACCGTCCCGCTGACCGAGCGGCTATCGACACGTTGCTGGATCGTGACCGTTGAGCGCTTCCATATCGGCCATGCTCATCTCGTGGACAAGCGTCAGATCATCGGGGCAGGGCTCGCGCTCGTCGTTGTGGCGCTCCTCGCAGCCTGCAGTGGCACCCCCGCTGATCCCGTCGACGCCGCTCGGAAACTCGACGGAGCACCGAGCTGGGTACACGTACCGACGGGGAAGGACTGCGGGCAGGTGGAAGTTCACGGGAACGGTGAACTGCCAGGAGAGGCACTGCGGTGCCTCGATCAGGTTGCACGTCACGGACGAACTGCCACCCTTACCTGGATCCAGCGAACAACCGAAGGCGATCCCGTCCCGTTCTTCGCGCAAGTGAATGGCACCGCAGTCAAGGTCGCTTCCACATCTGCATACGACTCCTACGGTCAGAGCGGTTGGACCGTACATAGCTGCGCGGAATTCCTAGCACTGCCAGCGTGTAAGTAGAGCCGGTCAACGCCGCGAACGCCCGGCGAAGGATCCGCCAGCAGGGCGGGCCGGAGCTGCTTCCATCGCTTGCCTTGGCTAGGCGTCGACGCTCTCAGCAGCGCGGCGGATCCATCGGCCATGCTCGGATGCATGCAGCGGTTGTGGGCTTGGATTTCGGCTTTCCTGGGCCTGGTCATCCTGGCCGTCGACTACGTCGACGGCGCGATCCTCGGGACCTGGTTCGACGAGCATGCTGTTTTTGATGCCCCGGACGTCATCGGCGAATTCTTCATCGCCGGCCTCGGTCTCGTCCTCCTTGTCGGCGGTGTGCTCACCGCCGTGCTCCCTCGGCGTCCCGCAGACCACTCGAGCGCCCCTTAGCAGATCGGCTATCGAGCCGGCGAGGCGCTGTTGATGGTAAGCAGACGCATGCGCATCCGCCCTTGGACTCTCACGCTCCTGATCGTGCTCGCGGCTTGCGGAGTTGGGCTCTTCGTGTTGCCACCAGGTGTACCGACAAAAATCATCGGAGCAGCGTGCGTCGTTATGGCGTTCGTGGTGTTGATCTCTTCTGAACGAGCTGGTCGGTCAGGCCGCTGACAGCACCGGCAGGTCATCGCTCGGTGCCCGCTAATCGATCCTTCAGCGGACCGGCGTCCTACTGACCGCCACGATCACTGCGACGACCCCGCACACGGCGATGATGACCCCACCGCACCGAGGAATGGGCCCGTGTCGGTGAATCCAACGACAGCCATGGCGACTCCTGCCACAAACAGGATGAATCCGGCTACGACCAGCGTCGTCTTGGAATGTTGAGAAGCATTCGGGTTGCTCATGGCCCTCAACATAGCTCCCAGGGTCGGCAACCGACCGTCCCGATGACCGGTGGCTCAACGAACGCCGCCCAGCCCGCGTGGCTTCGCCCGGTGGAGGGTCGCGAAACGCGACAGCTTCACCGTCAGCCCGTCGTCGACCACGGTCCACTGGTCAGGTCGCGATGGCGGAGGACTGGGTCGCGAGAGCCCACACGATCACAACGATGATGGCGACGAAAGCGGCTACGCAACCGATGATTGCCGCCAGCCGGTCAGCCCGGCGTTCTTCGTCGCTCATGATCCCACTTTGTACCGGATGTGAGGCACGGGAGGTTCGATGACGGATCGTCCTCCGGACACCGTCAGACTCGCGCAACACGCCGCCTGTGAGCGGGGTCGTTCGGTGTCGTCGTTTCCGCA